>CAYNGP010000005.1:0-52639 GCA_964396885.1 uncultured Bacteroides sp. | reverse complement strand
CCGCATCGCAAACCCATATATCTGCAAGTCTGTCCTCAAACACATTGCCTATTTTGCTGTCACTTACTCTTCTGCAGGCAAACACATCACCGCTTGGCAGAATCGTAATATGGCAGTTACCGCAATTGCAGCCACCATAAATCATTCCTTTTTCAGCATCAGCAGGAATTTTGAATATTCCTTTTTCGTATTCATAAAGTGTCCATAAATGATCCTTGCGGTTAAAACAGGTTTCACAACCCTGCTTTTCATATTCAAAGTATTTCTTATAGCAAACATCAAGCAGCTTGCGGTATTCCTCAGGTGTCATTCCTGTGTCCTTTTCATCACTTGTCGGGCAATACCTTGCAAAGGCAAAAACATCTGCTTTATTTTCCACAACAGTATCAATGATATTCGGAATTTCTTTAATATTAACACCTGAAACAGTAGTCATAATCACTGCTTTTATGCCTGCTTTTTTTATTGTTGCTATTTTTTCAAGGGTAGTGTCAAAAGAACCTGGTTTTCTGAACCAATCGTGTGTTTCTCTCATACCATCAACAGACAACTGATATTTTTCACAGCCTAATGCTTTCATCCTTGCACACACCTCATCATTAAGGTGAAACGGGTTGCCGAGAATCGTAAAATTGATATTGTGGCTATGTATCAGTTCAAGAAGTTTCCAGAAATGAGGGTGCAGAATAGGATCGCCACCTGTGATATAAAAATACGGCTGACGGTCATACATTTCACAAAAATCAAGACAATTATAAAAAGTATCTTTCATTTGCTCCCAAGTCATTGACTCAAGGTGCTTGCAGTTATCCTCTGAGAAAATATAGCAATGCTTACAGCGTTGGTCGCATTCATCTGTTATATGCCATTGAAATGCAAAATATTGTTTCATAGTGTTACCTCTATATATAAATCGTAAAACGAATTAATTATTCATTCAGGGCAGATAAATATCTGCCCTCAGTGACAATTATTTATTATCACCGGCTCCGCAAGCAGAACCGCAAGCTGCATATGCCTTCTTTTCATCAGAAGCACCGCAAGCAGAACCACAAGCTGATGAAGGTGTCTTTACAGACTTCTTTGTGTTCCAAGCTGCTAAATCCTTAAGTGCCATAATTTTCACCACCCTTTCCTTTGTTTGATATAACAATAAAACAAATGATTGTATTTGAAAAGTACGCACTTTTTTGTGGGGTAGTTACTTTTTTGTTAGTCTTGCGGAAACATGAGGGATTCAGACTAAAAATTTTTTATTGACTGAATCATAATATTACATTATAATTTTACTGTAACATTCAAAAATAAAGTATTGGAGATAATGATATGAAGAAAAACGATGAAATAATTGAGGCTTGCCCTGTTGCAACCACTGTTAATTTAATAGGCAACAAATGGAAACTGCTTATTATGCGTAATCTTCTTCAAAGACCGTGGAGATTTAATGAGCTTCAAAAATCACTTGATGGGATCAGTCAAAAGGTATTAACTGATTCACTGCGTGCAATGGAAAAGGACGGAATCATCATTCGCACAGTCTATGCAGAAGTTCCTCCAAGAGTTGAATACTCCCTCTCAGAAATAGGCGAATCCATGCGCCCGATTCTTGATGCAATGCTTGCTTGGGGGAATGATTACAAATCTAAAATGAATGTTTTATAAAAATCATTCATTGACATTTGGTTTTTTATTTATTAAATAACTATTTTTTCTTTACAAATGAATTATTGTATTGTATATTAATTGCGGATGGTATTCTGATGAAACCGTACCTATGATTAATATTTTATTCATACTGTCTTTTAAAGAGTTAAAACCTGAAACGCAATGCGAGCGGGATTTTAGAAAGATGATAAGAAGGTGGTATGATGAACAATGAAAAATTATCCATAGGATTTATTGGTGCGGGCAGAGTTGGATTCACTCTTGGCCGCTATTTTTTTGAGAAAAATCTGAACATATCCGGATATTTCAGCAAAACTTACGAGCATGCCTGTGAAGCAGCAAAGTTCACACACAGTAAATCCTATAAAACAATCAAAGAGCTTGTATCAGACAGTCAGGTTATTTTTATTACAGTTCCTGACTCATGCATTTATGATGTTTATCTAAAGCTTAAAGACTATGAACTAAAGGATAAAATATTATGTCATTGCAGCGGAGTCATGTCCGCTGAGGTTTTTTCGCAAATAGAGCATACCGGTGCTTACGGTTACTCTGTACATCCGATATTTGCAATCCATGATAAAGAAAATTCCTACAGAGAAATTTCAAAAGCATTTTTTACGATTGAGGGAAATAACGAAAAAATGCCGATTATAACAGAAATTTTTCAGGCACTGGGAAATCCTGTTCAGATCATTCATGCTGAAAATAAATTTAAGTATCACGCATCTCTTGTAACAGCAAGCAATTTGGTTATCGGTCTTTACCACATTGCTCTGCAATTGCTTGAGGAATGTGGTTTTTCTGATTTAACGGCAAATGAAGTTCTGAAGCCTTTGTTTTTAAACAATGCAGAAAGCATTTGCAAAAACGGTTGTGTTCATTCTCTCACAGGACCTGTTGACAGAAATGATATAACAACAGTCAATAAGCATCTGTCATCATTAAATGAAAGTGATGATAAATCGGCTATAGATATATATACATTACTTTCAAAAGAATTAATAAAGATTGCAAAGCAGAAATATCCAAACAGGAATTATGAAAGTCTTGAAAATGTGCTAAACAAGGAGCAGAAAGAAGAATGAAAAATACAGTTTTAACATTTGCAAAGGCAAAAGAAGACGGAACAAAAATTTCAATGCTTACAGCATATGATTATTCAACAGCAAAGCTTATAAATGATGCCGGAATCAATTCCATTTTGGTTGGTGATTCTTTGGGCAATGTTATGCTTGGATATGAAGATACAATTTCAGTTACGGTTGAAGATATGATACACCATACAAGAGCTGTTTCAAGAGGCGCAAAGGATGCTCTTGTTATTACAGATATGCCGTTTATGTCCTATCAGACTTCTGTTTATGATGCTGTTGTGAATGCAGGCAGACTGATGAAAGAAGGCAGAGCAAATGCTGTTAAGCTTGAAGGCGGAAAAGAAGTGTGTCCACAGATTAAAGCTATTGTTGAGGCCGGAATCCCTGTTTGTGCACATATTGGTTTAACACCGCAATCCATAAATGCTTTTGGCGGAAACAGAGTTCAGGGTAAAACAGAAGCTGCTGCTAAAAAATTGCTTGAGGATGCCCTCAGTGTTCAGGCGGCAGGTGCTTTTGCTGTTGTAATAGAGGCTGTTCCGGAGAAACTTGCGTCGCTTATTACAAGCAAGCTTGATATTGTTACAATTGGAATAGGTGCCGGAAACGGATGTGATGGTCAGGTTCTTGTTTATCAGGATATGCTTGGAATGTATTCTGATTTCACACCGAAATTTGTTAAGAAATATGCAAATCTTGGTGAAGTGATGACTGCTGCTTTCAAACAATATGATGAAGAGGTTAAAAGCACTGCATTCCCTTCAGCGGAACATACTTATAAAATTGATGATGAGATTATAGAAAAGTTATATTGATATATTCAAATAAAAAAGATATTTTTAATATTAATAAAAAGGCGGATAATTATGATTCATATTTTACACACAATTATTGAAGTCAGAGAACAGATAAAAGAATGGAAAAAGCAGGGCTTTTCAATCGGTTTTGTACCAACTATGGGTTATCTTCATGAAGGCCATCAGAGTCTTATAAAAAAGGCTGTTGAAGAAAATGACAAGGTTGTTGTCAGCGTATTTGTTAACCCAATGCAGTTTGCACCAACAGAGGATTTGGAAAGCTATCCAAGAGATCTTAATGCCGACGCAAAGCTTTGTGCGGCAACAGGTGCAGATTTGATTTTTAATCCCGAACCTGAAGAAATGTATAAGAATGGTTTCTGCTCATTTGTTGATATGAATGGACCAACAGCTGAACTTTGCGGTAAAAGCAGACCTATTCATTTCAGAGGTGTATGCACAGTTGTAAGCAAGCTTTTTAATATCGTAACACCGGATAAAGCATATTTCGGACAGAAGGATGCACAGCAGCTTGCAGTCATAAAAAGAATGGTTATTGATTTAAATATACCTGTTGAAATCATTGGATGCCCAATTATCCGTGAGGCAGACGGACTGGCAAAAAGCTCAAGAAACACTTATCTTAACGAAGAGGAACGAAAAGCTGCACTTATCTTAAGCAAAACAATTTTTATGGGTCAGAAGCTTGTTGCAGATGGCATGACAGATGCTGAAGAATTAGTTACTGCTATGAAAAAGAACATTGAAACCGAGCCTCTGGCTAAAATCGATTATGTTGAGGTTGTTGATTTTAATGACATATCAATAAAAGACACCGTTTCCGATAACACACTTATTGCAATGGCCGTTTATATTGGAAAAACAAGACTGATTGATAACTTTATTGTTCAGAGTAAATAAAGAGGAGACCTATCAAAATGTTAGTAAATATGCTTAAGGGGAAAATCCACCGTGCCACGGTTGTACAGGCAGAACTTGATTATATTGGCAGCATTACAGTGGATGAAGAGCTTCTTGAAGCCTCAGGAATTTATGAATACGAACGGGTTCAGGTTGTTGATGTGAATAACGGAAACCGATTTGAAACATACACAATAGCCGGAGAGCGTGGAAGCGGATTGATCTGTCTGAACGGTGCAGCAGCTCATAAGGTGGAAATAGGAGATAAAATTATAATTATGGCATATGCTATGCTGAATAGCGATGAAGCAGAACATCATGCACCTAATGTTGTTTTTGTTGATGATAAAAATAAAATCGTAAGAACGACCAAATATGAGAAGCATGGATTATTAGAGGATATGTAGTGTGAAAAATCACACTACATTGATTATATTGCCCTCAAAATTTGCTTATAGCATAATTTTGAGATGGCTAAATTCCCACTTTACGCCTTGTCTGGCTACAACAAGGCGTTGTTAATAATTTTCAATGAACTATTTGTAGCCAGAAAGGCTATGGGAATTAAGATGTTAAAAGGAAAAACAGTAGTTTTAGGTATAACAGGAAGCATTGCTGCATATAAAATGGCAAATGTTGCAAGCGCATTGGTTAAAGAGGGTGCTGATGTTCATGTTGTTATGACAAAAAATGCAGTGAATTTTATTAATCCTATAACTTTTGAAACGCTCACAAACAACAAATGCCTTGTTGATACATTTGACAGGAATTTTCAGTTTCATGTGGCACATGTATCTTTATCTCAAAAAGCAGATGTTATTCTAATTGCCCCTGCATCTGCGAATATAATCGGAAAACTGGCAAACGGAATTGCAGATGATATGCTCAGCACAATGGCACTTGCCGCAGACTGCAAAATTATTGTTGCACCTGCAATGAACACTTTTATGTATAAAAATGCAATTGTACAGGATAATCTGAAAAAGCTTAAATCCTTTGGATTTGAAATCGTTGAACCGGCAGTTGGCAGACTGGCATGTGCGGCAGTAGGAGAAGGTAAGCTGCCGAAAGAAGATGTTCTTCTGGGCTATATCAGACAGGAAATCCAGTTTGAAAAGGATATGGAAGGTATTCATCTGCTTGTAACAGCAGGTCCGACTGTTGAAAGAATTGACGCTGTAAGATATATTACAAATCATTCAACCGGTAAAATGGGATATTCCATTGCAGAGGCTGCTGCAAAGCGTGGTGCAAAGGTTACACTTATATCCGCACCAACACACATTAATCCTCCGATGTTCGTTGATGTTATTAACATTGAATCTGCCGAGGATATGTATCATGCGGTTATGAACAATATGGATAATTGTGATATTCTGATAAAAGCTGCTGCCGTTGCGGATTATACAATGAAGAATGTCAGCAATGAAAAAATTAAAAAGAGTGATCATGATTTCAGTCTTAATCTTGTAAGAACAAAAGATATTCTTAAAGCAGCCGGTGAGCAAAAAAAAGCAAATCAGGTTATATGCGGATTTTCTATGGAAACAAGCAATCTTGTTGAGAACTCACAAAAGAAACTTGATTCAAAAAATTGCGATATTATCATTGCGAATAATCTGAATGATGAAGGCGCAGGATTTGGAACAGATACAAATAAAATTACAATCATAACAAAAAATGAGATAAACAGTCTTGATTTGCTGTCAAAAAAACAAGTGGCTGTTGAAGTTTTGAATCAAACGCTTAAAATATACAGAAGTAAAAATGAGGATTGATGGATGATTCTTGGAATTGATGTTGGGAACACCAATATTGTTGCTGCTTTGATAGATGAAAACGGTATTTTTAAAGAATGCCGATATTATACTGATAAGCAGGAATCAGATTTATATCACAAAAATTATTTAGGGGCATTGATATGTAATCAGACTTTAAATGGCGTCATTATTTCGTCAGTTGTTCCTGAAATTAATGATTGTTTAAAACAGGCATGTGTTGAGCTTACAGGATTATCACCAATATTTGTCCATGCAGGACTTAAAACCGGACTGAATATAAAGTATGATAATCCAAAAAAATTGGGTGCTGACCTTATTACAGCATCAGTTGGAGCGATAAGAAAATATGGCACTCCGATAATCATAGTGGATATCGGCACAGCAACAACATTTTCTGTTATAAATGAAAATTATGAATATCTTGGCGGAATGATTGCTCCCGGACCATATACTTCTATAAAAGCACTTGCCGATACGGCATCACAGCTGCCGGAAATAGATTTTAATGTTACAGATAAAGTGATAGGAACGAACACTGTTGATTGCATAAAGATAGGTACTCTTACAGCACATGCAGCAATGATTGATGGAATGCTTGACAGAGTGATTAATTCTTTAAATCTGAATGATGTTCAAATCATTGCAACAGGCGGAAGATGTGAAGATATTACAAATATGTGCTTTCATAAAATGGTTTGTGATAAAAATCTTATTCTTTACGGACTTTATGACTTATATAAAATGAATTGTAATGACATTTTATCTGAATCATTGATTATTAATTAATATTTACACGATATTGATATGAAAACAGGCAGGATTTCTCCTGCCTGTTTTTACTTGATAATCTATCTGATAAAATTTGTAAATGAAACAGATTCCTGTTCAGGCAACTGAATACCGGCTTTCTTACCTGCATCAATACATTTGAGATAATAAGCCATATTCCTGCCAAGAAAACGCATGATTTGCATTCCCTCTCCGTCCTGTTTAACTTCATCAGGTGTAGCACCATGCACCATATTCCAATACCTTGATGAAATAACAGGCATTTGCGAAATTGTATAATACTTATTTATCTGGTCAAATGTAGCAGTGGTACCTGCTCTTCTCGCAGATGTTACAGTTGCTGCCGGCTTAAAGGCAAATGCTTTTCCTCCGTTGCCGCAAAATTCAGAATAAAACAGTCTATCCATAAAAGCGGTAAGATTACCTGAGGCAGATGCATAATGAACAGGTGTTGCGAATATGAAGCCGTCTGCCTCCATTGCTTTCTCTCTGCATTCATTTACAACATCGTCAAATACGCATTTTCCTGTGTTTATGCAGGATTTACAAGCAATACAACCACCAATGGGCTTGTTCTGAATCCAGAAAATTTCTGTTTCGATACCCTCCTCATTAAGGGTTTTAGCAACCTCACAAAGGGCTGTGTAAGTACATCCGTTTTTATGCGGACTTCCGTTTACCAATAATACTTTCATATAAACTCTCCTTATTCATATTCTTGACTGTTTATAGAATCATTCTACCATATACAAAAAAAGAAAGGAAGAAAAATATTGACATAATTGGTTTCAAATTTCCCTTGTGCCACAAACCAATATTACATTTACGATTGAATCTTGCTATTGTTTCATATTATGAATATAATATAGTTATAGATTTGATATAATATTAGAACAATTGAAGCGTATAACAAACCCAACCGAAAAGGAGAAGCCTTTGAAAACAACCGATTCAATTTACAAAAAACTACCCAATACGCTGTTGCCCTGGTACAAACAAAATGCACGTCCCCTGCCTTGGCGACAAGACACCGAGCCCTATCATGTCTGGCTTTCAGAGATTATGCTGCAGCAAACACGTGTGGAGGCAGTATGGGCATACTACCTTCGCTTTTTAGAACAACTCCCCAGCATCCACGCTTTAGCCGAAGCATCGGAAAGTCAACTGTTTAAGCTGTGGGAAGGGCTTGGCTATTATAACCGTGCACGCAACCTGCAAAAAGCAGCACGTGTGATTGAAACACAATATGGCGGGCATTTCCCAAATCAATACGAAGATATCCGTGCTCTGCCGGGGATCGGACCATACACCGCAGGTGCTATTGCTTCAATCTGTTTTAATCAGCCTTACGCTGCTGTAGATGGTAATGTACTACGCATTATCACACGTATGACTGAAAACGATATGCCAATTGATTGTATGCAAACCAAAACCGAGATTGCCGCACAGCTTGAAAAGGTATATCCAAAAAACGATTGCGGACAATTCACACAGGCGTTAATGGAGTTAGGTGCAACAGTTTGCACACCCAAGTCACCCAAATGCACCGTTTGTCCGGCCAATGACTTCTGCCTTGCATATGCACATAACACAGTGCTTCAGTATCCGATTAAACAGCCGAAAAAGGATAAACGATTGGAAGAGCACACTGTTTTTTTACTGCAATACGAAGATAAATACGCCTTAACAAAACGCACTGAAAGCGGTCTGCTATCCGGTTTATGGCAGCTGCCGAATGTTCCCCACAAAATGGATGTTGAGCAGGCATTGCATACCGCCGATGCCTTTGGTGTTCAGCCTGTAGAATTATATCAGCAGCTCCACCGTGTCCACATTTTTACACACATAAAATGGCAAATGACTTGTTATCATATCCGATGTGCCCAAGCACCAGCTGATTTTACTTGGGCAACTGCGCAAGAGATTCAAAAAACCTACGCATTGCCGACTGCATTTCGTATGTTTTTTGAATCCTTTGACGAAACCCAATAAAACAGTTCACGAATGAAAAAAGAGGTAGAAGTTCAACATTTAAACCGCTCCTACCTTAAAATCTGACAACAAACAAATAATAAATATGGCTCATTATAAAATCACAGGCAACAGTTCGACACTGTTGCCTGCTCTCATTTGAATTATTTATCAGAATATCTTAACTTTTCATAACATAGATTTCTGAAAACCTGAAAATATTTTCTGACATTGTTTTGACCAATTACATAAATATTAGGCATATAACCCATTCTCTTTTGAGAATACTTTATCCTCTCAATACCATTATCAAATACTGTATGATTGCTAAAAACCACTTCAACATGATGCTTTTCTGTCTGCTCAATAAAATAATCCAAAGACTTCATATAGGTAACAATACCATGCAAATCCATTGGTGGAGTAGAACCACCCCATAATGCAGCGTTATACTCTTTGCCGTTTTCTGATACATTAAAGATATAACTCAACCCACCCGGAGTATGTCCCGGTGTTTCAAACACATAAATTGATTTGTTACCAAGACTTATAACATCTCCGTCCTCAATATAAACATCAATATCAAAATCTTTTTGTATATCAGCTCTCAGTGGATTGCTCTGCCAAAAATCATCATCCGTTTTTGAAAGATATGTTTTTGCTCTATAGTGATCCACAAACCATTTTCCACAACCAGTATGGTCAAGATGCCCGTGCGTTAAAACTAATTTTTTAATATCATAAGAATTCCAACCAACATCTTTAATGGCAGAAACAACAGCGTTGAATGCCTCTTCACAAGGCCATATTGCATCAATCACAATCAGACCATCATCTGATTTTAAAACAAAGCAATTTGTTTCTTTTTGAGCAACAATCAGCAAATCATCAAAAATCAGTGAATGAATAAAAGATGACATATCCTCCATTGCTTTAAATGTATCCTTTGTAATAATCGGTTTATCTAATAAATTCATTTTATATAACTCCTTTAATGTTTCATTTGTAAATCATCATACAGAGTATGAATTCACCAAATAATTATATTCTATTTTCAGTGATGAATTATTTATACTCTGCACAATGTTCATCTTTCATTTGTACAGAGCAAATTCGGTTTTTAGGTGGCTTTGTCCAAAGTATTATCATAATTTCATCCTAATTTAAATATTTATCATTGAAATAGCATTGTCTATTATTGAAAAGAAATCTGATGATACAATATAATACCCAACAAGAAGAGAGTCAGAAACTATATTACCAAATTTAATCTTCTGTTCAATATATTACAATTATCTAACTGTTATAATAAAATAAAGAATCATATTAGATGCTAAAAAAGCAATATTCATTACCGTAAAAATGAATAAATATTTGCGATTATTGATTTTTTCCTGCTGAATAAATCTGAAGGATATCAGGCTTGCCATTGATGCAATCAATGTTCCGAGTCCACCAATATTAACACCGATAAGCAAAGCATTAATATTGTCAGTAAAACCGGACAGGAGTATGGCTGCAGGAACATTTGAAATAATCTGACTTGCAATAATACCTGTTATTACCTCATTGCCGGCAACGATGTTATAAAGGAAATCACTAATACTTTGAATGCTTCCAAGATTACCAATAAAAATAAATAAAAATATAAAAGTAAAAAGAAGGCTGTAATCGACTTTTAAAAAAACTTTTCTGTTAAAAATCAAAACAGACACTACAACTATGACCAACAGAATCCAAAAATGAACAAACCTGAAAACACATAATAATGCACATAAAAATAATATGCAATAGAGCATTGTGAGTTTGAAATCAGGTTTTTCTATTTTAAAATCATCGTCAAATTTAACAGTTGCTTTTCCTGAAAAAAGAGAAGCAATGATCAGAAGCAGAAGTGACAGCAATGCATATGGAAAAATGGTCTTGACAAAATCTGCAATACCAATATTAAAGGCTGAAACAAGATACAAATTCTGTGGATTGCCGATAGGCGTAAGCATACTGCCGAGATTGGCGGCAATAGTTTCAAGCACAACAACATAAATTAATTTCCCTTGCAATCCTGCCATATTTAATGTGATTATTGTAAACGGAATAAAGGTAATCAGTGCAACATCATTTGTAATAATCATTGAGCTGAAAAAGCAGAGCAATACAAAGGTCAACACCAAATGGACCATATTTTTCACACGCTTTAATAGCTTGTGTGCAAGTATTTTGAATACGCCAAGAGCATTTAACCCTGCCATAATTAGCATTAAACAAAACAACAAAGATATTGTGCGAAAATCTATATATTCTATGTACTTTTCAGACGGAGCGACAAAAAAGGCAGATATCAACGCCAATAAAAACGACAGAACAACTACTATTTCATTTTTTATAAATTCAAATAATTTTTTTAACTGAATCATATTTTCTCCCACGATAATCATTACGTCTGTATTTTTTATACATTTCAAGATTATACATATTATTTTCACAATTTTCAATAAAACCGGCAAATTCTTTATACATAACAAATAAACCATAAAAGCCCTGCTTTACAGCAGGACTTTTGCACAAGAAATATGAATGAGAATAAAAGAAAAGACAAGGAGGAATGTATTATTAATCCACCTCTTTGGTCAGGTCATCCGTTAATTTGATGATAAGAGGTGCAATCTTTTCTTTCTCTCTTTTTGTTATTTTGTTGTAAATCGGATATGCTGCTGCAATAACAGCAATGCCGATTATACCGACAATTATTCCCTCAACAAAGAATTTATCTGCCCACACCATTGTGCAGGACATACCTATACCAAGCAATAATGTTCCTATAACACCGACAATTATTGAAACCATTGTTCCTTTTTTAGTAACACCCTGATCCAGCTTTCTGAGCTGCTCCATTTTATCGTCTGTTCCCGTCATATATTTTTCTCTGATGGCATTAATTTCTGCCTGTCTGGCGGCAGAATAAGAATATATAAAGGCTTTATTATTATCCATCTAATTCACTCCTTTTGATATTGATATAAAGAAAAGCGGTAAAAACAGAGCAATACAACTAAAGGATGAGGGAACAACAGTTTATTCAGAAGCTTTTTCAACATTCTCATCCCTAAGAATTATTGTAAATACACTACCCTTGCCAAGCTCACTTTCAACAGTGATTTCTCCGCCTACAATATCTATAACCTGCTTTACAAGAGCAAGCCCCAAACCGTTACCGCTTGCAGCGTGGGATGTATCACCCTGATAAAATTTTTCAAATATATGAGCACCTGTTTCTCGGCTCATTCCACATCCGGTGTCTGCTATCCTTACAATACATTTTTTGTTATCTGATTTTAGACTTACTGAAATTCTGCCGTTATTATCCGTAAATTTAGTTGCATTTGAAAACAGATTGTTCCAGACAAGCATCAGAAGCTCTTTGTCAGCATCAATAATAACATCTTCAGCAATATCTGTCTCTATTTCAAGATTTTTACTATCCCATATATGTTCAAAGCTGAGCAGACATTCACACAGCTGCTCACTCAGATTATATCTTTTGCTGTCGGAGAAAATCTGCTGATTTTCAAGCTTGTTAAGTTTTAATATATTGGTAATGAGTGCCGACAATTTTTGTGATGCCACGCTCATTGCTTTAGCATATTCAATCCGCTCATTTTCATTTAAAGATGGACTTTGCAGCATCGTTGCATAGTTTTGGATAACAGCAAGAGGTGTTTTCAGCTCGTGAGAAACATTGGATATAAAATCAGTTCTCAAGGTTTCCGTTCCTGAAATCTCTTCTGCCATTATATTAAAATTTTCAATAATAACATCAAACTCGTTTTTTCTGCCGAATTTCTGCATTGGTTCAATTCGTACAGAAAAGTCGCCGTTGGTAATCCTGTCTGTTGCTTTCAGTATTTCCTTAAGCGGTTTTTCGACAATTATTTTTCGTTTGATACCGTCAGTAAGGCAAAATAAAAAGCTAAGTAATAAAACATTAATAAATGTTTTTGGTGCACTTCTTCTAATATCTTCAACCGACAAATCTATATTCCAAAGAAATAACAGTATACAACAGGTAACAACAAAAGCCGTTGCTATAAAAAACAGAATATATCTTTCAACAGAAAATATACTGCGGCCTACCCGATTGTTTTTCTTTTTCATTTTATCACCGCCTTATATCCAAGTCCGTGAACCGTTACAATTTCAAAATCATCACACGCTGAAAACTTATCCCTGAGCTTTGTCATATAAACATCGACTGTTCTTGTGCCTGATGCTGACTTAACATCCCAGAACTCGTCCATAAGCTGCGTGCGTGTAAAGGTCTTTTTAGGATAAGAAAGCAGCTTATATATAAGATTAAATTCACGAACAGTCAGTGAAATTTCTTCATCCTTCAAATAGGCCGTATGCTCATCTGCATCAAGAATAAGACTGCCTACTGTCAGCTTTTTGCTTGATGCAATTTTTGCTCTGCGAAGGATTGCACCAATACGCAGCAGCAATTCATCAAGATCAACAGGCTTAACCATATAATCATCAATGCCGATTTTAAAGCCTCTTTGCTTTGCGGCAAAATCGTCCCTTGCTGTCATAAATAAAATCGGTATATCCTCGTTAAACTCTCTAACTGTTTTTGCAAATTCAAAGCCGTCAACACTAGGCATCATAATATCGGAAATGATCAAATCAAATACATTGCTGTACATCTCGTCATAGGCTTCCTCAGCATCAAGGCAGCCTGCAGCCTCATATCCGTTCTTATTAAGATATGTGCAGACAGTATGATTTAAATCTCTGTCATCCTCAACAACAAGTATCTTAAACATAAAAACACCTCCATGATAATTACATAATACCATAGAGATGTTAAAATTTTGTTTATATATTTGATTATTTATTATTTGCTTTCCTTTTTCTTTGATTTAACAAAAACGATACCGATTATAAACATTACTGCTGAAACAACAGACATAGCAAGAAATGCAGCATTTAAACCGTGGATAGCTGCATTATCAAGATAAGTTTCTTGACTGCGATTTTGTACCAATGTCATAATTCCGACAAATACAGCCGAACCGACAGCACCTGCAATTGTTCTTAACGAAGTTAACAGAGCAGTTCCGTGAGCAGTATTTTTGCTTTCAATAGAATCTATTCCCCATGTAACAAGCGGCATCATAAGACATCCGATTGCGATACATCTGATAAGATTATAGATTGCTGCAATAAAAAGAGGTGTAGTCATTTTAATTGTAAACATACCTATAGTGCTTATAACCATAGCAAGCGTACCGACAAGGAACAATTTTCTCATTCCGACTTTATCATAAATCTTTCCTGCAAACGGACTGACAATAGCCATTGCAAGAGAACCGGGCAGTGTCACAATGCCCGAAACAGTTGCCGACTCACCCATAATAGACTGAACATATAAAGGCATTATAAGCGAAGAACCCATCATAACAAAATAGAGAAACATACTGCCTATAACACTCAAAGCGTAATCCTTATATTTTAGAATTCTGAGTTCAAGAAACGGACTGGTTAATCGAAGCTGACGAACAATAAAGATAACAAGAGAAGCACATCCGACTGCAAGCGGAATATATGTCTGAATATCGGTAATCCCCTTACCTGTAAGATTTCCTACACCAAGTGTAATTCCGCCAAATGCAAGTGCACTGATAGCAAATGACAGAAAGTCAAATTTCTTATTTTCTGTTTCAAGCACATTATCAAACACTTTAATTGCAAATATTAAGGATACAGCCATAATTGCAACAGCAATATAGAAAATCATTTTCCAGCCAAGTGTATCAACAATAATTCCTGCAAGAGTTGGTGCAATAACAGGAGCTGCGCTAATAGACAATCCGTACCAGCCCATAACACTGCCACGCTGTTCAGACGGATAAATCGTAAGCAGAACAACCTGTGCCATAGAAGTAAGTATCCCGTTTCCGCAAGCCTGTAAAACTCTTCCAACCATCATTACGGCAAAGCTTTTAGATAAAATACAAATCACAAGTCCGGCTATAAATAAAACAATTGAACCGATATAAAGCTTTCTTGTTGGGAAACGAGTAATCAGAAATGCCGTGAGCGGCATCATAATTCCCATTGCAAGTGAGTAACCGCTTGTCAGCCACTGTCCTGTTGTTACATTAACATTAATTTCTTCCATAATCGGCGGCAATGCAGTCGTTAAAGCCGTTGCAAGAAGTGATGATGCAATACAGCTAATCAGCAGATTTATGAATATCAACGTTCGTTTTTTCTTCGGCAAAACCGCTGTTTTATCAGACATTTTATAACCTTCTTTTTAACTAATTTAGACAACGGCAAGTATTATAATACCCATCTCTTAAAAAGTCGTTAAATTTTAAAAAAATTCCTCTATGAAAACTTATAATATTACGACACAAATTATTAAATTTTAACAAAATCTTAACATATGTGTTATAATATGATATTGAAATAAATTTTAATGGAGATTTTGCTATGAAAAAGTTTAATAAAAGGATATGGGCAATTTTGATAACTATATCAATTTTGTTGGTATCTATTATCCCCATGAATGTGTTAGCAGCAGATACACCTGTCAGGCTTGAAAGCTCAAAGTTTGCCGTTTGGGCTGATCCTGAAAATATACTTTCACAAGATAATATTACTGATTTCACAAGCAATAATAATAAGCTTGCAACTCTTGGCGGAATTCAGCCGTTTAAAAGAGCAACAAGCTCGACTGATTATTATTTGTTCCTTCCGTCAACAGCAGATTTAACTGCTTTAAAACTTTGGTTTTCAGGAACCTTAACCATTGATGGAAAAACAGTTACAAGCGGTGAGCCGACCGATATTTTTAAGGATATTAATGAAGGCGGCGTTTCTAAAAAGGTTACTTTTAAATTAGGTTCCGGCTCATACAACGTAACTGTACTTAAAAGCGGTGATGTCGGCACAGTGTATGTTGATACAACATCAGGCTCGTTAAGCAAGGTTTATTCAAGCTCATCGCATACCGTAGGAGAGGCAGGAACAATTATGGTTGTTCAGCCTGACGGAACTGTGGACTATTGCGGTGAAATGCTCAAAATACAAGGCCGTGGCAACGGCACCTGGAGTACAAGCAACGCAAAAAATCCATTTAATGTTAAACTTGCAAAGTCAACATCTCTTTTGGGAATGAATGCCGCTAAGAAGTGGGTTTTACTTGCAAACTCGGTTGATACAACGCTTATTAAAGATCAATTAACCTATGACTTTGCCAAATATATTGGCGTCAATTATCAGCCGATATGCAAGCCTGTTGATTTATATGTAAACCAGCAATACTATGGCTCTTATCAGCTTTCAGAAAAGGTTGAGCTAAAATCTAATCGAATTAATGTTTCTGACGCATATGACAATCTGGAAATTGCAAATGGTACAACAGATACAGCAACCGGTGCAATCATCCCTGCTGATTTAACAGGTACAGCAATAACCAACTCAAATGCAGGCAGCGGCGCAACAATAGGCGGCAAAAGATATTCAAGCAGTTTAAAGGACCCCAGTGATTACACCGGCGGTTATTTGTACGAACTTGAAATTTCGCAAAGATGGGTTAAGGAAAATGCAGGTTTTTGTGCATATAACAAGCAAGGCTGGGTATTAAAAAACTGTGACTATGCATCAAAAGCGATGGTAGACTATTCCTACGATTTGTTATTTGCACTGGGCTCTTCAGTATACAATAACGGTATCGTGCCAAGCACCTCAAAAAGCTTTAGCTTTTCAAAAGGAACTGCCAGTAATCCTGCACCGGCAGCACAATATCAAGGCAAAAAGTGGAGCGATATTCTTGATGCTGATTCAGCAGTGAAGTATTATTGGACACAGGAATTCTTTAAAAATATGGATTCATCAACAACATCTACTTATTTCTATAAGGATTCTGATTCAGTTGACTCAATGCTGTATGCAGGTCCTGTATGGGATATGGATAATTCCTGCGGACAGGCTCAGCGAAGTTCACGTTGGAATGTCAGTTTAACATCGTCGAATGATTGGTACACAAAAAACACTCGCATTTATCGTTATAATCCAAGTGATTCTGGCATGGATTATAGCAGCGACAGTCAGGTTCCTAAAACTTTTTATGCAGCATTATCATCAAACTGCAGCGATTTCTGGAATGATGCCGAAAGATATTGGTTTGCATACATATCCCCTGCCGTAGAAATTCTTTCAGGCAGGGCAGTCGACAAAACAGGTGTTTTAAAATCTGTCTATGACTATGCAAACACAGTTGCTAAAAGCGGATATATGAACAATGTTCGCCACGCTGTTAACAGCAGTAAATATGATGCCGATTCAATAGCAAATACGCTCAAAACATGGTTTGATTCTCGTCAGACCTGGATAACAAATCAAATCACGCCAACAGATATCAGCAAGGTATCTATTGCTGAAATTGTAAACCAATCCTACACCGGCAGCGAAATCACACCATCAATAACTGCAACAATAAACAAAACCAATATAGGCACACTGACTCTTGAAGAGGGTGTTGATTACACACTTTCATATAAAAATAATATTAATGCAGGTACGGCAACCGTAACCATTACAGGTATAGGAACATACACCGGCTCAGTAAACAAAACCTTTACAATTGTTCCCGCTGATTTAAGTAACGGATATACCGCTAAAATCAGCGAAATTGCTTACAGTAATATGGAGCTTTCAGCCGATGTTATCCATAATGAAACCAATAAATCAATCGAGTCAAATATCAGCTATCAATGGTACAGAGATAATGTAAAAATTGACGGAGCATGCGAAAAAACATACATAACAACTGCCGAGGATATCGGCACTGTTCTTAATGCTGTTGCAACAGGTGACAATAAAAATGCAGTCAATAGTGTTAAATCTAACGATTGCACAGTCAAGGCAGGTGAAAGACCTGTCGGCTACACCCAAACAATTGCGGCTTGGAATTATGATTACACCGCAAATGCTGAACAGTTAGCTTCTGTTGATGAAAATACACAAGTGCTTAATTACTTAGCCACCGGCGGTGAAAATCAATCTATATCCACTCTTCGTGCATCCGTTAATGCCACTGACAATACTCAAATTAAATGGTCCGGCACAGCTGATCTTTATACAAATGACAGCAATTCTGTTTTAACAGATCAGGCTCCTGTTATGGGAACGAGCAAAACTACTGCACTTGCCTGGGGTGAATATCCGTATTTTGAAACAGTAACATCCACATTAGGCTATGAGAAAATAGGCTTTTCTGCAAAGCTTGGCGGTACTAAAAAAGCACCGAGAGATTGGAAACTTCAATACAGTACAGACGGCAATACCTATAATGATGTTGATGGTGCAGTATATTCTATAACCAATAATAAAGCTATGGAAATAGCATTTGATAACATCGCATTGCCTGAAGAATGTAATAATCAGAATACGCTTTATCTTCGTATGGTCGTATATAATGATATTGCAATTAACGGCACAAATACTGTTATTAATCAGATAAGCGGTGATGCTGCTGTTAACAACATAATGATAACCGGCTCTTCATTAAGTGTGGTTACATCACTTAATGCACCTGCTTTTAATCTTGAAAGCAATTCAATTATTTATGACGATACTGAAGTAGAAATAAAAGATAATAATGGCGGTGCAGACATTTATTATTCAATAAACGGAAGTGAGCCGCAATTATATACGAATGCGTTGCATCCCTTTGATGCCCGCAAAGCAAAGGTTGGCGATACTGTAACAATAACGGCCTATGCTCACTTTGATGATATTCAAAGTGAAATTGCAACAGCCGTATACTGCTTCGCAGGTGTTGACATTATAAGCTTTTCTTACGACGAATACAGCACAGATGTAGCTAACGGTGCTGTTTCTTCAACAGGCGGTATATATGATAAGAGCGGAAGAATGACAGCCTATACAGATGGCAGCTCTCAGTATGTTCCGCTGTGGAATGAGAAAAATAAATCCTTTAGCATTGCGCCTGATGATGGTGCATTATGGAGCGAAAATGCAGGATTTACTTATATGATAAGCACGGCAGGCTATGAAAATATTAATTTCAGCTGTATGGCATATACAACTGCTCAGGGTCCTAACAGTGTAACTCTGCAATACAGCACGGACAGTGTTAATTATTATAATATTAAATCAGATATCACCTTACCTGCCAACGGCATTTTGGAAGAACTTATGGTTACAGCGGCTCTTCCTGCTGCCTGTGATAATCAGAGTGTTCTCTATATCCGACTTGTAACAAAAGAGGATTTGACTAATGCAGGCAATAAACTGCATAATAGCGTGTCAAAGGGAAATCTTTATGTAAATAATGTTGTTGTAGCCGGTGAAGATAACACTGAATTAAAAATGCCTTACACAAACAAATCAACAAATTATTTCGGTGAAAACGGAACTGTTAAATATGTAAGTCCTGACAATATGCCGATACAATATGCTGTTTTTGATGAAAACAATAATATTGTTCAAAATGGTGTTTGTCCTGAGGAGGGAATTAAGCTTTCAAGTGTTTCAGGATTTAGCAGAACAGCGCAGGCACCTTATACAGTTATTACCTGGATTCAGGATGATGAGGATACAAGTGCTGCCAATATAAATACATATTATTATAAGGGTGATACTGTTGTTAAATTTAACTACAACAGCTCAACTAAGTTGTTTGAAAATTATGTAAGCAGCGATTGGTTATCTGTATCAAATACAAGCGGTGTAAAATCAGGTAGACTTTCAATGTATCCGAATGGCAGCAACGCCGCTTTGATTTCATACACAGGTTCATATGGTGTTAAGGCTGCTTGGGATACAAACAATGTTTTTTATGCTACAAAGAAGCTTGATAATCCAAAGGATAATGGATACTGGCTGATTGAAACCAGCACAACTGATTATGCAAATCTTACCTTAAATCTTGAACAAATCAGTTCAAATAAAGGACCTCGTGACTGGGGTATTGCCTACAGCACAGATGGCAAAAATTATACTTATGTTAAAAACTCAAACACGCGTGTGTTAAGTAATGACTTTGCAACATCAACTGTTGAAAGCTATAGCAATTTGCCATTGCCAAGTGCTTGTGATAATCAGGAAAAACTTTATATCAAGGTATTTATTAATGGCGGTGAAAGTGTTGACGGCACAGAGCTTGAAACTGTGCTTAAGGGCAACACCGGTATAAATGCTATTGAAATCAGCGGTATAAAAATCCCAAGTACATATAATGTAACCATTAATACCGTAGCGCTTGAAGACAAAAACGGTACTCACAGTGATTATTCAGTTGATACAAATGTTACTGTTAATGGTGTTGAATACAAAACAACCGGCGGAACACTTACACTTCAAGTCACTGAAGGTGAAACATATAAAATCGGTGCAAGTGTCGGCAACACATTTGTGAATACTGTTTCATATGTTCCTGCAGATAATGCTGTATTAACACTTCCTGTTGTTTGTCTGGATGCTGTTGAAGATGGTGTTATAAATGCAAAGGACTATGCAGAAATTTATCATTCAAAAGACGAGCAGAATAAAGAATACTATTTAAGCATATTCCAAGAATTCATAAATGCACAACCTGATGATATAAAATATTAATAAAAGCAAAAAGCTGACTCCACTGCTTATTCGTGAGTCAGCTTTTTATATTAATATTATATTAAACAATAGCTCTTGTTAACAATAAAACCGATTACAATTCATATCCTCATTCCGATTTTATAACACATAATCAGTTTGCTAATTAACAATTATTCTGCCCTATTCTAAATTATGGTTACAAGCAATATGAAAGTCAAAAGCATAATCATGATTCGACTTTTACTCTTTTCTCGAGCAAAATGGTTGCAGTCATCATAATAGCAAAGCATACGCCTAAATATATTGGAAAAACTCCAATACCACATATGTTTGATACCGCTCCAAACACAATAGGCGTTAAAAGAATTGCAATATAGGCAAAACCCATTTGCGTACCAATAATAGATTGCGAAATAGATTTATCAAAATATTCTACTGTAAGCTGTGTCATATTCGGAAACAAAGGTCCGTTTCCAAAGCCTACAAGAAATAATCCGGCAGTGGCTATTAAAGTATTATTTGATAGCAGCAAAATCACAATGGCTAAAAACGTTAATGCCTGACCTAAGTAAACTATTTTTTCACAGGATAACTTTTTAACAATAAAACCTGAAACAAATCTGCCAAGTGCTAAACCTGCAAAATAAAAGGTTACAAGCTTTGCACCATATTCAGGCGAAGCACCTTTTGCATTAACAAGGTAAGTGCTGCCCCATACAAGGCATACCGATTCAATAGCACAGGATCCGATAAACACAAACCATTGTGCTCTGACTGCAGAATTTTTAAATAAAGCAGAAAATTTAACCGTTTCAGATTTTTGCAGAGTTTCACCATCTCTATCAGATGTTACTTTTTTCCAAAGCGGAAGCGACAATGCCAAAATAATCAATATTGTAAGTTGAATATAAAACATTGTGCGATAACCAAGTCTCCAATTCATATTATCCTTTAAAAACAAGGACATAAGATATGGGCTCATAGCAACACCAACACCATAAAAACAATGCAGGAAATTCATATTGGATGCACTGTAATGCTTAGCAACATAGTTGTTTAATGCGACATCAATAGAACCTGCACCCAGCCCCTGTGGAATTGCACACAAACAAAGCCACACCATATTTTTTGAAAAAGAAAAGCCTAAAAGGGCTATCACGGTCAGGGCTGTGCTGAATACGGCAACAGGGGCAGTTTTAAATCGATTTACAATTTTTTCGCTTGAAAAGCTTGACACGATTGTTCCCAATGAAATAATCAGTGATAACATACTGACATCAGAAACATCAGCACCGATTTCGGTATATATGGCAGGCCATGCACTGCCTAATAAGGAATCAGGTATACCAAGTCCTATGTACGCTATAAAAATAACAACTAATAATATGGTAGTTACCATAATAATGTCCATCCTTAATAATATATTTTCAAAAAACACTCTATGCATTCTATCAAACTTTATTCTTTAAGTCAACGAATAAGACAAAAAGAGATAGGGGCTCCCTATCTCATAATATAGTAATAAACAACATGAAAGATTAAAATTTTCATTTGGTCTGAATTTCAGAAAAAGTACTATATGTGTTGCAAAACACATGGCTCCAATTATCGCCAACCACATATTATGAAAAGATAAAACATTTCTTGCTTTTATATATCAAAATTCTCTCAGCTAAACCATTCTAACAGATAGATGCCAACTATGTTTAAAATAAAACCCACTTGCACAATGATATAATATATCTTATAATTATATTATCCTGTTTTGTTATAATTCTATTTATAACTTTATCTAAAGTTAAGGAGGAAACTATGAAAAAAATAATAAGTATTTTGATATCAATACTTTTGATTCTGAGTATTGGAAATATTCAGGCTTTTGCAAAGGAGAATGATAAAATGGAAGCGTATCGTATCTATGTCAGCATTAACGGAAATGATGATGCAGATGGCAGCAAATCAAAACCTTTTGCAACGATAAAAAAAGCAAAAGAATATGTCAAAACCCTTGATAAATCAAATGGTGACATAGTTGTTGAAATTGGTGACGGTACATACTATCTTGATGAAACACTTACATTTGATGAAACAGACAGCGGATCTGATAATTGCACGATTCATTATGTCTCAGGTAAGAACGCAAAGCCCATTATCAGCGGCGGAAGAGAAATTACCGGCACTTGGAATGATGAAGGCAATGGGATTTACAGCATTTCTTACAACCGTGATAAAAAACTCCGTTCACTCTATGTCAATGGAAATCGTTGCTTTATGACAAGCAATGTTGTTAAAGCACAAGGCGGCACAAATAAAACTGTGATCAATGAAGGACAGGCTGATTGGGCTTGGACAACCGATGAGGTTTATACTGCCGTTAAATTCAGTGGAAAGAAACTCCCTGCACGAACAAGAAATCAAGACGATATTGAACTTATGACACAAACACGCTGGAACACAACAATCGTTTGCGTTGACAGTTTGAGGAAAAGCGGATTAACAACAGTTGCTGATTTGCAAATGCCTTATGCCGCTTTTGCACAACAGCTTGGCTGGGGTAACGAATATCAGTTTAAAAAGAATAATCTGATATTCAATGTTTTCGAGTGGCTTGATGAGGCCGGAGAATTCTATTTTGATAAAACTGAAAACAAGCTGTATTACTATGCAAGAGAAAACGAAGATTTGAATCGTGCAACAGTCATTGCACCGGAGCTTGAAAAAATTGTTGACATACAAGGTAAAAACAAAGAAAACCGAGTTCATAACATTTCATTTGAAGGGTTAACCTTTACCCACAGCGACTGGAATTTGTGCGAGGTTGACGGTTCTCACGGCAGAGCAACAAACCAAGGTGCAATGACACTAAAAGCTTTTGCCGAAGAGGATTGGCACGGCAATATTTATCGTGAATATGATGCTAACCCTGCAGCAGTATATATCAGCTCTGCAAGTGATATCAGTCTTTTAAACAACACAATTTGCCATACCGGCAATGATGGACTATCTCTTGTTAACGATGTTCAGGATATGACAATAAATGGTAATGCAATTTATGACACAGCAGGAACAGCAATGCTTATCGGTCACATTCAGCATATGTACATTGGTGACAAGGATAGTTCACTCGGTCGTCACAGTGAAAAAGAACGTTACGATGCAAATACAGAATCAATTTGCAGTAACATAAACATCACAAATAATCTTTTTAAAAATACAAGTCGTCTGTTTTGGGGCAATCCGGGTATAATCTTCCACGCTGTTTATAATATGAATTTCCAATACAATCAAATTGAGAATACACCTTACTCAGGGCTAAGCCTTGGATGGGGCTGGTGGAATTTCAATGGCAGTGCAGATGCTGTAATTCCAGGGAATGCCTCAGTCGTTTGCAGAGATAACAAGATAGTTAACAATCGTTTTTATAACTGTATCACAACGCTGGGTGATGGTGGTGCAATTTACACATTAAGCGAAATGCCAAATACAATTATCAGCGAAAACTACATTAAATCTATTGGTACAGAGGGTGTAGAAGCAGCTTATCATATCAGGGGTATACATATTGATGAAGGCACAAAATATGTTTATGGCGAAAGAAATGTAATTGATATTAATCCTGAATTTGCTTGTATAGATTGTGGTGACTGGGGTTATAAAGGAGAAAATAATTGGACACACAATTACTCAACCTCCTCATTATATACAACAACAGAAACATACGAAGCCGGAACAGAAATCATTGAACCAATAACTGTTTCCGACGCAAAATGGGATAACGATGCTCAATCTGTAATTGATAATGCAGGTCCAAAGGCTGAATATCAGAACAGATTCAATAACCTTGACATTGCAGATGTTGGCAATATCGTATCAATTCCTGACACCAAGTCAAATATTCCGCTTATTGTCGGAACATCAGTTGCCGGAGTTTTAGTATTAGCAGGTGTAATTGCAGGCACTATTATTACAATTAAACGCAAAAGAAAATAATAATTTAAAAGGCTGTGAGGTTGACAATCATTCAGATTGCCATTTCTTCACAGCCTTTTCAAAATTTCTAAAGCACAATTATATAATTCTTTTCTTAATCTATTTTTCTTAGTAAATCTTATTGAACAGCAAAACCCTTGCCTTTATCCTCGTTATTTCAATACGAACTGCGGCAGCATTACCGCCAAAACACTCAATATTACACTTGCAAATACATATATCAAAGCCGTTATAACAGAACCGCCTTTTATCAATTCCGCTGTTTCAAGAGAGAATGTAGAAAAGGTTGTAAAGCCACCGCATATCCCCACTTTTAAAAAGAGTAATAATTTTGGATCAATGTTTTCATTTTTTGATACTGCAAAAGCTATACATCCGATTGCAAATGCACCCACGATATTTATAACAAAAGTATTAACCGGAAATGATTCGGGATTTTTAATCGGTATCAGGCTTATCAAATATCTTAAAACTGCACCGATAAATCCTCCCAAACCAACTAAGAAGCAATTTAACATTTTTTCAACCTCTGCACAAAATTTTCAACTAATATTATATCATATAAAATAATGATTTCAATATCGCAGATTTCTTAGAAATCTCTTATGAAAAAATCTTGTGATTTTAATAATTATTCCTTTAAACTCTTATTTGTTATGAACTGCTTTTTCCAGCTGTTCAAGTGCAGTTGTTAATGTTTTACGAGTGCAGGCTAATACAATACGCTGAAACACAGCTGAATTCTTTCCGAAAATATGACTTGCATCAAGCCAAAGTATCTAAAACAGGATACTCAGTGGGAAAATCCATATCTGCAACCCAAAGCGGCAATACATTTTCAGGATAACCGCAAAAGAGTAGTGCTGAGTTGAAATACCAAATTTCTTTTTAAGCGAACCATTTTTTCCATACTTATCCAGAATAGATTCATATTGCTGATAAAGCTGTCTGGCATACCAAAGAAATTCAATACCATCATTTGTCAAGGATACCCCTCGACCACTGCGATGAAAAATCAATATACCCAGCTCTTTTTCCAATTCCTTTATGGAACTTGTAAGCAATGGCTGTGACACATATAAAATCTCTGATGCCTTGTTTATTGAACCAAGCTATGAAATTGTAATAATATAGTGCAGCTGCGGTATTATCATATTATGTACACGCAATTAAATAATATATTCAACTGTATCCTCCTGCGTGATTTTAGTGTTTTCATTAAACAGCAAAACTGCCTCTCTTGTATCTATTCCTGCAAAGGAGTACAACTCCTCTTTATCGTTGTTAAAATAAGATATTGGAACAACTCTGTTATATTTAAAAGGCTTATCAAGAACTACTTTAATTTCTTCATTATCAAAAGGCTCTTCCCTGTAATACGGATCAAACAGCAATAAATGTTCATCTTTAATGCCTGTGATAAGAACATAGTGCCATTCATCATAAAAAAGTCTGGCAACAACAGCACCGCCTCTGACAAGTGTATCATTAATCAGACTGCTCTGACCGATATAAACCTTTTCTTCTGATATGTAAGACGAAGAAACCGGCAGAAGTCCCATTTTTCCAAAATTATTAAGCCAGTTACTCAAAAACATCATCGCAGAGCAGGATGTCCCAAGCTTTCCGGGTATACCATCACTGCTGTGGCAATCAAGGCAATAAAGCATAATATTACGCACAATTTCAGGCGGTATTTCCTCTCTTTCAAAAAGGAAGCTGATTGCATTGAGCATGGATGTAGGTCCGCAATCATAATCTGATATCTGATAATGTAATGGTATTTTCATGGTTTACTCCTTTGAAATCATAAGGTTTAACGCAAGCTCTGCTGCTTTTTTCAAATCATCAACAGTTGTCCATTCATTCAATGTATGACAGTCATTCATAGCGGTCGCAACCACAATGCCGGTTATTCCATTTTGTGCCATAACATTGTTATCACTGCCGCCAAAAGAGCGTTCCATTCTTGGCACAAGCTGTAAATCTCTACATACATTGTTAAATCTTTCAACAACCTTATGATTTATATTCGTTTCATAAGCAGTTATATTTTTAGTAAATGATACATCAGCAATTGCACTGAATTTATCTGCTGTTTCTTTAATGATTTTTTCAATGTTATTATACTGCTCAACAGCTTTTGCATCTGAATAACTGCGTATCTCTCCTGTTATACTGCATTTATCCGGCACAATATTCGTTGCTGTTCCGCCGTTTATTGTTCCGACATTCACAGTGGTTTCAGAATCAATCTTACCGCAATTTATTTTTGCTATAGCTTCAGCTGCTATTTTTATGGAATGAATCCCCTGTTCAGGTGCAAAGCCTGCGTGAGAAGATTTTCCGATAATATCTGCTTTGAATGAAAGTATTGTTGGGGCGGCATAAGCAGCAGTTCCAACCTCTCCGCTCAAATCAAAAACATAAGCCTCTTCAGATTTTACTTTATTAAAGTCAAACTGCGATATTCCTTTGCAATAATTCTCCTCAGATACAGAAAAAATAATTTCAATCGGTCTGTGAGACAAATTGTTTTCTTTAACAGTTTTTAATGCTTCAAGAATTGCACAAACACCTGCAAAGTCATCAGAACCTAAAACGGTAGTGCCATCACTATGAATTTTACCATCATCGTCAATAATGCACTTTTTATTTTTTGCAGGCTCAACAGTATCCATATGAGCAGAAAATAAAATCGGAGGTAAATCTATATCACCTGCAACATAAGCATATAAATTGCCTGCATTGCCATTGATATATTCCCCTGCATTATCTTCAAACACAGATATATTTAATTTTGCAAGTTCTGTTTTTACAATGTCACAAACCAGCCTTTCTGCACCTGAAGGACTGTCTGTTTCAACTAATTTTTTAAATAAAATAAGTAATCGATTTCCATTTATATTGCACATAATGTTCTCCTTATATTACATAATCAAAATACTCAATAAGCATTTTAATGGCATATCTTCCTTTTGCAGATATTTTCATCGTATACACTTCCTAAGCTCTTATATCCTAATAATACTATATGTTTAGTAGGTTTTCAAGATTAAATTTAAAAATTTATGTCAATTACAATAAATTCATTATACATTAAATTAAATAGTGTTAGAAGTATTCAGCGTTATACATTACAACTAAATAGTTTTAATCATCAAGATTTGAACGTATTTTGAGTTTAAATGCAATGCAATACAAATAAAAAATGACTTAAGCGTGTATGATATACTCACTGCAAAATCAAAAAGAACAAAATGCAGTTAACAAATAGAACAACGTAAAATCAATTGATGTGTTTTATTTTCTATTGAATTAAGTCATTTTATTAGATATAATAGTTTTAAACGATTATATTCTAATAAATTATTTATACAAAGAAGAATTACAATGAAAAATATTGATAAACAAATCCGTTTTGAAGGAAAAATACTTAAACTAATAAGTCCTCTGGGCAGTGAAAAGGCACAAAGAATATTAGGTCCTATATCAACAAAGGCAATGTCCGTGCTTAAACTAAAAAGCTTAAATTGTGAAAAGAGAAAAATCCATCGTCCTGATGGTACAAGCTTTCGTGCCTGTGTTATGCATGGAAAGAAAACTGAAGGTCAAACCATCGGCGTCCTTTGGCTTCACGGTGGTGGATATGTTCTTGGTGCACCTGAAATGGCAATTATGACTTTTCCAAAGCATTTAATCAATAACTGTAATTGTGTCATCGTTGCACCTGACTACACACTTTCATCAATCAAGCCATACCCTGCTGCTCTTGAAGATGCATTTACATCACTTCTCTGGCTAAAAAACAACAGAAAACAGCTTGGCATTGACAGCGATAAATTTGTAGTCGGCGGAGAAAGTGCAGGCGGTGGTTTAGCCGCTGCATTATGCATTTATGCAAGAGATAAAGGAGAAAATTGCATTGGATTTCAGATGCCGCTTTATCCTATGCTTGATGACAGGGTTACAAAAACATCAAAAAATAATAACGCTCCTGTATGGGACACAAAAGCAAATCACGCAGCATGGCGGGTATATCTTGGTGATAAGGTTATGAATAACAATGTTTCGCCATATGCTGCACCTGCAAGAAACGAGGATTTTTCAAATCTTCCTCCTGCAATATCAATAATTGGTACAGAAGACCCTTTTTATGCCGAAACACTTACATATTTTGAAAATCTGCAGAAATCAAATGTTGAAACACAGCTAAAAGAATTTATAGGCGGATATCACGCATTTGATATGATGGCACCATATGCCGATATAAGCAAAGCAGCAAATAAATACTTGCTTGAAAAATATGAAGAGTTTTCTCAAAACTATATAGGATAAGGAGCTACATAATGGAACTATTAACAAAAGCATCCTATTCTGATGCAATAACAGAAAGAGAAATTGCTAATCTTGATATTGCTTACCGTGCAGCACTTGAAGCAATAGTTATGCTGAAAAACGATGATGTTTTACCATTTAAAGATAAAAAGGTTGCTATGTATGGTGCCGGTGTAACAGAAACAATAAAGGGTGGAACAGGCTCAGGTGAGGTAAACGAACGTCATAGCATAAGCATTTTTGAAGGCTTTGAGGACTGTGGATTTGAAATCACTAATCTCAAAATGAATCTTGACTATAAATCGAAATATGAGCAGGCTCAGGTTGATTTTGTTAAAAATCAAAGAAAAAAGCTGTATCTTAATCTTCCTAAGCTTATGACAACATTGTTTGAACCGTTTCAGGCTCCTGAATTCTTTGACATAACTGAAGATACTATATCAAGGGACGCAGACAACTGTATTTATGTTTTATCAAGACAAGCAGGCGAAGGCGGTGACAGAAAAGCCGAAAAAGGTGATATGTTTGTTACCGATAAGGAATTAAACGATATCAAACTGCTTGCAAAATCATATAAAAATTTCGTACTTATGATTAACTGCGGTTCTCAGATTGATATGTCATTTATTGATAATATAGAAGGAATCGGCGCAATTTTATTCATTTGTCAGCTTGGAACTCAGGGCGGTAAGGCTGTGGCAGATATTTGCAGCGGTAAAGTATCACCATCAGGAAAGTTAGCCGATACCTGGGCTATGACCTATAGTGATATTCCTTTTTCAGATGAATACAGCTATCTGAATGGAAATCTTAAGGATGAATATTACAAAGAAGGCCTGTACGTTGGATACAGATATTTTGACAGCTTTAATGTAGAGCCAAGATATCCATTTGGCTATGGTCTCAGCTATACTGATTTTGAAATTCAAAATATTGATGTAAGTGTAGAAAAAACAATCGTAAAAATAACGGCTGATGTTAAAAACATCGGTAAGAATTACAGCGGTAAAGAAGTATTACAAGCATATATCACTGCACCTAAAGTGAATATGGACAAGGAATATCAAAGCCTTATCGCATTTACGAAAACGAACACGATTTCACCGAATGCAAGTGAAAAAGTAACACTTGAATTCGACTTAGCACGAGCAGCAAGCTATCGTGAAAGCAATGCATCATATGTTCTTGAACAAGGAAAGTATATTATCAGACTTGGCAATTCATCAAGAAGCACGATACCGATTGCTGTTTTAAATCTTGACAGTGAAACTGTGATTTCAAAGCATACCAACATATGCACACCACAGGATAAGCTTGAAGAATTGAAATCACCCGAAAGAAAAGTTGAAGATTTATCTTCAGTAAAAACATTTTCAGTAAAAACATTTTCAGTAAAAGCAGATGATTTTAAAACGGTTGTTTATGATTACACGCAGCCTGATGAATGCAGAGATGAAAGAGTACAGAAATTTTTGAACACTCTTTCTGTGAAAGAAATGACCGACATTTGCGTTGGTATCGGAATGTTCGGCGGTAAAACAAGATTTACTCTGCCCGGCTCTGTAGGAAACACTACATCAAAATTTTGGGACAGAGGTCTTGCAAATGTAACGCTTTGTGACGGTCCTGCAGGAATACGTATTCAAAAAAGAAGTGCCGTAACAAAATCAGGAAAGGTTAAAACTGTTGACAGTGCTTTAGGAACTTTCGATATTCTTATGCCTGATTTTGCTAAAAAACTGATAAATGGCAATCCTGAAAAAGATACATTAATTTATCAGTATGTTACTGCCTTTCCCGTATCGGCAGCCATAGCACAAACATGGAATACTGATATTGTTTATGAAATCGGCAAAGCTGTTTATGCAGAAATGAAAGAATACGGATGCACCTACTGGCTTGCACCGGCTGTTAACATTCACCGAAATCCGCTTTGCGGCAGAAATTTTGAATATTACAGCGAAGACCCATTCTTAACAGGAGAAATGGTTGCTGCTATGGCTCTTGGTGTTCAGCAGGAAGATGGTTTTTATGTTACAGTAAAGCATTTCGCCTGCAACAATCAGGAGGATAACAGAAACAAGGTTTCAAGCCATGTCAGCGAAAGGGCTTTGCGTGAAATATATCTTCGCGGCTTTGAAAGTGCAGTTCGCAAAGGTAAAGCAAAATCAATTATGACAGCATATAATATGCTTAACGGCACATATTGTGCAAACAGTCATGACCTTTGCACAAAAGTGCTGCGTAATGAATGGGGCTTTAATGGCGTTGTAATGACAGACTGGTTTGCCTCAATGCTGGGCAACGCTGATGATGCATTATGTATGTCTGCCGGTAATGATTTAATTATGCCGGGCGGCTCAGTATTCAAAATGAAAGTTGCAAATGGTGTTAAGAGCGGCAAAATAAAGCTTGAGGATTTACGCCGCTGTTGTTCAAATATTATCAAGTCAATCCTTGACAGTGATATTCAAAGAGAATATATCGACAAGATTAAGTGAAACAGAAAGCAGAAAGAATGACTAAAGATATACCTGTTAAAAAAATTTGTAACAATGTTTATTTATTAAATGAATTTGGTGGTACAAATTGTTATCTGATAGTAGGTACTGAAAAAGCATTACTTATTGATTGTGGTGTTGGATTATGCGATTTAATAGGAGCTTGCAAAAAAATTACAAGCTTGCCGATTATCGTTGTTGCCACAAATCACCATGTTGACCACATCGGTGGTGCAGGACAGTTTAAAGAAATATATATTCACCGCAAGGATTGCGGATTCATTTGCAAACTTCAAATGTCTATGGCATTAAGAAAGGCTTATTTGAATCGTAATCAAGCTATCAAAAATAATGGGTTTACTGTAAATGATATTATAAAACCAAAGTATAAAACAACAAAGCTTAAACCTATTGATGACGGTTATAAATTCACTTTAGGTAATAATATTGAAATTTGTGTAAAGCACACTCCGGGACATTCCGCCGGCAGTATTGCACTTATAGATGCGTATAACAAAATTGTGTTTAGCGGCGATAATGTCAGCGGTGCTCTTTGGATGCATGTGCTGGGCGCTACAAGTCTTGAGGAATGGCTGCCCTCTGCAAAATGGCTTTATGATATGAGTAAGGAGTATCGCATCTTTTGGGGACATGGTGACCCTGAATTGTCAACAGAATACATCGCTGCAATTGTAGGTTGGGGAGAAGAAATTATTCATAATAATAAAAATTCCATTCTTCCAAAAATTAAACAGTATCCTAAGCAAAATGACGGAATAATATATAGAACCAATAAAATTCATCGCTAATATTATCTCACTACACAATCAATAATCAATCACTTTAATAACAAATAAAACCAGTAGGGGCGGTTCAAAATTGAACCACCCCTACATTAAATTTTGGTGACAAACAATATACAAATTTCAATTCTGATAAATTCAGCAAAAAAATATATCATATAGATTCAATATTATTTTGCAAATTTAACAAGTATAAATATGAATCCCTATCAGGATAATCATAGCCAAAAGGCTGCTCGCTCTTGCTGATTCTTTTATACCCTGCCTTTTCAAAAAATCTATGGCAATTAACTGCTACAGACGGTGTATCGAACATCAAAAGCTTCATATTATTTTTCTTGGCAAAATCAAGCAAATACCTATATAGTCGTGACAATATTCCCTGTTTTCTATAGGCTTTATTTACAAATGCTTTCTTTAAAACCCCATTACCGTTACCCATATTCATTAATGCGAGAGTACCAATAACGGTATCATTTTCAACTGCAAGCCAAAACTCTCCACCGTTTTTCTGATAATATGTTTGTATATCAAGCAAATCCGGCTGTTCTTCCAATGACAAATTAATTTTAGCCTCACAATTTTGAATATGTAAAATCAAATCTATAATCTGATTTTTATATTTTTCCTGATAAGTTATTATTTCCATTATTACCCTCATTTAATATAATTTCAAACTATATTAAATAATTATAGCATATTAAAATAAATTATCAATATTGATTTGGACTTTGGCAAAAAAGTGTAATGTGTTGCGAAAACACAGACTCCGTTAGCAGGACACAATTATAAAGTAAAGACGTGGATTGAATTCCTCGTCTTTATCTTTTTTCCATAATAAAATTAATCAACGATACTCCGTTTCTAACTACTTGTTGTTCTTTAATCTGTTTATATCCTCTTCTCAGAAAGAATCGTTTTGCTGTAATAGATGCATGCGTAGTTATTCTATCAACATCGAATGCTTTTTCCAAATTATCGCAAATAGCAGTTGCTATTCCTTGATTTTGATAATTCTTGTGAACATATAATCTATCAAGATATCCTGTTTTATCAATATCACCAAAGCCAACTATCACATCATTTTTAACAGCAACAATACTATAATGATTCAATAAAGATTTATCCCATTCTAACAAATCAATTTCATCTGTTGCCCAAGAATCTAACTGCTCATCTGAATAATCTTTAGCATTTATTGTATGAACAGTATTATAAAACAATTCTGCTAATTGCTTACAATCTGATGATTGATATTTTCTTATAATTAACATAATTACCCCTAAAAATAATTAATCACTTAATAGCATTATATCATATAAAATAATGATTACAATATAGCATATCTCTCGAAAGTCTCTCACCAAAACGCTCCAATCGCTCTCGTTCGGTTTTGAGAAATGAGAGTCTTCAGGTCTCTGAAAGTCTCAGAAAAATCTTAACAAAGAAAGCAAAAGAAAAATCGCCCCTATATCAACAGCAGATTGAGGGCGATTTGGGACTATTTAAGGCTATTCTAAGCAAAAAATAAGGCTGAAAGCCTAAACTTTCAGCCTGCTGGAAAGGGTTGACAAAAAAATACATTTAGCAATTTTGTGTATGTATTTGAACCCTTTAATTCTTATAACTACTTATATAATCCTTGCACATTCCAAGGCATTATTATCCATGCTCCATTATTCTTCCAAGGTAATGCTACTTCTTTACTTTCATTTTGATAAACTATTCCAAATTCTAATAGCTCGTCATAATTGTTCCCATGTGATTCCCATTTGACTTCAACAAGAATTCGAGTTAACGCACAAGCTCGCTCTTCTATTTTCTTTAACTCGTAAGATATTAATTCTTTAGAGGAAAAAAGTTTCTGCATTCTCCTGCACGCTTTCTATCAGATTCCACATAAGAAAATAATTTCTTTAATAAAATAGATAAATTGCCATAATTTTTATTTTTCCACATCAAGAACATTTCTACAATAGGAATTAAATAATTGTACTCTAAACAATCATCTAAAGTTGGAGTTTTAGGAATATCAGTTCCAATCTCAACATGCCTTTTTTCCCATTTTTTTATCTCGTTATTGTCCATTCGAATTTCACTTATTCTTTTGAATGATTCTCGAAACGAAGGAGGATTTGATTCCTTAACAAATTTCTCTTTTCTACACTCTTCGTTAGTCTTCATTTGCATCCAATCTGCTAATGCAAACATTAGAGATAAACATTTACAAGAAACGTATTCATTTGCATAGTTTAAATCTCTTCCATGAAGAATTCCATTTCTATAAGGCATTGTTATTTCTTCAAGATTTGTTTTAGTTCTTTTCATGTTGAATAAATCTTTCATTTTACTTAGTCCATCATCACAACCCACCAGACAATCCCAAGCACTTACATCTGTACCCTCTGCAAAAAATCCTTTACTCTTTGTAAAATCATTAACTGAACCATCAATAATTATTAAAAACAATGGAACACTTGCATAATATCGACCTGAAAAATGGTCGTCTAATGCATTTCGTATTAAGTCATATCGCTCCATAAATGGTTTTGCTTTGTTTTTCAGCCAATGTGTTATTTTTTTACTTCGCTTTTGTAATACTCAATTAAGACATGCTCTCCAGCATCAATTCCACCCTTCTCAAAGGCTATATTTGCAGATTCCATCAATGATATATTCATTGAATCATAAGCACACCAGCCTGAGTCAGAAAAATACTCATTGAAAAGTTCAATTTGAGTTGTCAAATGTGTAAGATGATTATCGATCTCTATAACTTGTTTTCTTTTATCCTTTGGAAATAAAAAAGATATTTTCCTTGCCGTTTTAACCTCATCTTTAAGTTTTTTTAAACTATATAAGTTTTCATCCATAAAACAAATTCATCCTTTTTTAAAATCATCAATTCTAAACAATGATTTTTATTTATCTTTCTCTTTATCCAAAACATCTAAATACCCGGCTGTAATTATGCCGGAAGGAAGAGCAATAATAGCAACTCCAACAAATGCAGACAGCATTGTAAATAGTCTACCGACATTTGATATCGGTGTAATGTCACCATAACCTACACTGGTTAATGAAATTGCAGCCCAGTAGATAGCATCAAAGAAATTTTTAAATGTATCCGGCTCAATATTGAACATAACCAATGCAGTAAACGATACATAGAATATAGCCATTGATAGAACTGCCAATAATGATTTAGATTGTTTTTTCAACACCTCAACAAGTCTTGCTACATTTCTTGAATATCTGAATATTTTGAAACTACGAAACACCTTGAGTGTTCTTACAATTCTGAATAATCTTAATACTTTAAATCCAGCATTTATCGGTATAAGAGATGGTAATATTGACAACAAATCAATTATTGCCATTGGCTGAATTGGATAAAGAAAATATGATTTTATTCCTTTACTCAACTTAATCTTTGCAGTAATCAATCTTAATATGTAATCGACAATAAATACAGTAACTGTAATTTTATCAATAATATTTAAAATCAAACTATCAGTTTTTATTGCTAACGGAATCATACTTGCAATAATACAAATCAGCATAACAACATCATAAAGTGAACTCAATTTTGAACTTTCATTATCAGATAGTTCAATTATCTCATATAAATTTTTTAACATTGTCATTCTCCTTTATGTATAAAATCAATACTGTATTTTATCATCTCGTATCTAAATTTCATATCATTCCACATTTCAAAATCACAAGCTATAAACGGATGAGCCATAGTACACCCATTTTTACCTCGTTTTGATGTTAAACCTATTGCATTTACTGTATCAATCCATTTTGATGGCGTCAATGTATAAGATGGTGAACGAACATCAACAATCAATTCTTCGAATGCATATTCATCAAATTCAGGATTATTATTTCATTCCCATTCCCCTAAAAACTCAACAGTATTCGGCTACGCAGCCAACTTTGAATCAAGTAACTTGGATGTTCAGCATCAAATTTTCTCGCAATATCTGTTAACGATATATAATCATCTGAAGGATAAAGATATTTTTGTACTGTTTTTTCAAGATAATTGCTCATCTTAGATTCAAAAGTTTCAGCTTCTCCGCTGACTATCATATCAATCAAACGATCTCTAATTTGAATCCAATCCTCTTTATCTATTGCAACCTTTTTATCTAAACGCTTCAATATTTCTTCTCTTGTTATAAGATATGCCCAATGTAATTCCTCTTTAGTAGCTTTTGGCATAATTTATACCTCTCATCATTTCAATTATCTTATCCTTATTATAATTCGAATTTACATTACACGCAATACAAAACATAAATATTAGTTGAATTACTTATCTATGTTTTCTAAATAAATATTCCTATTAGTGGATTTTAGAATGAGACCATTTTGTAAAACAAAAGAAATCTAATAAAAAAGAACTGATTCACTTAAAAATCAGCCCCAAATATTGAATCTTTAATCAATAAGCAATAAAAATAAGCGACAGGTTTCTTTTATCGAAACTTGTCGCTTTTTGGCAGAGGTATAAGGATTCGAACCTTAAATGACGAAGTCAGAGTAACTAAATCGCACTTTCAAACCAACCATTTCAAGCCAAATTTTCACTTCTTAGTCTCTCAAAAATCTCTAACAAAAGTTTTCTTGTGATTATTTTACTGTAATACATAACTTTAAAAATAAAAAATCTCGGACTTTTCACTAAGATTATTGTATTAGTAAAATCGAAATCAGATCTTGCTATTATTCCATATTTGGAATATAATATAATTGCAAATTTTGAGGTGAAGTTTATGATTGGATATATGACAGCCAGTGAAGCTGCACAAAAATGGAATATATCACATAGACGAGTAATTACACTATGCAGCGAAAACAGGATTGAAAATGTTGCAATGTTAGGAAACATGTGGATTATTCCGTCTGATGCAAAAAAACCAATTGATGGTAGAACAACAAGATATGAAAATCAAGTTACAGCCAAACCATTTCTAAAATGGGCAGGTGGAAAAGGTCAATTATTAGATACAATTCGTATATATTACCCCGATGGTTTAGGGATAAGCATTAAAAAATATTGCGAGCCAATGGTCGGTGCAGGTGCTGTACTTTTTGATATATTAACAAACTATACAATTGATGAAATTTTAATAAATGATTCAAATGCTGAATTAATGAATGTATATTCAAAAATACAAAATAATGTGTCTGAACTAATTCAATTATTACAACAATTCGAAAAAGAGCATCTTGGATGTAATGACGACGAAAGAAAAGCGTATTATTACGCTCAAAGAGAATTATATAACAGTTTAATAACTAATAAAAAAACAAATTCAACATTGAAAGCAGCATTATTCATATATCTTAATAAAACTTGTTTTAACGGATTATACAGAGTAAATAAACAAGGAATATTTAATGTTCCAATAGGTTCATACAAGAATCCTACAATTTGTGATACAGAAAACTTGATACTCGTATCTAATAAATTACAAAATGTCCAAATCTCAATAGGTGAATATAAACAAACCGAAGAATTTATAGATCAAAATACATTCGTTTATTTTGATCCTCCCTATCGACCTTTATCCAAAACTGCTGAGTTTACTTCTTACACAGAAACAGTCTTTAATGACGATAATCAAATTGAACTTGCAGAATACATAAAAAAACTATCAAATAAAGGTGCCAAGGTGCTTGCAAGTAATTCTGATCCAAAAAACACAAATCCTAATGATAATTTTTTTGATGATTTATATAAGCAATTTAGTATCAGTAGAGTTTCAGCAAATCGCTTTATAAATAGGAATTCAAAAGATAGAGGAAAAATAAGCGAATTATTAATCTGTAACTACTAATACAAATCATAACTAAATCATTCCGAGCTTATTGCTCGGAATATTCTTCTTGGAGAAAAATTATGAATATTGAAAAAGGAACTAAAAGAATTAATAAGAATACATTAACTGCAATAGCAGAAATAGAAATAAAAGATTATCGAGTTTATGTTTTTCAAGGTTCACTAAGCGAAAATGATTTTTTGATTAAATATTCAAAAGCAGGAACTAGAATAAGAACCCCAAAACACATTCATTGGGTTACGGATATTCTTATGAAATTGCAAGGAAATCCTCAATTAACAAAAGCTTTCCTACAGACAATGAAAAATTATTGGGATAACTGTGAGTCATTACAAAATAATAATTTTGAATCTATAAAAGATATTGTAAACTGCGAATTTGATTCAAACGAGTATATAGATTTGAATCGCTATGGAGAATATGATATTGAATTTGTTTTTTCTTTAATAAGGTTGCTTTCTGTTCAAGAAAAGACTAATAGAGCGGATGCATATATGTTTGGTAATATTCTTAATGAACTTCTTAAAGATTCATTAGACATATTTAAAATTGTTTCTACAGCTGGTTTCGGCGGTAGATAAAGGAGGTATATTATGAAATTAAAAGAGGCACAAGAAAGAATTATTCAAATTTGCAATATACCATTTTTAGAACTTTTTGATGAAAATGATTTTCCTATGATTATTAAAAACAAAGGTAAAACTGGTCAACTACTTGAAATGGCATTAGGGAAAAAACTTGATAACTCAAATCTTGATTTTGAAGATGGAGAATTAAAGAGTAATAAGTGTGATTCTGCCGGCAAACCATTAGAAACTGTTTTTATCACTCAAATAGCAAGTGTAATCGACGAACTAATTGAGCAAAAGCCATTTGAAGAAACAAATCTCTATGAAAAGATTAGTAACATTCTTTACGTTCCTGTTTGCAAAGAAGGCGCTCCACAAGAATGGATGTTTCTTGACGCAATACATATTGATTTGACTAACCCTGCTTTTTCCACTTTGTTAAAAACTTGGGAAGAAGATTATTATTCAATTTGCAAACAGCTAAAGGAACATATTGAATCCAGTAAAGATGGATTTATACATACATCTAACGGCACACATATTCAAGTGCGAAGCAAGGATTCAAAGCCGTATCATCCAATCTTTTCAAAACATTATGATAGATATATTTCAAATAAAAATCATGCTTTTTATTTTCAAAAGCAATTTGTTTATGATGTAAGAAAGGCTTATGGTGAATAAGCGTGGCAAAAAAGATAACCAAATGGGAGCCTAATGATTTTGAGTTAGAAACTAACACTGTATGGTCTTTTCCAGAACGTGGTAAGTGGGCCACCCACGATGCAAAATGGAGAGGTAACTGGTCACCATATATTCCGAGAAACATTATTCTTCGTTACTCACAAGAAGGTGACTATATATTAGACCAGTTTGCGGGTGGGGGCACTACTCTTGTTGAAGCAAAACTATTGAATAGAAATATTATTGGTATAGATGTTAATCCTGTTGCACTTGAAAGATGTAAAGAAAAAACTGATTTTGAAAGAGAAAACTGCGGCACGGTTCAAATTAAACAAGGTGATGCAAGAAAACTTGATATACTTGTTGATGAAAGCATTGATTTAATTTGCACTCATCCCCCATATGCAAATATTATTCAGTATAGTGATGATATTGAAAATGATTTATCCCATCTTAAGATATCTGATTTCCTTGAAGAAATGAAAAAGGTAGCCAATGAAAGCTACCGTGTACTAAAAAAGGGTAAATTCTGTGCAATTCTTATGGGTGATACAAGACAAAAAGGTCATATGATTCCTATGAGCTTTGAAGTTATGAAAATATTCCAGGATGCAGGATTCAAACTTAAAGAGCTTATTATTAAAGAACAACATAACTGCAAAGCAACAGGTTTTTGGAAAACAAATAGTGTGAAGTATAACTTTTTACTTATAGCTCATGAGTATTTATTTATATTTCATAAATAAGGAGAACATATGAAAAACAAAAGAAAGAAAGCAAACGAAAAAAAGATAATGTTTTCTGAAGAAGTTGACAACCTAATCAACAGTCTTGCAATTGGTCTCTCTTTTGTAACAATTGGACTTATTTGAACATTTAGAGCTGATTACTTTGGAAATAGTATTGCAAATACTATTGTTCAATGGTGTTTTATTGTATTAGGTGTACTTGGTTTAGCAACAGATATACCGAAAATTTTAAAAAAGAATGGTATACAAGGAACAGATGATTTGCTGTATGGCGGCTTATTTTTTGGTATATGGTTAATTTTATTTTTATTTGTTAGCAAGACACGGGTAAATATTTTATCATTTTTTCTACTCTTGTTTGGTCTGTATTCTTTGCTCAAAGGCATCGGTGAAGTGTTTTATTCATTAATATCTATTTCGAAAAAAGATTCAAAAACAAATAGAGTTCCTTTTAAAAAATTATTAACTAATATAGTATTATTGCTAACACAACTAGCAGGTTTCATTCTTGTTATTATTCAGATTATTAAAGCATTAAAGGAACTAAACATATAAATAATGTTTGGTATTGTTATATTTAATCTTGAAATAAAAATAGAATTATACTAAACTAATAAAGTTGGCAGAAGATGCCAACTTTATACATTGAAAACTGAATAAGGGCAACTTTTGAAGTTACTGCTATCACTAATTATTTTTTACAACATGAGATCTTGAGCAGGGTTAAGTACGAAACGGCTTTTAATCCTCGAATGCCTAACAAATTAGAATTGATAGAGTCAAACTTTTTTACATATTTTTTCGCCCATTAGTGTTATCAAAACAGTTTGAAAAATAGCTGTATGCACTAAGGGTGGATTATATGTAAAAGGTTTGGCTCTATTTTAGTTTCTAAAATTCAGGTTAGGAGATGATTGTATTTGTAAATAATTTATAAACGCTGTAAAAAAATCGGATCAAAAAACTTTAACTGTTTTACGAAAGGAGGTTGATAGCATTAACGAAAACTTTTTCACATTGCCAAATAAAATATTTGATGAAGGTCTTACACCAATTGAATTTGTTGTCTATTCTTTTTTGAACAGAGCAAAGAATAAGCAAGGACAAAGTTATTATTCTGTTCCTAACATAGCCAAGAATTGCAATATAGGAGAAACATCATGCAGAAAGGCTTTGACTTTTCTTAGAGATAACGGCTACATTGAGATTTCAAAAAGATATTCAGATAATGTTCAGCTAAGTAATCTTTACACAGTCAACAAATTATGAGCCACCCCTACCTTGCCAAGTGATGACGGAGTATTAAAAGCCCTGTCACAAAACAGTAAGCAGTATTTGAAGAGTTCTAAAGCAAATAGGATAATGAATCGAAATTAGAACAAAAAGCAAGTACAAGCCGTTTGTAACGAGGATTTTTAAACACAAATTCAAGCAGATTTGCAAGGTTGATTTTTAAGCAGGATAAAGGCTTTATGCCGCATTCAGCGTCAAAAAGCTGAAAAACACCGTACGGCAACGCCGTCCGGGACATTCAAAAGTTATGTCAAATTGAGGTTTTTGAAAAATATGTAGCATAAAAATCATCACATTTTGTATGCCATAAATTATAATCTTTCGCATAAATTCAAAGATTTTTTAAGATTTTTATAGCATAAAAAAATTATGCCAAAAAGGAGGATAAAATGAAAAAAACAAAAACAGAAATAAAATCAATGGCGAATTATATTTCATCACAGGAAGGTCAATATCTTTTTAGTGCAAGTGAAATATCTAAAACACTTGGAGTATGCAAAGATACAACGAGAGAAATTTGCAGTAACCTTGAACCTGCAACATTCGACAGAGTAAAAAGATATTTTATCATTGATGTACTTGATTTTATGTATAACAAAAATAAATAAAAAATAATCTCAATAAATGCTGGATATTCAAAAGTCTCTGTGGTAATGTGTGTGTTGCCACAGAGGCAGAAAAGGAGGTTTGAAATGTACGAACTATATGGCAAAGACGGTAAATTTATTTGCTATCGAATGACAAAACGAATCAAAAATGACTTAGGAGAGTACGATGTACTCACTGCAAGATCAAAGAAAAGCGAAAAAGAATGCAGAAAGATAATGGATGATAAAATTCGTGATTACTACATTCAAAAAGAAACTGAAAAGCACAAGGGTGTATTTTCTGATATGTTATTCAAAGACTTTGCAGACAATTGGTATGAACTGAATGTCAAGAATGCTGATTGTAGCCAAGTAAATAAAGACAATTACAAAAATTATGTTTACACTCACATAATACCCTATTTTAGTAATTATAAATTATGTGAGATACACGAAGACGACTGCCAACGATTTCTGAATCAATATGTTGGCAAAAGTAAAGCAATGGTATCGAAACTAAGAATGACATTGCGTAGGATAATGAAAAAAGCAAAGAAACAAAAACTGATACCCGATAATCCTGCTGAGGATATTGTGTTACCGAGCGTCACTCAAGGTACTCGCAGACCTATCACGGACGAGGAACGAGCAATGATACTCGAAACTGCTAAAACACACTATGCAGAGACGATGGTATTAACAATGCTCTACTGTGGACTCAGACCGATTGAAATTCGCAGAATGGAGTGGAGTTGGTTAGATTTTGAAAACTCAATTCTCACAGTAGGAAAATCAAAAACAGAAGCAGGAACAGGTAGAAAGATACCAATTCCACCTCAACTCAAGTCTGCACTCATAGAACACAAGCTAAAAGGTTTCAATGACAAATATGTATTCGTGAGGATTAAGAACAATAAACTACCACTTGATGAAAATGCATTTTATCATGCTTGGCATAATTTTTGCAGAGAGATGGATATTGCAAACGGAGCAACAGTATACAGAAATCAGATTACAAAATCAACACTCGCTGAAGATTTAGAACCATACTTGTTAAGACATACATTCTGTACCGACTGCCAAGCTGCAGGTGTACCACTAAATGTTGCAAAAGAATTGATGGGACATAGTGATATATCAGTAACAGCTAAAATATATACGCATATGGTAGACGAGGTGTTTGAACAAAACAGAAAACGATTAGCCGAATACGCAAACACTAAAGAACAAAATGTAGCTAACGCATAACAAAATCCACTACTTATACAATCAATAAATGTACAAGTAGTGGATTGAATTTTGAAGTATTAACAATAAAACGGCTCACAAATAAGAAGTAATTTATAAATAAATCACCTGTACTTATTGCAAATATAATTTCTTATTTCGATTGTTTTTTTATATAAATCATATGTGCGAAGTTCATCATGATGCAATTTGTCGGCAATTCTTTGAAATTGTTCGTCTCTTTCAAAATCATTTTCAATAAACATGAAATCAAGGTAACATTGATGGCACCAATAATTTCTAATTATTCTTATTTGATTGATTGTATTGTATTCGTCAACAGATAATTCAGGACAGCCATCACTATAATCTAATTTCTTTAATGATTTTGAGATTTCTCCAAGATTCGCTTTTTCTAATCTCCTATAATTATTTTTAAAACTACCATTGCGCATGGCCGCATAAATAACTTTTAAATTTTCTTCTGTACATTGAACTTGTTGAATTAGTTCACTATGTATCATTTTAAAAGTATCCCTATCCATATTTTGTAAACCATCCTGTTAAATTTCAAAAACTCTAATCAATCTTTATATATTATCTAATATGCCATTTTAACTTCTTTTTTGATTATATCATAATTTGAATTAATTGCAATATTGATCTGGACTTTGGAAACAAAGTATGATATGTGTTGTGTTGCGAAAGCGCATAGCTCGGTTTGTTGCGAAACGAAGAGATAAAGGCAAGGATTGAAAGTCCTTGCCTTTATCTCTTGAAAATCCAACCAATGTTGCAAATGAATTGATTCAGACATATTAGTAACAGCTAAAATTTATCACATATAGTTGATGAGGTATTCGAACAAACCCGAAAAAGATTAGCTAAATATACTAATCAAAAAAACAGAAAACAGTAAACGAATAATAAAAAAGAGGTAGGACGCCCTGTAATATATGCAGTGCCCTACCACAAAATTTGGTGACAAATAATCTAAAACCTCCATTTTCTCATTTTATTATTTTCAAAAACAAAATTATTATATTTTTTTACGCAATGATGTGCAATAATCAAATTCCTTGTTTGCCTGTTTTGTCTTTTTCTTTGTTTCTTTTGCGCTTTTGCAATTCTCTTATTGTTTCTATCACTTTGATAATTTCTTGCAAATTCTTGACCTTCAGGAGAACACGAAAACTCCTTGAATGCAAGATATAGATTACTTGGCTTTTTCTTGCTCTCTTCCACTATTACCCATATAATACCAATTATTACACCTATTGCTGTTAACATAATACCAACCACTCAATTATCATTATTTATAACTTTAACTATAGATTCATAATATTATAGAGTAAAATGGTTGTAAACACCATCAACAGCAATGTTCCTTAAAAACGGACATAAAAAGCATATGTTTTTATTAAATTGTCCACCCTAATGTTCCAATATATTATTCTAACCTATTATATGCTAACGATGTAAAATTTATTATCACTACAATTATTCCATTTAATTAAATAATTCCCCATTACATTTATGACTCTATCTTTATTACCTGTAGGCTTTCTAATTACTCCGTGTATTATATTATTATTTCTAAAATAAGAATATATAACATTATCTGTTTTAACTCCAGAATCAGAATAAAAATTTTTATCATTAACTACGATTAAACAATATGTTTTATTAAATCCCATTGATTTCAATTCTTCCATAAACCTAATATCTTTTACAAAAGAAAACATTTGCTCCGGATACTGTCCATTTCTTGGATATTTTAACTCAATAGCAAACCTTTCATTATCATTAAAAACTACGATATCTATTTCATGTTTAATGGTATTACTAATTCCAAAAATCTCGTATTTCTTTCAAATTGAATTTTATAATCAACTAATTTTTCACGCAAAAATATTCCTAACTCATGTTGTAAACTAAACTCATTATAAATTTCAATTTTATCATCCTCTATCAAGCTCATAAAATCCAAAAATAAATTTTCCACATTCATCACCATAAACTAACATTTTTAAATATTATAACAAATAATTATAGTTTTTCAAATATAGATAATCTCTCAAAAGTCTCTCACCTAAACGCCCACAGTCGCTCTCGTACGGTTTTAAGAAATGCAGATTTATAGGTCTCTGAAAGTCTCAGAAAAGAAAAGCACTGAAAACAGAAAGACAGGATTCTCTTCTCAACTATCGAAAGATACACTGTACCTTTCTCCTAAAAATGCCTGAAAATCACAATTTCACGGCATTTTTAGAGTTTCGTTTCGAATCCTTGTTAAAATTTTACAAAAAGAAAAAGAGTATCAAATGATACTCTTTTTCTTTTGGCAGAGGTATAAGGATTCGAAACTTAAATGACGGAGTCAGAGCGGTAGGCTCGACTGAAATTTATGCCCTATTCAAGCCATATTTCCGCACATAGTGTCTGTCAAATGTCTGCTAACATTTTTAATACCACTTTGTAATCCAACCGTCTTTATCAGTTGCAGGTTGGGTTTCTTTTTGTGTGGTAGTTTCTGTTGTGGTTGTTGTCGTTTTTTCAGTAGTTGTTGATGTAGTAGGCTTTGTTTCTGAGGTCGCTTCAGTTGGCTCAAATTCAACAACATTATCAGCATCTTCTATGCTTTTTGTAATATCAGATGATGATTTTTCTGTTGATTGTTTTTCTGAACTGCTCGCCTTAGTTGTTTCGTCCTTAATCGGCAGAATAGTTGTATGCTCGTTAGTAATATATTTGCCCTTCTTTTCTGTTATTGCTTTGCCGTTTGACTGTGTTTCTATTTCAGCAAAAACGCCCTGAATTTTGTCAGTTGTTGATATATCGCCCTTATCATCAGTAACAGGCTCATAGTAATGGGTTGTGCCATTGCTATCTGTAACAGCAGTAGTTGAAATATCTTCACTATTACTGTTTACAGAACAGGAAACCAAAATACTGACTATAACAACTAATATTGAAATAATAAGTAATTGCTTTTTCATCAATCCCAGCCGTCACCACCGTCAACAATATTGTCATCAGGCTGAATGTCGCCACTTGTTGTGATTACATCAATTGTTTTGAATTTGTCAATGCTTGCAACAGGCTTTGAATATTTCTCTTTCATTAAATCACACCTCCTTGTTAAGTAGATTTTTAACAGCGTTTTTAGTATTTGTATCAATTTCATCATCAGCTAAAACAAGATTTGAAATCTCGCTGAATGAGCCTTTGAGCATATTTGAATAGAAATACATACCATCAATACAAACATATGCTTTTGCTGTAATTTCACGGTCATAATAGCTTTTAGGAATATTTGCAATAACGAGATTAAATGATGTTGTGGCACCATGATCAACACGATTATTTGCCACAGCCTTTTTAATGTTCTTGTTATCAACAGTGTCTATTGAAAGATTTTCTGCACCTTTCTGGCTGTAAATAAAGCCATATTCTATATCAGAAGAAAGGCTTTCTATTTCATCAATATTATCCCAAGTAAAACCAAAACGGACACCGGCAACAGATGTACATATTGATCTGCCTAAATCTGTAACATTTACAGGATTTTCAATACTATCATCTCTAACATCACTTGGAATAAAAGTATGACCGTTTTCATTAGCCCATTGTTCAGCATATGAGCTACTTGGAGCAATAATTGTGTAGGTATAACTTGAGGTTTCTAATGTGCCTTCATAAGCTTCTGATAAATACATAGTTATATTGGCAGGAGGTAATGATTGTATTGTCTCAAGACTTGGTCCAAAAACCACTTCAACATTTTTTGAGTTATAAAATGTTCGTGATTTAATTTCTGTTACATTTGGAATATATACAGTTTCTAAATAACGACAACCATAGAATGCTTCTTCATCAATAGATATAGCATTATTAAGTTTGATGCATTGTATATCACTATTTTTAAAAGCGCCTTCACCGAGAGATGTAATTCTATCATTATCAAAATATTTAAGAGCTGAGCTATAAAATGCATATGATGGAATTTCCCCATAGTAATTTGGTATATTTATATTTTTTAATGAATTAGTGATTCCAAAAGAGTTACTGCCCATAGATATTAATCGTGGCAAGTCTATAGTTTCAATATGACTGCAGTAGTGAAAAGCATAATTTCCTACAGTTTCAACTTTAGGTGCATTTAAAAACTCTAATGAATATACACTATCAAAGGCATACTCATTGATCGCAGTAACATTAGGAATATCTATATTTATCATATTGTTGCAATTTGCAAAAGCATAATCTTCTATGACAGTTAATTTATCGTTGTATAAAGAATCAAGAACTTTTAAAAATCTGCAACCACTTGACTTAATAACTTCAGCATTTGTTAAATCAATTTGTGCAAGTTTTTTGCACATCTCAAAACAATGTTGATCTATATATTTAATGTTTTTTGCATTAACTGAGGTCAGTTCTCTGCAAAAATAAAATGCTCTTTCACCAACATATGTTAAAGAGTCAGGAAATTCAATCATAATTATATTAGAACGGTAAAATACTTTTGAACCTATACCTGTAACAGTTATTCCAGCGATTGTATCAGGTATTTTAAGATAGTTATTCGTTCCATTATATGCAGTAATAATACCATCTGCGTCGATTTCAAAATTTTCTTCGGGATCAGTATATACAATATAGTAATCTGCATATGACTGCAAACTTTTTAACTTGTTTGGTGAATAAGCAACAGCGTGAAGACTTGTTACTCTATCAATTGTGATAGGCTTAGTATAAAGTATTCCGGTATTTTCAGATGCACGGGTGCCATCAATTGTATAGTAAATCTCAGCATCGTTATCTTCACAGGTAAGTTCAACAGTTATACTTTCTAAATATTGACCACTTTCATAACTGATTTTTGGTGCGGCAGTTCTTTCTCGATTGTATTCGCTGACTGTGCCAATATATAAAGACTTAACACCTTCAAGTCTTTTTGGTGGTAAGCATTCAAGTGCATTACTCTGCAAAATATTCAGTACATTCTTAGGGGTATTGTTAATATTTTTTGATAAAATCAATGCTGATGCTGCCGCAACAAAAGGACTTGCCATCGATGTACCACTTTTAGTTTCATATGAATTATTGTTGTAAGAGCTATAAATAGAAACTCCGGGAGCAGCTATATCTATAGGACTACCGTAATTCGTCCAATATGGAAATGTATCGTTATAATCAATAGCTGCAACAGTTATGCATTCCTCTATATTTGCAGGACAATATTTGCTTGCATCCGAACCACTGTTTCCTGCGGCAACACAGACAGTAATTCCGTTATTTATTGCATTGATTATGCTTGTTTGCATAAGTGAACTTGTAGTTTTTCCTCCTAAGCTCATGTTAATTACATTGACACCGCTTTTTACTGCTTCATCCACAGCTAAAGTTATATTTGATAGATTACCGTTTCCATTTGAATCAAGACATTTGAAACTTTTAATTTTTATATTTTGCGCTGAATTGTCAGCAACAATACCTGCAACATGTGTTCCATGTCCATTATCATCATCTTCGCAATCGGGAGTTCCTGAATCACTGATATTATAACCTGTTTCTATGATTCTATCTTTGAGAAATTCATGATCCAAGTCAATACCTGTATCAATTATTCCAACAATAATTTCAGGCAACTCAGAAACATCACCAAGATAGTCTATATAGTCATCTATACCAATGGATTCACTGCCCCAAGACAAATGATTATCGTAATTGATTGAGGCACTTGTCACAGCAGATGCTTCAACGGTATAATCAATATTCATTGTTGACATAACAATATCAGGTTCGGCATATTCAATAAGCTTCTGCTTGTTATAGTATGTTTCTGCCTGCTTTGCACTTTCCTGATTATCAAACTGAACGATATGCAAATCATTGTAGCCCTCAACAATTGCTACAGAGTCAAGAGGGTTGATATCATACTTTGATTTAACAATTAATCGTTCAATCTGATAAGGCTGTGTAAGAACAGCCTTATCGTCTTCAATATCAACCTCAAAGCCGAAAGATTCTGCTGTTTCCTTATCAACAGTTATGTCATCGTATCTTTCGCTATCTAATGAATATGTTGAAATTTCAGGTATTTCAATATACGGCTCTATTGCAGAAAAAGGTATTTCAAAATCATTTTCCGAAACAACAGCTTCAACCAAATCATCTATTGAGTTGGTAAGGATATTCTCCTCACCGTCAACATAATAAAATTCACTGTCATTTTCAATCATGATTTCAGATACATAATTATCATCATATTCTGCCTGCAATTCCTGCAACTGCCTTGTAAATTCATCAAGCGAAATTTCAGCAGTGATGCTTGCCGCATATACCGAAAACGGCAGTATCGTCACCACTATACATATTGCTGATAAAATACTTATTATTTTTTTCACAAACAACTCTCCTAACTCCTAAATTAATTAAAAATATATCAAATTCAAACAACGAAAACACTATAATCTACAAATTGCAAGAAAATCATGTTAAATTGCAAGAAAAAACGCACTGCAAAATTGCAGTGCGTTAAAACATACCCTTATTCTATTTGTTTAATAACATTACTGTAGTTGTAAATATTTTGTCTATTTCATCATATTCCCATTCTAAATCACCATCATATTTTTTGAGTGTTTTTTTTACACTCTTGATTCCTATTCCGTGCTTTTTTTTATTTTCTTTTACTGTAATCAATTTGTTATTAAAAGTCTTGGGAGTGTTATCACAGCTATTTGATATCGTTATAACAGCATAAGTATTAGTATAGTTTGTAGAGAATGAAACAAAAGCGTCTTTGGAATTCACTGCCGCCTCTATGGCATTATCAAGCAAATTATTTAATATTGCCACTAAATCATAATTATTAACAAAGTTAAGATTACACAGCTTTACATCAAAGGAAAACTTAATGTTTTTTATCTGACATTCAGTTTCGTATTTGTTTATGATTACATCAAGTAAATGATTGCCACTGTGGCAGGAACTGCTGTGAGCCTTTAAGGCATCAGACATAGTGTTTACATAATCATCAATAATCGGATTATCATTTAATTCCCTTATGGCTGATAGATGCTTTTTGGCATCGTGTGCATAAATCATTAGTTCCTGATTTTGCTTTTCAAGAATGTCATAATATGATTTGTCAGTTTCAATTTTATTAAATTCATTCTGAAGCAAAAACAGTTCATTCTCTTTTTCAATACTATGCTGATATATTATAAATAATATAACTATTGAAAAAAACAAGGCGAATGAAATAATTGATAAAACTATTTGAAGTTTAACTGATATCTTTGTATCGGTAAAAAGATTCCAAAAAGTTAAAAGTGTTGCGATTACTACAATTGGATAAAAATATAATCCAGCGGGAAATTTTATATTCATTTTTTCCTTTTTTACATATTTGGCAATAATAATGCAAGTTAGAAAATATAATATTTTGCTTAATATAGCATAAAGGACACAAAAACTCATATTTTCTAAATAAATATTAGTTCTTGTATTAGTTATAGTAGATATTAAGAATATTGTAACGAATTCTAATGCTCCACTGAAAATATCCAATATAATAGAGTAAAATATTATTTTTTTAATTTTTAATTCAAAGCACAAATACCCAAATAATATATTTATTAACGCAAGATAAAGGGCATTTATCCAAACAATATTTGAAAGTAAGATATTAATGATTGCACTGCTTTCAAATAACAAAACGCCAATAATAATACAATATATATTTTTTAGCTTTTTTTCTGCAATTTGAGAATAAAAATTATATGTAATAAGCATTGTTGCCAATGTTGTTAATGTTACAATTATATTGTACGTCATATTATCTCCTTCTTAAATATCTGAACCAATATTTATGAAAATCTGCCTGTTTTCTTGAAGCAATCGGAATTCGTATATCATCAAGATATAATTCCGTATAACTGTATTTGGTGACATAATGAAGATTAATTAAAAAGCCTTTATGCACTAAATAGAAAAATGTATTCGGTAATTTTTCAACCCACTCCTCAAGTCTTTCCTTTGTGATATATTCTTTTTTGTCAGTTGTGTTCAGAATGATTTTTCTGTTATCTCGACGAATATATACAATATCGTCAACTAAAATTCGTATATGTTCACCATTGCTATAAAGGAATATGTCAACATAGGATTCATCAATGTATTCCATTGCTTTATCAAGACTTGAATATAATCTCCCCACATCAAAAGGCTTTTCAAAGAATCTAAATATATGCAAATCCATAGCTTCATCATGGTATTCTTCAAAGTTTGTAACAAAGAAAAGTACAACCTTACCATTGCGATTTTTTAATTCTTTAGCTAGAGTTATTCCGTCTGTTTCCGGCATCTGAATATCAAGAAAAGCAAGGTCAAAGGCTATATCAGAATTCATAATTTCATTCGGAGCAGTAGCGGTAAAAAATTCTGCTTTGATACAATGATTTTCCATATATTCTTCAATATGAAGCTTTAATTGATTTAAATGCTTTTCTTCATCATCGCATATAAGTATTCTCATATTATCATTCCTTTTCAAGTCTATAAAAATAGTAGCATATATTTTGAATTTAAGCAACAATAAAAGGCAGTAAGAAAATCTGACTGCCTTGTTCCATATTACTTATATATTATTTAACATTAAATTCTCGCAAAGCAGGGTGATTGCTCACCCTGCTCCTTTTGTGCCAATAGAAACAATGGCAATCTACTCTTTTATCCAAAAATCGATATTTAACTCATCATATGATGTTAACAAATCAATTGCCTCTTTATTTATTTTTTCTAATGTTGAGTCAAACTGATTTGGAATTAAGGACATAACATCTTCTAATTCGCAACATAATTCAACTAAATCTATAATTTTTTTATTACACTTTTTATTATTTAAAAATTTCACCATTCGTGGAGAAAATAAAAACTTTTCAGATTCTTCAATTGATATTGAATTATGCTGAAGTGAATTTATAGTTCCTATTATCGAAATCAAGAGAATTTTCTCACTAATATTATTAAAATTTTCTGATAATAAATTCATATTTTTAATTACTCCATCCCTGTTTTACTTTGACATCAAAAACTTTATCAGACTTACTTTGGAAATAGTGAATTGATATTTTATTGCCATTTGAATCATATCCATCTTTATAAACTTTTTTCCATTCACCAAATTCAACTTGTCGTAGCTGATCTAACAATTCTTGATTTTTTCCTTTATTTTCAATACTTTCAAAAGATTTTATTGATTTCCTATTTATACTGTTCTAAAAATTTCATAACCTGCTCCTTGCTGATTTTGTTAGTGCGATAATCGGCAAGGAGTTTTTTCTTTTTCTCCATAAATTCAGTATATTTTTTATTCGGAACG
>CAYNGP010000004.1:14198-56283 GCA_964396885.1 uncultured Bacteroides sp. | reverse complement strand
AATAAAAAAAGCAGTTCACTATGAACTGCTTTTAGACTGTCGATAAAGTGGGCAGAACCACGCACGAAAATATTTTATAGTATGTTGTTAAAGCATCGTAGGGAATGGCCTCCTCACCATCCCTCTAACGTAACAGCAATTTAAAAGCCTCGCAAAATACGAAATTCAGTGCCATTTCTCAACGTCTACCAGCGTGTAGAAATTTATAATTTGACTTTTTCTACACGCTGAAAGCAGTTCACTATGAACTGCTTTTTATTGATTATATATATTTACCAATATCCTAAAACGTGCTGCATAACAAGGCTGACAGCTGCAATAGCTACCCAACAGGTGAAGCCCATTGCAATGGGTTTGCCGCCTTTTTTAATCAGATTGACTACATTCGTATTCAGACCGATAGCACACATTGCCATAGCAATAAAGAACTTAGCAAGCCACTTGGCACCCTTAACAAAATAATCATTATAAAAATCTGTAAATCCGCTTGCAGGCAAAACTGCCACTAAGGTCGTGATAAGTGATGCAATGACAAAGTAAAGAATAAACCAAGGAAAAATCTTTTTCATTGAAATTTTCGCACCCTCGCCGCCTTCCTTCTTTGCCTTATGTGTTCTGATGAAAGCAAGAACAAGCGTAATCGGAATAATAGCTAAGGTACGTGTGAGCTTTACTGTCGTTGCCTGAGCAAGCACCATACCGTTAGTTGCCTTCATACTATCCCAGGCAGAGGCAGCAGCGGTAACAGATGATGTATCATTAACAGCCGTACCGGCAAAAAGAGCAAAGCCGTCATTGGTCAGACCAATTGCATTGCCAAGCGTTGGGAAAATCAGTGCGGCAATAACATTAAACAAAAAGATAACGGAAATTGACTGTGCAATCTCCTCATCATCCGCATCAATAACAGGAGCTGTTGCTGCAATTGCAGAACCTCCGCAGATTGATGAACCAACACCGACTAAAATAGAAACCTTTTTCTCCACCTTTAAAACCCTGCACATTATTGCGGCAACAATGAGCGAAACCGCAATTGTTGAAATAATAACAGGCAGACTTTTACCGCCAACGGAAAGCACGGTTTTAATATTCAAGGTAAAGCCCAGTATGATAACTGCCCACTGTAAAATTTTCTTTGATGTGAAGGTTATACCTGCTTTCATTTTTTCATCCGCAGCAAGCTTTTTAAAAATTGCAGTAATAATCATACCTATAATAATTGAAAACACCGGAGCACCGATAACCTCAAATGAGAAGTTTCCGATATTAAGACCTGCTAAAAAGGTTGAAACACCTGCAACAATAACACAGGTTAAAATACCGAGTCCGTTTTTCTTAACAAATTTCATGAATACCTTTCAATCCTCCTGAAGTTCTGTGTTCTTAAAACATCGAGCAAATCAGCATTATTATGAATAGGCTTATCCGTAATAATTCCGCCTCTTGCAAGGTTTTTTTCTACGTGAAAATCAGAGCCTGATACCATAAGCTTATTATTGGCTTTTGCCCATTCGTATGCTTTATTATTCTGCACTTTATTCGTCTTGCCGTTATAGACCTCTACACCGTCTATATAATCCGGATTGCATCGTGTTCTGAAGGTTCTGAAAGGATGTGCCGCAAAAACCAAAAAGCCATTATCCTCACAAATTTTCTTAACCTGCTTTTCCCAAGGGAGCATAAGATTGCCGGCATTATAGAGAAAATCCTCATCAACACCGTAAATCAAATAATCATTGGAAGTACCGTAATGCCTCAGCTCAATACCCAGCATAACAGAAAAATCGTCCCCTGCTGCCGCCTTCATTCTTCTGTAGCCGCTAAGATAAAAATCGACCTGCTTTTGGGGACACCAGTTTGGCTCAAAGGTCATGGGACTGTAATGATCTGTTACGACAATACCGCTGTAGCCTTCTTTTTTATAAAGTTTTACAATTTCTTCGGGCTCAACCCTGCCGCACCGTGATACACACCCTGTGTGGCAATGTAATTCATATTTATATTCCATAACCAAAATAATACCACAAATTGTTCATTATATCAATAAGTAAAAAAAGCAGATGCAACAAGCACCTGCTTTAATGATTAATTATAAATGGAAAATGATGTCATCGCTCTTTTTATTAAAGAACAGAATACCAACCAACAGTGTTACTACAGAAACAACAGCAGCATAAACAAGCATCTTCCAGTCCATTATTTTTCCATAGAGCACACACTGTCTGAACAGCTCAATCATTGAATAAAGCGGATTGATTTGAATTAAAGTAAGCGTCCAATGTGATGTGATTCTGCTGAGCGGATAGATAATCGGAACCATATAGAATAACAGCTGAGAAACAACCTCCCAGATATACTCAACATCTCTGAAATAAACACAAACTACTGATAATATCAGTCCAACACCTGTACTGAATAAAAGAAGCAGCAGCATAGGCACAACGCAAAGCGGCAAATAACCGGTAAGGAATAATCCGTCACCACCGCTTATACCTGTCAGCTTAAAGAAAATCCAAACACAGATAAGGCATATCAACGATATTGCAAAAGTCACGAAATTAGAAAATATCGATGACAGCGGATACATATATTTGGGCACATATACCTTTTTAATAATAGACTGATTTCGCCTGAACGAGGTCATAGCCTGCTTTGTAGATGTTGTGAAAAAGCTGAAAAGCAATCTACCTGTAAAAAGATAGATAGGATAACATATAATACTCTTATCCTGTCTGCCGAAAATTCCGCTGAATACTACAGAAAGAACAATCATATTCAAAAGGGGCTGTAAAAAACTCCAAAAAACACCAAGCCAAGAATGACGGTACTTAAGTCGGATGTTTTTAAGGGTAAGCTCCTTAAGCAGATTTCTATATTTCTTAAACATTTCCACGTCGTGGTCAAGTTCTGATTTTTTTATACTAATAAGAAACACCTCTTATCTAACACATATAACGCACACATTATAGCACAAGTAATTTCATTTTTCAATAGAGTGTTTTATTTGCAAAAAAAGACATAAATCATTATGTATTTTAGGTTAAAACAGATTTACTTAAACATATCTGCAATTTCCATTGCAGTTTTTCTTGCCGCCATATCGCCGTCAATAACAAAATCGGCTGCACTTAAATACTTTGACTTTCTTTCGTCATAAAGAGCACGAGCCTTTTCCCTGTCCTGAAAAAGCGGACGGTTATTTGAATTACCTATTCTGTCACATATTACATCAAAGCTTGCATCAAGAAAAACAATTTTTCCGCTTGTCTTAAGCGCTTCAACATTTCTTTCAAAGGTTAATGCACCACCGCCTGTTGACACAACGCAGTTCTTGAAATCAGCTACTTTTTTGCAGCATTCAAATTCTAAATCACGGAAATAATCCTCACCATGCGTAGCAAATATCGCCTTGATAGCAACCCCCTGCTCCTGCTCAATGAGTTCATCCGTATCAACAAAGCGTCTGCCCATAATTTTTGAAAGCTCGTTACCGACAACTGTCTTTCCGCTGCCCATAAAGCCGCATAAAACAACATTCATTATTTTTTAAGCTCCTCTTCAGTAATTTTTAAAACATCCTTAATCTGGTCATGATTAAATTCAACACCAAGCCAGATTTCCTGAGCAACAGCAGCCTGCCATACAAGCATAGGAAGACCGTTTGAATATTTAATACCTGCTTCCTTGGCATAGCTTATAAGCTTAGTTTCAAGAGGATTATAAACCGCATCAAATACAGCCTTAGCCTTCTGCACCTTTTCCTTAGGCAGAACACATGCATCTGTATTCGGATGCATACCGACAGGTGTACCGTTAACGATAAGGTCAAATTCACCGTCAACCTCATCAAGCGTAATAAGCTTTGCTGTTTTGCCGAGCTTCTCATCAATTTCATGAACAATCTGCTTGCCTGCTTCAATATCCGCATCACGAACAGCTATTGTTAAATCGGCACCTGCAAGAACTGTTTCAAAAGCAAACATTCTTGAAACACCGCCGCTGCCGCAAACAAGAACATTACCGCCAAGAGTAATACCTGCCATATCAAGCGCTCTTAAAAAGCCATAGCAATCTGTGTTGTGACCGGACAGCTCACCGTCTTTATTTACAACAGTATTAACCGCACCGAAGAGCTCTGCCCTTTCAGACAAAGATTTCATATGCGTAATAACACCGATTTTATGTGGTATAGTAACATTAAAGCCGTTAAAGTCACTAAGCTCATTTAAACCCTCCTCAAGATATGCAGGATTAAGTTCTCTGAGCTCATAGCTTGCATCAATGTTATTTATTTTAAATAGCTCCCTGTGAATTACCGGTGACATTGAGTGACCGAGAGGGTAGCCGATAAGACCGAATTTTTTCATTTTTTTACCTCTTTTTGAATTATTTATTGACAATTTAATGATAATTATATAATATGATAATAACATAACTAATCAATATTAACAACATTTTTTTTGAGGTGACATTATGATATTTGACAAGATTAAAGAAATACTTGCAGACCAGCTTGATATTGATGAGAATGCCATTACTCCTGATAGTCTGCTTGTAGAAGATTTAGGTGCAGACAGTCTTGATGCCATTGACATTGTTATGTCAGTTGAAGATGAATTCGGAATCGAAGTTCCCGATGAAATCATTGAAAAAATGGAGAGTGTTAAAGACATTACCACATTTGTTGAAAATAATGCTTAGCAAATATGAGTATAATTTGGTCATATTTTATACAATTAACAAAAATTATTCAAATTACAGTTAAATTATTGTAATAATATCCATATTTAATTGACTTTGATTACCAAATAAAGTACAATAAAAGCAGGCGGTTATGCCTGCTTTTTGCTTTGTGATAAGAAAAACGGGCGCACCTATAATAACGAGAGGGGTATCATTATGGCAGAAAAATACATCATGGCACTCGACCAGGGTACAACCTCCTCACGTGCAATTATTTTTAATAAGAAAGGCGAAATCGTTGCCAAGGCTCAGAACGAGTTTCCGCAATACTATCCGCAAAACGGATGGGTTGAGCACGATCCTATGGAAATTCTGTTTTCACAGATCAGTGCAATACTTGCTTGTCTTCGACTTGAAAAGGTTGATCCTAAGGATATAGCCGGAATCGGTATAACCAATCAAAGAGAAACAACAATAGTATGGGAAAAGGAAACCGGCAAGCCGATTTGCAACGCTATCGTATGGCAGTGCAGAAGAACTGCTGCTTATTGTGAGGAGCTAAAAAACGAGGGACTGAGTGACTATATTAAAGAAACCACAGGTCTTTTAATCGACGCCTATTTCAGTGCTACTAAAATCAAATGGATTCTTGACAATGTTGAGGGTGCTCGTGAAAAGGCTGAAAACGGCGAGCTTCTGTTCGGTACTGTTGACACCTGGCTCATCTGGAATTTAACCAACGGCAAGGTTCACGTTACCGATTATTCAAATGCCTGCAGAACCATGCTTTTTGACGTTGACAAGCTGCAGTGGGATCCTTTTCTTTGCGAAAAGCTTGGTATACCTATGAGTATGCTGCCTGAGGTAAAGCCGTCAAGCTGTGTTTACGGCGAGGTTGCAAAAATCACAGGTATTGAGGATATTGCCGGTGTACCTATTGCAGGTGCTATCGGTGACCAGCCGGGTGCTCTGTTCGGTCAGGGCTGCTTTGAAGTAGGTCAGGCAAAAAACACCTATGGTACAGGCTGCTTTTTACTTATGAACACAGGTGAAAAACGCGTTAACAGCCGTTCAAATCTGCTGTCAGGCATCGCTTGGGGTGTAGGTGATAAAATTACATATTCACTTGAGGGATCTGCCTTTAACGCAGGCTCTGTTATCAAATGGCTGAGGGATGAGGTTGAGCTCATTCATTCTGCGCCTGAATGTGATGAGCTTGCATCTGAGGTTGAGGATGCAAACGGCTTATACTTTGTTCCTGCCTTTACAGGTCTTGGTGCACCATACTGGGATATGTATGCCCGTGGTATTATGATAGGACTTACACGAGGCATTAACAGAAAACACATTTGCCGTGCTGTTCTTGAAAGCATAACCTATCAGATGACTGATTTGCTTGAATCAATGATGAGTGATTCTGATATTATGATTAAGGATTTAAGAGTTGACGGCGGTGCATCCGTTTCAGATATTATGATGCAGATTCAGGCTGATATGACAGGCGTTAAGGTTAACAGACCTAAGAATGTTGAAACAACAGCTTTAGGTGCTGCATACTGCGCAGGTCTGGCAACAGGTGTATGGGAAAGCACTGAAGAAATTGAAGCTAACAGAGAAGTAGATAAAATATTTATCCCTTCAATGGAAGCATCAGTAAGAAACAAAAAATATTCTGACTGGAAGCGTGCGGTTGAACGCTCACGCAACTGGGAAAGATAATTATATTAAGGAGATTTTCATTATGGGTAAGGTTGTATGTCCTTGGGGGTTAATTACTGATTTCGTGACTGACGCATTTGTCGGCTATGGTATCCCAAGAGAAGATGCAGAAATCTGCACAGATGTTTTGCTTGAGTCTGACAAGCGTGGTATTGAAAGCCACGGCTGTAACAGATTTAAGCCAATTTATCTTGACAGAATTAAGGCAGGTATTCAGAATCCTGTAACAGAATTTGAAATCATTAAGGAAACCGAAACAACTGCTGTTGTTGACGGTCACAATGGTATGGGTCAGGTTATTGGCTACAAGTCAATGCAGATGGCTATTGACAAGGCTAAAAAATACGGACTTGGTATGGTTGCAGTTCGTAACTCCTGCCACTATGGTATTGCAGGCTACTACGCAACACAGGCAACAGAGCAGGGTTGTATCTGTATCACAGGTACTAACGCAAGACCATCCGTTGCACCAACCTTTGGTGTTGAAGGTATGTTTGGTACAAACCCACTTACAGTTGGTATTCCAAGTGACGAGAAATTCGATTTCGTTATCGACTGTGCAACATCCATTACACAAAACGGTAAAATTGAATACTATGCAAGAATTGATGAGGATGTTCATCCCGGCACAATTATCGGCACAGACGGTGAAGCTGTTGAGGGTGACGCTGGCGTTGCACTTAAAAGAATCCGTGAAGGCTCTGCTGCTCTGACTACGCTTGGCGGAATCGGCGAAGCACTTGGCGGTTACAAGGGCTATGGCTACGCTATGATTATTGAGCTTCTTTCTGCTATTCTTCAGGACGGCAGCTATGGTAAAGACCTTGACGGTAAAGACGAGGACGGCAATATCAGACCATATCACCTTGGTCATTTCTTCATTGCAATTGACACCAACCATTTCCTTGGTGAAGAGCTTGTAAGAAGCAAGGCCGGTGAAATTCTTCGTTCAATCCGTGCTTCAAAGAAAGCACCTGATGCTGACAGAATTTATACTGCAGGCGAAAAGGAATATGATATCTGGCAGAGCAGAAAGGACAGCGGTGTTCCGATTAACGAATCTGTACAAAAGGAAATACTTGAGGTTCGTGACGATCTTGGTCTTGATTATACCTTCCCATGGGAGGAGAACTATACCCCTTACCCTGAAAAGGATATAAAATCACATATTGAAAGATATTAAAATAACAGGGCAATGCACCCAAGGTGCAACGCCCTTTGTTTGTGGAACTGACAAAAAACATATACATATATAATAAGGAGAAGAAAAAATGGATTATCGTAAAGAATCATTAAAGCTGCACGGAGAATGGCAGGGCAAGCTCGAGGTTACTGCCAGAGCAAAGGTTAATGATAAGGACAGCTTATCACTTGCATACACACCGGGTGTTGCTGAGCCTTGTGTAGCTATTCAGGCAGATTATAAAAAAAGCTGGGAGCTTACAAGACGTTGGAACTTAGTTGCTGTTATCACTGATGGTACAGCTGTTTTAGGTCTTGGTGACATTGGTCCTGAGGCAGGTATGCCTGTTATGGAGGGTAAGTGCGTATTATTTAAGGAATTTGGTGATGTTGATGCATTCCCACTTTGTGTACGCACCAAAAATGTTGACGAATTTGTTGAAACAGTTTATAACATCAGCGGTTCATTCGGCGGTATCAACCTTGAGGATATTGCTGCACCAAGATGCTTTGAAATAGAGGAAAAGCTGAAAGCAAAGTGCGATATTCCGATTTTCCACGATGATCAGCATGGTACTGCTGTTGTTGTTTCTGCTGCACTTATTAATGCAACTAAGTTAACAGGCAAGGCGCTTTCTGAATGTAAAGCTGTTATCAACGGCTCAGGTGCTGCAGGTATTGCTATTGCGAAGCTGCTTATGACTCTTGGTTTAAGAGATGTAATCCTTTGCGACAGAACAGGTGCAATCTATGAGGGCAGAGAAAATCTGAACGCATCAAAGGAAGCTATTGCTAAGGTAACCAACAGAGAAATGACTAAGGGCAGCCTTGTTGACGCTGTTAAGGGCACAGATATTTTCATCGGTGTTTCTGCTCCGGGTGTTCTTACACAGGATATGATTAAGACAATGAACAGCGACCCAATCGTTCTCGCAATGGCTAACCCGACACCTGAAATTATGCCTGACGAAGCTAAGGCTGCAGGTGCTAAAATCGTTGGTACAGGCCGTTCTGACTTCCCTAACCAGATTAACAATGTTGTTGCATTCCCCGGTATCTTCCGTGGTGCACTGGATGTAAGAGCAAGCGATATTACAGAGAATATGAAAATAGCTGCAGCATATGCAATCGCATCACTTGTTGACGATGATAAGCTGACAGAGGACTACATTCTTCCATACGCTTTCGACGAAAGAATTAAAGATACAGTTGCAAAAGCAGTAGCAGATGCAGCAAGAAAAGATGGCGTAGCAAGAATTTAACTTTTTATATTCACTAAATTCTTATATCTGCTTTTGCAACAGCAAGAAAAGTTGGATAGCAAGAATTTAACTTATTCAATATTATATTGATATTTTGTAGGGGCAGGCTTCCACGCCTGCCCGTTTTTCATTTTTCGGGGGCATGGAAAACTCCCTGCATACACAGAAAAAGACAGGTAGCTAATCTACCTGTCTTTTTTTGTTTTCTTATTTGTTTTTAAAAACAACAATATTATTAAAATAATTATCGGGAACGCTATTGAAAAGAGCAAACCTTTTTTCAAATCATTGCCAAGCGCATCTGTGATAAAGCCTATTAATGTCGGTCCAGTTGTGCAACCAACATCTCCTGCCATCGCTAAAAATGCAAATATTGCAGTTGAAATGCCTGTGATATTTTTTGTACTAAGGCTGATTGTGCCCGGCCACATTGCTGATACCGAAAATCCGCACACAGCACAGCCAATCAGTGATACAATCGGCACAGTTGAAAGGCTCGCCATTAAATACGAAATGATACAGAGCACGGCTGAAAAAATCAAATAATTTTCAACCTTGATTTTATCACTAAGCTTACTGAACAGCACTCTACCCGAGCCCATAAGAACAGCAAAAGCCATCGGTCCTGCTAAATCACCCACTGTTTTTGAAACGCCTAAGCCTGTTTCTGCAAAGGTTGATGCCCACTGACTCATAGCAAGCTCTGCCGCACCCGAACAAATCATCAACAGCATTGCTGCATAGAAAAACTTTGATTTGAATGGTGAACTGCCCTTTTCCTCACCGTCTTCTTTCAATTCAGGTACAGGCACAAAGCAGAAGAATATACCATTTGATAATGCAAAAATTGCCCAGATTAACGCAAGCACACGCCAATTTTCACGACCGAAAGCAACAAAGAATACCGTTGACAAGGCTATTACTGCCACAGTCCCCCAGCAATAAAAGGAGTGCAAAAGGCTCATAGCGCCTGTTTTATTGTCTGTTGGGCAAGATTCCACAACCGGAGAAATAAGAACCTCCAGCAAGCCGCTGCCGATAGAATAAAGCACAATTGAAATCATTATACCCAAATACTTATTAGACATAACATAAGGCAAAACGCCAAGCAAAAGGAATCCTAGAAAGGAGCAAAAATGGGATATAATCAAACATCGTTTATAACCGATTTTGTCTGCAAATTTTGCCGAAAGTAAGTCGACCACAATCTGCGTAAAAAATGTTACTGTAACGATTGTTGTCAGCTGTGCTATTGAAATATTAAATTCCTGCTCCCAGCTTACAAACAAAAGCGGAGCAAAGTTACACACAACCGCCTGCACCATATAGGCAATAAAGCAGGCAAGAATAGTTGATTTATAGTTCGTCTTTTTCATAGGTGTATCATATCAAATAAAAATTATTTTTTCAACACCATAATGAATAAAAACAAATAATAATGGCAATAATTCTCTTGAGGAATTCGTGTGAAAAATCACACGAATACAATTGTATTGTCATCAGAATTTGCCGATGGCATAATTTTGATATGACTAAATTTCCATTATACGCCTTGTCTGACTACAACAAGACGTATTATTGATTTTTTAATGAACTATTTGTAGTCAGAAAGGCTATGGAAATTATTATGGCAACAAAAGACAAACCAAACAATAAAAATTTAAGGGCGTTATTTTCAGTAATCTGCCTGTGCATTATTGCCTTAGGCTTAATTGTATATTTCTCAACCCAGAGCAATAATGACGAGCTCGTCAACGAAGCAACAACCGTTAAACAGGAGCAGACAACTGAAGTTCAGCGCCGTGTAACAGTTAAAGAAACGACTACGACCCAAACAACTGTTAAAGAAGATAATTCAACAACCACAACGGCTGTAACAACAACAGAAGCACCAACTATGCAGGTTAGTGACACAAATACCCCATACAAATCATTTTATAAATACCCTTGTGAAGAGGCTTCTATCCTTGGATATACAGAGGAACTGATAAAAAATGAAACGATGGGTGATTACCGTGCACACACTGCTGTAGACTTTAAAGGCTCTGCAGGAAGCAAGGTAAGTGCAGTTAATGACGGATTGGTTTTATCTGTAGAAAAGGATAATATGCTTGGAACAGTTGTAGAAATTGACCACGGCGGAAAATTAGTAGCAAGATACTGCGGTCTTGATTCTGTAAACGTTTCTGCAGGTGATTATGTAACAATCGGTCAGTCACTGGGCACACTGGGCAGTGTTCCGTTTGAGTCAAAAAGCGAAAGCCATCTTCATTTTGAAACAAAGCTTGATGGCAAATATGTTAGCCCTATTGATGTAATGGGCAAGGCAGAATAAAATATACAGCAAAAGCGGTGAATGATTTAAACTCATTCGCCGCTTTTTGTTTCTAAGGTGAGACTTATAATTCAATCAAATCTCTGAAACAATAGACCGTTTCAAAGCTGACTACATCACCGAAGCTATCCTTTTCACCAATATCAAGTGTAGAAAATTTACATCCGTTAACATTCTTATTCATAAGCGAAATCACCAGATTATCATTTTCAAAAATATCCTTAACATTATCAATTTTCATTTCAAATTCCCCTTTCAATATGAACAGATATTATATTACTATAATTCATTATACATATTTTTTAAGCGAAACCTGTCGAATTGTGAATGTTATTTGCAAGAAAATAAGAATATTTGTAAATTTTTATCACATTTTGTTCGATGCTCGTCTTTCATATCTAATAAAAGGTTCATCTATTTTCATTTCCGTCAAAGCTGCATACTTTTCAGGGCGGCGAAAAGCATTGCCGTGCACCTCTTTATTTCGATAACTGCGAAGCTGTTCCAAATCAAGCTCTGCTACAAAAATCCCTTCACTTTCATCCGCCTGCAAAATACAGGTGTCTCTTGAGGTTTCAAGATTTGGAAGATATGCAACACCGTCAAATACACTTGATGCACCATTGCAATCAGGAACTGACGCAGGATAATTACAAGTTGCGATTGCTGTCATATTTTCATACGCTCTGCCTCTCAGCTGTGACAGACGGTTAAGCTCCATAGGGCAAGCATTGGGCACAAGAATAAGCTCTGCACCTTTAAGCATTAAAATTCTTGCACTTTCAGGAAATTCCCTGTCAAAGCATATCATTGCACCAACTTTAATTTCGCCGCACTCGGTATCTAAAGCTGTCACATAAAAATCTTCTCCCGGGATTAGATTGCGTTCAACACTAAAATCACAGGTATGAACCTTTGCATAATTAAATTTTCTTTCACCAAATCTGTCAAAAAGAGCAATGGTATTGCGCGGACCGTCTGCGTACCTTTCAAGAAATGTTATACCGATTGCCATATCAAGCTCTTGAGCACACTTTCCAAATGCTGTAACAAAATCACTGTCGGCAGCTATAGCCTCGTCCTTCCACTCATTAACAGGTCTATCATATATATTATATCCATTGCTCCACATTTCAGGAAACAGCGCTATATCAGCACCCATTGACTTTGCCTTTTTGCAACATTCAATACCTTTTTCAAGATTTCCTTCAAGAGTACCACAAGGTGCAATCTGTAAAAGTGCTATTTTTAACTTTTTCGTTTTAACTTCAATATTTTTCATTTATTAGACTCCAATATGATTATATCATTCTTTCTTATCTCAACAATCCTCTTTATAAATTCAAGTGTTTTTTCATCAGGATTAACAAAACGCATAGTGGTTCTGCAAACGTTATTAAAAGTTCTTCCGAATATGTTCTTACAAATACCGCCGCCACAGGCACCGCAGCTGACACAAAAATCAACATTGCTCCATGCAATTTCTTTTTGATGCACCTTGATCGGATAATTCTCATACCATTTTGAACCGCTATCATCTGACCATATAGTCAATGGCGCCAAATCGCTTTCATCGCCTGTCCCATTAATTAGAATAAAACAAACATATTCATTATGATATTTCACCATAAAATAAAGCTGATTTTCCCAATAACCTGTACCACGCTCAAACTCCATATCATTTGATTTTAAAAAATCAACAAATTCAAGCAGCTTGCTTTTTTCTGAGCCTTTGAAAACCTCTGTAATAACATCTTTAATATTATGTTGAGTCACAGAATTCACCTTCATACATTCACAATTTCTTTATTACTATAACATAAATCCACTAAAACAAACAAGAAAAATTAACATATTTCACGTTCTAATTCCGATAATATCAATATTTTTATAATCTTAAACATTTTATAAAAAAACTAAATAAAAAAGCAAAAAAAGTCTTGACTATCCTTTAAACTTATGATATATTATTAGAGCGTTAAGAAACGCTGGTGTAGCTCAGTTGGTAGAGCAGCTGATTTGTAATCAGCAGGTCAGGGGTTCGAGTCCGTTCACCAGCTCCAAAAGAACTGCCGTATCAGTTGGTACGGTAGTTTAAATATGGAGGAGTTCCCGAGTGGCCAAAGGGAACAGACTGTAAATCTGTCGTCAGTGACTTCGGTGGTTCGAATCCACCCTCCTCCACCAAAAAAAGACAAGTTCTGCAGAACTTGTCTTTTTTGGTTTATTCTAACTGATTTAGCGAAATTAAACATATAATAAATTAAAATGCATATTTATTAAAAAAGCTAATTCATCTAATGATGAATTAGCTTTTTGTTATATTGTTAGAAAGCACTATTATGATATGAAATATTGTGCACCTGTTTCAGCTGTGTTATTTTTTATTCTGCTGAAATCGACATTTTTTATACTTTTTTCTCCGAAGAAGTATACACCACCACCGGATTTTTCTGCTGTATTATAACGTACATATGCCGGTGCAGAAATGCTCAAGGTACCAAACGCAGTGATCCCTGCTCCATCCTCTGCCTGATTACTGTAAATCAAACCGCCAGTAATATCAGCATTTTCATAAATATAAAGTCCGCCACCTCGAAAAGCATGGACAGAAACATTACCTTCTTCGTCCTCATAAAAACCATTGTCTTGTATCATACCATCAGTCATAGTCAAGTTTAAAGTAAAAATGGCTCCACCAAAAACAGTACAGATATTTTTTTCAAATGTTCCACCATTTACAATTACATCACTGCCGTATATTGCACCGCCTTCTTTACATACAACAGAAAGGTTGCCCTCTTCATTAAAAGTGTAACCATTATTACAAAACGTACCATCATTAATGATAACTCTTGGCTGATTGATTTCCTGATAATTCTTTAAAAGATCATAGCCTATCGCACTGCCATTTTCCGATACGTTTCCTTGCATAACACCATCATTAACAATAACATTATCAATATCATCAGGATTATTGATAATTGATATTCCTCCGCCATTACTTTTGGATGTATTGTAACTTACTTCTCCATCGTGCATAATAAACTGGCTGTTATATAAGGCAATACCGCCTCCATATTGACCTGCTGTATTATTATTAATTTTTCCATAGCTTTCAATTATAGCATCTTCAGCATATATACCACCTGCATAGTTTTTTGCAGTGTTGTTTTCAATTATAGTATTCTTGTTTAATATTAATTTTGAATATGCTATATTAATACCTGCTCCGTATGTATTTGAATTATTACGAATAGTTGAGTTATAAATTGCTGTTGTATCCGTTAACTCATTTCCCGCTAAAACAAGCGTTCCTCGACTGGTAGTTTTGGGAGAATCATTATTTTCTATTATGGAATTATATATAATTATATCTGTCGAATAGAGTTCAACTATAGATTTACCATAATTGTTTTTTATTATTCCATTGTAAATATAGAAGAATCCATTTTCATCATCATCTCCTAAGGCACCATATATAGCAGCTGCTTTTCCTATATTATAATAGCAATTCTGAATAACAGGATTAATTAAAGAAATATTTGCCACGCCATCTGCTTCAATTCCGCCACTTCTAATACTTCTTCCATATCCGCCGTCTAAAATTACATTATTGAATTGAATTTGCACATCTGATGCAGTAATCTGAATATGTCGTTTACCGGAAGCAGGCATAAGGGTTACCCCTGTATCATCTGCAAGAAATGATACATTGTAATCAATCTGCAAGGCATCATCAAGACTTATATCCTGTAAAATATAAATGTTCGGTGTTTTTGCCTCAACCGCATCCACTAATTCGGCATATGTGGATACAGATGCTATCGGACCTAAAGCAATACGTCTGGTTACGGCTTCTGTTTTATTTATTGATTTTTGAACAGTCTTATTAACCTTCATCTCAGTTGTTATTTCATCAGCAAACACCGGCACAGCCGAAAATGAAGAAACTGCCAAAATCACACTTAATATTACAGTGAGCACTCGTTTGATTTTTTTGTTCATAGATTTTACTCCTTTGCGTGATTTTTATTCTCATATTATTAGTTATAAAAAACACAAAAAGTAACAAAATAATTTTGCAATTAATACTAAATATAAATATATTTGTTAGTAATTTTTCGATAGGATATACTATGACGGACATTTTGAGACAGTGGATGAACTCATAATCGTCTCAACAAGTACATTCATTACTACACTAATGAAAGAATTGCTGCTAAATTAAAAATGAGCCCGGTGCAATACCGAGCTCATTCTCTCACAAGTTAATATTTATTTGTCTAATATTTGGGGTTCACCTCAATTTGCGTTTATATCTACATCTTCGTCGTTAATGAATTCAGGGATATCATTATAATTTGCGGTTTCATCTGTTTCCTCAACAGCCGGTATCGGATCGTATATTGGAGGTAATTCAAAATTAGAGTTAGGTGATACACTAAATAAGCATAAAAGTGATAAAATAGCAGTAATAATTTTTGTAATAATATATGTGTTCATGATTGATTCCTTTCTTTTAAGAACTACCAACCGTGAATCGCTGTTTATTATTTTATAGATTTACGATATCTAAAACGGCAGCTGGCTGGCATATCTTAACGACTTAGCCCCTTTAGCTTTGCGTCGCCGACTTTCATCGGTTTTGCTATTGGTGTTCTTACTGTAATTATAATTATTTATTTTGATTGTACTCCTAATTTAATTTTGGGAAATAAAAAAACAACCCTCCTTCCTGAATTTAGGAAAACCGGTTGCTCGTTTTGTGTCCTCATTTTTAGACACGAAAAAAAAGAATTACGTCTCTTAAACGGCAACTGGCTGACCTATCTTAACGACTTAGTCCCTTTAGCTTTGCGTCACCGACTTTCATCGGCTTTGCTATTGAAATATTTTCTTTTGAGTACATTTATATGATACACAATAAAATTTAATTTGTCAATACTTTTTTGAAATTTTTTCAGCACGTTTTTCATATTTAAATAGATTATTTGTATTTAATATTAAAGCCGCATACGTAATATTCATTTCTGCTCAGCAGATGCTTGCATCATTACATATAACAGAGCCGCAAATTGCTACTGTATTATCTGCATGAAATAATACAGTATAATCAACCTGAAGAACATCATCAGGATTTATATCCTTGTAAAATATAAAAACAAAAAACTACGCTCTGCTTTTCTTCCGCAAGAACGTAGTTTTGATTTAGTTATTATTTTCCCCAATTATCAATAACTTTTTTAATCATATCCGGGTTTTTGGTTGTGATATTATCAGGCTTTATTGCGAGCATTTTTTTAGCTGTTCGTTCTTTATCAACAGTCCACACGGACAGCTTATAGCCCTTTTTATGAAGCAGAGATGACAATTGTGAGTTTGCATACTTATAATTACAATTAATACCAACTGCACCTGTTTCTTCAAGCAAATCTATCAGCTTTTGTCTGTATTCATCAAAGAAAACACGTGACCTTGAGGGTATATAATTCAGATAATAATCCATATCTGCACAGTCAGAATCCTTAACTGCTTTAACATTTATGATTTCAATACCTGTTAAAAACGATTTCTCTACAAGGTCATATTTAACAAGAAGCTTGTAAAGATTATCAAGTGACTTGGTTTCTTTAATATCAAGATTTATTTTAATATCCGCATTTTGCAAAATTGCAAAAGCATCCTCAACAGGAACGCCGTCATTATTGGTGACAACAAAATCATGGCTCATAACCACAGTACCGTCAAGTCTTTGACGAATGTCAAGTTCAACAATATCAGCATAATTATCCACTGCTGCCTGTACAGACTGAAGCGTATTCATTTCAGTACCGAAAGCACCTGAATGTGCTGTGATTGTAAAATTATCCACAAAACTCAACTCCATTCCATCATAGGTTTTTGTTACAGCATAATCTGCCACACCGATTACCATAGCAACAGATACAAGAAAAGCAAAAACCTGATAACCAAAATGCTTTGCCCATGTGGGTGTCATATTTCGCTTTAAAAATCTTTTGAATTTTACCCATTTAGATATTTTTTCTGCCATAAAACACAACCCTAAATCAGAATACAACAGGCGACCCAAGAGTCGCCTGTATATTTTTTATTAGTGAATAGCTTTTTATTTGCTGCCTGAATAGTTAGGCGCTTCTTTCGTAATGGTTACATCATGTGGATGGCTTTCTGCCAGACCTGCACCTGTAATCTTAATGAACTTAGCATTTGTTCTGAGTTCCTCGATAGTGTGGCAACCACAGTAACCCATACCTGAACGAAGACCGCCCATCATCTGATATACAGTTTCGCCAAGTGCTCCCTTATAAGGCACACGACCTTCAACACCTTCAGGAACAAACTTCTTTGAGCCCTTCTGGAAGTAACGGTCTGCACTACCGTGGTTCATGGCACCGAGTGAACCCATACCACGATAAACCTTGAACTGACGACCCTGATAAATTTCTGTATCACCGGGTGATTCTTCACAGCCTGCAACAAGTGAGCCAACCATAACAACTGAACCGCCTGCTGCGATAGCCTTAACAATTTCACCGCTATACTTAATACCGCCGTCTGCAATAATCGGAACACCGAATTTGTCAGCACGCTCGGCTGAATCATAAATAGCTGTAATCTGCGGAACACCGATACCTGCAACGATACGAGTTGTACAAATAGAACCGGGACCGATACCAACCTTAACAGCATCTGCACCTGCTCTGATTAATGCCTCAGTAGCATCTGCAGTTGCAACGTTACCTGCAATAAGTGAAATATGTGGGAATGCATTTTTAACAAGCTCAACAGATTTCATAATATTTTTACTATGACCGTGTGCTGAGTCAAGAACAAAAGCATCAACACCTGCATCTGCAAGAGCCTTCGCTCTGTCAAGAACATCATTCGTTACACCAAGTGCTGCAGCACAAAGAAGTCTGCCATCTTTATCCCTTGCAGTATTAGGATACTTAACGCTCTTTTCAATATCCTTGATTGTAACAAGACCTGTCAGCTTACCGTTTTTATCAATTAACGGCAGCTTTTCAACCTTAGAGCCCATAAGGATTTTTTTAGCTTCCTCAATCGTAGTACCCTCTTTAGCAGTAACAAGCTGGTCTTTTGGAGTCATAACAGTTGAAATTTTAACACTGTAATCGTTCATAAAACGCATATCACGGTTTGTTAAAATACCAACAAGTGTACCGTCCTCCTCACAAATAGGTACGCCGCTGATGCGGTATTTATTCATCAAAGCCTCTGCATCTGATGCAAGATGATTTGGTGAAAGGAAAAACGGATTTGTAATTACACCATTTTCAGATCTTTTAACCTTATCAACCTCAGTTGCCTGATCTTCAATAGTCATATTCTTGTGAATAACGCCGATACCGCCTTCACGTGCAATTGCAATTGCCATACGTGATTCTGTAACAGTGTCCATTGCTGCTGTCATAAGCGGAATATTAAGTGTAATATCCTTAGTAAGCTTTGTCTGAAGCTGTACCTTATCCGGTGTAACATCGCTTTCAGCCGGAATTAAAAGTACATCATCAAAGGTTAAGCCCTCTTTAACAAACTTTGCGCCGTAATCGCTCATTAAATTTCCCTCCGTTTTCTTAAAAATTAAATATTATGATATTATATTTTTACAATTATAACATTTTTATACTGTATGTTCAAGTATTATTTTTCGCAAAATTTCCAATTAACCGAGCGGTCTGCTCAACAGTACCATTGTTGCAATCAATCGTAGCATCTGCCCACTTTTCATAAAGCGGCAAACGCTCATCAAACATATCCTTTAAACTTTCACCATTCTTGATTAAAACACCCCTTGTGCTGAGATTACTTATCCTGCTGCACATATGAGCATAATCAATATGAAGATATATAATTTTACCAAGTTTTTTTAAGTGCTCCATTGATTTTTCAGAATAAATAACCGAGCCGCCTGTAGCAATAACTGTGCCGTCAATATCAAGTGAAAGAATTGCTGATTCTTCAAGTGCCTCAAAATAGTCATTACCCTTTTTGTCAATAATATCCTGCAAGGGCGCACCTTCAAGATTTTGGATTAACAAATCCGTATCAAAAAAATTCTTTAAAAGGAACTTAGCCGCCACAACACCGCAGGTAGATTTTCCGCTGCCGGGCATACCAATTAAAATGATATTATTCTTCACTTTTTAACACCAACCTTTTTGCAACAATCTGCAAGCGGACACGTATCACAAAGCGGCTTTCTTGCAGAGCAGACATCTCTGCCGAAGAGCACAATCCTATGGCAAAAATCTGAGCCTTCCTCAGGCGGAACAATCTTTTTCAGTGCGAACTCTATCTTTTTCGGTTCTTTCTCTGCAACTAAGCCGATGCGGTTGGAAATTCTTATCATATGTGTATCTACAACAATACTTTCCTTGCCGTAAATATCGCCCACAATCAGATTTGCAGTTTTTCTGCCCACACCGGGAAGTGTAATTAAATCATCAATATTGTCAGGCACCTGTCCGCCGAAATCATCTCTGATTTTCTGCGCCATACCGATTATGGATTCTGCCTTGCTTTTATAAAAACCGCAGCTGTGAATAAGTCTTTCTATATCCTTAACATCCGCATTACAATAATCATCAAGGGTTTTGTATTTTTCAAAAAGTGCAGGAGTCACAAGATTGACTCTGGCATCGGTACACTGTGCAGAAAGTCTTACTGCCACCAACAATTCAAAAGGATTTGAAGCAGTCAGCGAGCAAAGTGCATCAGGATAAAGCGCCTTCAATATTTCAATAACTTTTAATACTCTTTCCTTTTTAGTCATATATTTTCCTCTTTATGTTATTCAGATTTCATACCCTTTTTCGCCTGAGCGTATTCATCGTGATGTTTTTATTTTATCCCAATAGGCTTTAAACGCCTGTTCATTCTTATTAGGACCATATGTATAATACTGCTTATTTTTAATTACATCAGGCAAATATTGCTGATAAGTCCAGTGATTTTCATAATTATGGGGATAAATATAATTCTGCCCCTTATTTTTAACATCGTCGCCGTCATAGTGCACATTCTGAAGCTGACGAGGTATAGGACCATAATTTCCGCTTTGAACATCTGCCATTGCCAAATCAATAGCCTCTTCACCTGAATTACTTTTTGGTGAGGTTGCCACAAGAATAACGGCATCGGCAAGAGGTATTCTTGCCTCCGGCAGACCGACTGCATTGGCAATATCCACACAGGACTTTACAATAGGAATAATTTGGGGATAAGCAAGCCCCACATCCTCACAGGCACAAACCATTAACCTCCTGCAGGCTGAGGGCAAATCCCCTGCCTCTAAAAGCCGAGCAAGATAATGGAGTGCCGCATCAGGGTCAGAACCACGCATACTTTTTTGATAAGCTGATATAATATCAAAATGCTCGTCGCCCTCACGGTCATATCTGACAGCACTTTTTTGTGTTAACTGCTGTGCCAAATCAAGCGTTATTGCTTTTTTGCCGTCAACTGTGGGCGCGGCATAAAAGCAATTTTCAACACTGTTCAATGCCTTACGCACATCACCACCACAGCCATTGGCAATTTTTTTAAGCACCTCATCTTCAAATTCAAGTGAAACATTATGTTCACCTGACAGAATATCAAAGCCCCTTTCAATTGCAGGTATAACCTCTTCATTTTCAATCGGCTTAAATTCAAACACTGTTGAACGTGAAAGGATAGCCGGATATATATAAAAATATGGATTTTCTGTAGTAGAAGCAATCAGTGTGATTTTTCCATTTTCAATATACTCAAGCAGGCTTTGCTGCTGACGCTTATTAAAATACTGTATCTCGTCAAGGTACAGGAGAATACCATTGGGGGCAGAAAAGGTGTCAAGCTCTGCAACAATATCCTTAATATCCTGAGTAGAGGCATTTGTGCCGTTAAGCTTTCTTAAGCTTCTGTTCGTCGCATTTGCAATAATGGATGCAACAGTTGTTTTTCCCACACCGCTTGGACCGTAAAAGATTAAATTCGGTATTTCGCCGGACATGATAAGATTATATAATGCCTTGCCCTCACCAAGCAAATGACGTTGACCCACAACCTCCTCAAGACAGGTTGGTCTTATTCTGTCTGCTAAAGGGTTATTCATCCTCTGCCTCCCTTCTTGAATACACGCAGCCGCAAAAATTCTGCCTGTACAAATTAAATTCTCTTGATAATTCTATAGAACGCTTATAGCCTTCACGCTTTTTGAAATCAGACGGCAGCCATGCAACACCGAATTCTTCGCCGAGCCTTTCGCCGATTTCATTAATCTTTTGTGCATTTTTAAGCGGGCTGATTGAAAGTGTTGTGCAAAAATAATCAAATCCGCCTTTTTTAGCTTCCTCTGCTGATTTTCTGAGTCTTAGCTCATAGCACCTGAAACAGCGTTCACCGCCCTCACGGCACTGCTCATAGCCCTTAGCAATCTCAAAAAATTCATTGCAGTTATAATCACAGTCCACAAATTTAACCTTATTTTTAACAGGCAGTGCATGAATGAATCTAATCTGCTCGGCTTTTCTTTTTTCATACTCCTCTTGAGGGGAAATATTTGGGTTGTAATAAAGAACCGAAATTTTAAAATAGCTTGACAAATATTCAATCGTATAGCTTGAGCAGGGTGCACAGCAACTATGCAGCAAAAGAGAGGGCAAAATGTCCTCTCTTTTATTGCATTCAATTATATTGTCTAATTTCTTCTGATAGTTAACTTTGTTCATTAGCTTAAGTAATAGGTTGGGTTAACCTGAGCTCCGTTAAATCTGATTTCAAAATGGCAGTGAGGTCCGGTTGAATTGCCTGTTGAACCGCTTTTAGCAATCTGCTGACCGCGTTTAACACTGTCACCCGCTGACACAAGAATTGATGAATTGTGTGCATAGAGCGTAACAACGGAACGACCCTTTGCATCTGTGCCGTGGTAAATCATTACATAATAGCCATAGCTGTAATCAAGTCTTTTTACTGTAATAACAATACCATCCTGTGCCGCAACAACCGTTGAACCTGTTGAACAAGGGAAATCAATACCGCCGTGGTATTTACCTGATGAATAATTCGGGAAGCCTGCAGAAACACCATAGTGACCCGGAACAGGATAGGTCATATTAAGCACAGCATCACTGTTTGAATAAACATCTGACTTGCCGCCTTGATTTTTCTCTTCATTACTATTAGGCTTATCGGACTTAACTGCAGTTGTAACCTCATCAGGTGATTTAATACCTGAAATTAAATCCTGAATTTCCTTTTCAACAGCCTCAACCAAAGCACTGTCTTCATTTCTGAACTCAGTATACTGCTGATTTTGCGCAGTCAGCTTTGCAAGAAGACTATCGCTTTCAGCCCTGTCAGTTGCAAGAGAAATCTTTTTTGTTGCAATTTCTTCTGTATTGCTTTCAATCTTTTTCTGCTTAGCTACAAGAGAGCTTTTTTGCTCATCATATTTCGACTTAATGTTTGTGTATTCCCTGAGTTTTTCGTCAAGTCCGTCCTTTTTGGTAACGATTTCCTTTGTTTTGTCGTTAACCTCTTTCAAAAGCTCTGTATCACTCTTTGACACAGACTTAATCATTTCATATCTGGTAAGGAAGCTTGAAACATCCTTGCAGGTAATGAGTGCAGTTAAAATGTTATAATCACCGCTTATGTACATTACACGCAGACGCATACAGTAAGCATCGTAAACGCTCTGGAACTTATCCTCAAGCTTTTTTAACTCTGCCTGTGCTTTAGCAACCTGTTCTGACAGCTCAGCGAGCACCTTTTCATTTTCTTCAATCTCAGGCTTGAGCTTATTTATCTCGCCCTGAATCTGCTGATTTTCGCTTTCAAGCATTGTAAGCTGATCGTTAATATAGCCGATTTTTTGGTCAAGGGTATCAATATATTCTTCTGTCACCTTTGAGCTTTTCTCTAACTCGGCTAATTTTTCCTCAGCATTTTTTATATTATCCTCCAGCTCCTTCTGCTGTTTTTCAAGCAAAAGCTGTGCCTCGTGCCTTGCCGCTTCATCCATCTCAGTGGTTGACGGCTCGGTGGTTGAGATGTCATGTGTTGATGGAGCAGCAGTTGTTGTGCTACTTTTTTCCGCATTTGTTGAGGTATCCTCTGCAACAACAGTAAAAGGAACTGTTGTTGAAAATATTAAAATCAATGCCATAACAATAGAAAGTACTTTCGTCTTCAATTGTCATTCTCCCTTCTATTCATTACGGTAAATATGGTGTCGGATTAACACAGTCATTGTAGCTTGCCCCAGGTGTTCTTACCTCAAAATGGCAGTGAGGACCTGAAGAATTACCTGTTGAACCGCTGACAGCAATCTGCTGACCCTTTTTAACCTGCTGACCTACTGACACAAGTCTTTCGGAATTATGCGCATACAACGTAAATACGGAGTTTCCTGCTGCATTTTTCTTGTAATGGGCAATTACAATATACTTGCCATAGCTGCAATAACCGCCGCCATGATATGAGTTTGAACAGGTATTTCTATTACAGGTAATATCTCTTGAAATGATAACCTCGCCATCCTCTGCAGCAACGACCCTTGAGCCACTGTCACAAGCAAAGTCAACGCCTGTGTGGTTTGCATAGCCCATCCAACCGCAGGTTATTCTTGTTTGGGTAGGAACCGGATAGATTAAGCTAAGCTTGTTTGAGCTTGTAGTCGGCTTAGGAGCAGCAGTTGTTGGCGGATTGGTAGTCGGAGTATCATCATCCCCATTTGTTGTAGGCTGTGTAGTCGTGGTTGTTGTGGTAGTCGTTGTAGTCTGATTTTCCTGCCTGTTCGCCCACTCCTGTGCAGCCTGCTCAATCTCTGCATTGATTGCATTGAGCATTTCCAAATCCTGATTTCTGTATTCGCTGTAGGTTTTTGTATCCTCGTGAAGCTGCAGCAAAAGTCGGTCAGCCTCTGCTTTTTCAGCCTTATAGGATTTTTCCTTTTCATTATAGCTGACCTGCTGGGTTTCAAGCGTTTTGATTGTTTGGTTAAGATTTTCTTTGGTAGATACCAGATTCTGCTGATTCTCGGATAAGGTTATTTTTTTATCCTCAAGGCTTGTTTTGGTATTCAGCAGCTCTGTACCTTCATTCTGCAGAGCTTCTAAAAGCTCTCTGTCCTGCTTTGAAACACGCTTTATCATTTCAAGCCTTGTGAAAAGCGTAGAAATATCCGTGCTGGTCAAAAGCATCGCCAGTGTATTGGTATTACCGCTGATATACATTGCTCTGGCTCTTTGAGCATAGTCATTGTAGCTGACATTAAACTCTTCCTGCAATGTATCTATTTTAGCTGTTAAATCAACAATATCCTGTTCAAGTGTTTTTATTTCTGCTTCATTGCTTTTATACTCATTTTCGAGTGTAGTAATTTTCTTTTTTGAAGTATCAATCGTATTTTTTGAAAGTGACAATTCCTTTTGTAAATAGCTGATTTTTTGGTCAAGGGTATTGATATACTCCTCTGTTTCACCGGACTGCTCACCGAGTGATGACAGCTTGGCGTTAACCTCCTTCAGCTTCTGCTCCAGATAAGCCTGCTTTTCGGCAGGTGTCATATTATCATAATTTTCATTATATTCATTGCCTGCTGCCAAAATAACACTGTTTGAGCCAACTGCTGAAAAGACAAAGCAAAAAGTCAACAAAACAGACAACACCCTGATGAGTAATCCTGACTGTTTCATTGACTTCACTTCCTTAAAATTTATAAAAATTATTATGTTTTTATTATATCATATATTATAAGTAATTAAAAGGGTTAACCTGCGATCCGTTAACACGAACTTCAAAATGACAATGAGGTCCTGATGAATTACCTGTTGAACCACTGGATGCAATAACCTGACCTCTTGATACGGTATCGCCAACGCCTACATAAAGTGCACTGTTGTGTGCATAAAGCGTTGACAGACCGTCACCATGGTCAATCAGCAAATAATAACCATAGCTGTAATTCAGTGTTTTTGCCAAAATTACAGTACCGCCGGCTGCCGCATATACATTTGAGCCTGTCGGAACAGGGAAATCAATACCGCCGTGATAACCACCGCTATTGTAGTATGGGAAGCCTGCTGAAATGCTTCTTGAATCGGTTGGATAACCTAACTGACCTGAGCCTGAACCGTGTGAAGCTGAGATTGAGCCTGAACCGCTTGATGCTGCTGCAGTTGCTCTTCTGATTTCAGCCTCTACCTCTGCAAGCTGTTCTCTATTGGTTTCAATCAACTCCATATATTCACTGGTCTGTGAAGAAAGCTTTCTCATTAAAGCGTTCGCCTCAGCAGCTTCAGCATCAACCTCACGTTTTGACGCATCAATTTCATCAATTCTGTTCTGAAGTGACTGCTTGTTTTCTTCAAGCTTTGCCTTATCTTCATTAAGCTCGTTTCGCTTAACCTCAAGTTCCTTTTTCTTCTCCTCGATTTCCTCCATCTTTTTCATAAGGTCATCAAGCTGAGCACTATCCTGCTCAGATACAGACTTAATCATCTGTGAACGGGTAAGCATTGCACTCATATCAGTGCAGGTAAGTAAAACCTCAAGATTTGAAACCGAGCCGGAAACATACATCGCTCTCAGTCTTTGACAATAATTGTCATAATTCTCGTCAAATTCTGCTTGCTTTTTGTCGATTTCCTTCTGATTTTTTTTCAGCTCGTTTTCAGTTTTAACAATGTTATCCTGAATTGCATTAATTTCATTTTGCAGAGCACTTTTATCTGCTTCAAGTGAATCAATCTTGTCCTGCAGCAAACTTATTTTTGACCTTAAAGCTGACAAATATTCTTCAGTTTCTGATTTTTGTTCTGCAAGCTCATCAATTTTATCCTGAGCACTGTTAATCTCATTCTGAATTTTTTCACGCTCGCTTCTAAGCTGTGAGGTTGATTTTGCCTGTGCTGTTATTCCAATGCTTGAAAATACAAGCATAACACTCAAAAATGCAGAAAGAACTCTTAATTTTGATTTAGACACCGCTAATCTCACTACCTTCCTTGTTAAGATACTTTCTCATAGTTACAAGGGATCCGCCAACACCGCAAACGACACCGATTAAAACGAATATGCCAAGCATCGGCAATGCGTAATCTGTAAACGGAATTGCGGATAAATTCAATGACTTCAGTAAATCGTTAAACTGTGTAATCGCTAATTCATACAGTCCCCATACAAGACCAAGTCCCACGGCACCGCTGAGCACACCTAAAATAACACCCTCTATAACAAACGGGAATCTTACAAAGCTGTTGGTTGCACCAACTGATTTCATAATGCTGATTTCAAGTCTGCGGCTGTAAACTGTAAGTCTAATTGTATTTGAAATGATGAACAGAGAAATGACAAACAAAACAGCAACAATAACAATTGCAATAACAGAGATACCCTGTCTGATTGCAACAAGCTTTTGTGCTAAATCTTTATTTTCTCTGATTGTATCAATATGGTCAAGTGCCTTTAAATCCTCAACTGTTTTATCAAACTGATCAAGATTCTCAACAGTTACCTTATAAGCATCCGGCAAAGGAATATCACTGCTAATCTGCGTAAAGAACTCAGCCTGTGCTTCCTCCATAGTATCAAGCTGTTCAGCCCAAGCGTCCACCTTAGACACAAATTCAACCTGCTTAATATTTCCGAGAGCATTAATCTGATTTTCCATATCAGCTAACTCTTCCTCAGTTGTTTCATCCTCTACATATACCATAACAACATTTTCTTCTTCAATCTTAGAAAGAAGAGAGTCAATGTTAAGGAACATCATTGCTGCAGAGCCGATAAGAACAAGACAGCTCATCAAAACAGCGATTGAAGCAAGGGACATCATTCTGTTTGTCCAGACATTTCTGAAGCCCTCTTTGGTTAAATATTTTAAACTGGAACCTGTCATTATTCCTCACCTCCGGCACTTTCTGTTTCAGCCTTACCTGAAACGACATCCTCAAGATTGTCAAAAACATCCTCAAGGTCAACCTTGTCAATAGACACATTCTCCTCAAAGAAGAACATATCGGTTGCCTGCTCCGGAGTTGAAGCAGTTTCAAACTGTGCGTGTGTTGGGTCAGGTGTATCAGACACAACCTCACCGTTTTTAATAACAATAACTCTTCTCTGGAAAGAACGAACGAGGTCATGCTCGTGCGTAACCATAATTACAGTTGTGCCTGCATTATTGATTTTAGTCAACAGACCAACAATTTCATGGCTCATTTCAGGGTCAACGTTACCTGTAGGCTCGTCCGCAACAATAACTTTAGGATTATTGACCAACGCTCTTGCAAGAGAAACACGCTGCTGCTCACCGCCTGAAAGCTCATTAGGCAGAGCCCTTGCTTTTTGTGACAAGCCAACAAGCTGAAGAATATAAGGAACTCTTTTTCTGATATCCTTTTCTTTAGCACCGATAACACGCATTGCAAATGCAACATTATCGTAAACAGTCATTTTAGGGATTAAGCGGAAATCCTGAAACACAATACCCATATCACGTCTGTAATAAGGCACCTGTCTTTTCTTTAAAGTAGCTGAGCTGTAGTCGTTAAAAATAATTTCACCCTCGGTGGGCTTCTCCTCGTGCATAATCAGCTTTAGAAAGGTACTTTTACCTGCACCGGAAGAACCTACGACAAATACGAACTCACCGTCTTCGATTTTAATATTTACGTTCGATAATGCGTGAGTACCGTTGCTGTCATAAACCTTCGATACATTTCTAAATTCAATCACAATAATTACCTCGTTAAATCGTAAAATTTTGTGGAAATAACCCCACAGTAATTCATTTTATCCTTATATATAATATAACAACTTATATAATAAATCAAGCCTTTTTTGTAACCATTTTGTAAACTGCTGACCGCAAAAAGAAAATTTTTGTTAAAAATATCCAAAAAAACGATAGTCCAACCGCAATATATGCAGTTATAAAAAACGCACACCTCAAAATACAGGAATTATTACAAATTTATTTTTCCGGATATTCCTCAAGGCAAATATTCAAGTCAAATATTTCCTTTGCTGCCGCCTTACCAACATATCGGTAGTGCCATGGCTCATAGCTGATTCCTGTAACCGCCGTCTTATCCTTTGGATAACGCAGGATAAAGCCATATTTCCAGCTGTTTTGAAACAGCCATTTCTGTACAGGCGTATCCTCCTGCTCTTCCTCCAGAAGCTGATAAGAAATATCAACTATATCCAAAGCCAGTCCAAGCTGATGCTCACTTGTACCGGGGACAGCAACAAGCTTGCCTGCCTCTGTTACTGCATCGCTTTCGGAATAACCAAGGCTTTTCCACTTTTCAATCTGTGCATCAAACAGCTGCTGCTGTTTTTCAAACGTGCGATACGATGAACAGATAACAGGTGTAAGCCCTGCACTGCGGCAGTCATCCATCATTTTCTGCAAATCATCATAACATCTTTCGTCAACAGCCTGTCCGTTATCTAACTGCTTAACATTAAACTCATAATGTTCAGGCAAAGGATTGTTTTTGTTCACAAGCAGCAAGTTCCATAAGGTTTCGTCTGTTTTAGTTGTATCGGTGCTGTTTTCACTTATCGTACTCGGAACATTTGTTGTGTCATCATTAATCTGTGATTTTTTATTGTCGGCACAGGCACTGACCAATACAGCAAGCAATAAAGCAATGATTAGAATTATTGTTGCAAATATAATCTGTTTAAAGTTTTTCTTTTCCATAAATATCACCGTTTATATTATTCTCCGACAACAATCATATAAAGGCAAATTATCAAAAACGCAACAAAAAAGCATCAAAAAGTTATCAGTTATTAAAAAATATCAATTCTTTATTCTGCCAACGAATAGGAATAGAACACATAATATCCTCACTACCATTCTTAACGGTAACCTCGATAAAGTAATATTCGTCTGTTTCCTTGCGGCAATGAACCTGATCTGCCTGATAGTGAACAAGGCAGTATTTTCCCAAATCATAAACGATTTGTGGTATTTCGTCATTTGAATCATCCTTGTAATCAAGCATTAAACCGACCATCTGTCCGCTTTTATCATCAAGCCAAATTGCTGCATTTGCCTGACTTTCACTGTCAATCCACAGACAGCGCCAATATATTCCTGATTTAACAGCAATATCATTATTTGAACGAATAAGCAAATTAGGTGTTACCTCAGTCGGTTCACCAATGACAGCACGTTCTTCGGCAATATCATTTATAACCTCTGCTGCAAGCTGTTTTACCTTTTGCTCATTAAGTCTGCAAACCTGCGAATACTCAGACAATTCAACTGCAGAAAAATTACCGCATACCGAATTCGTGTCATAAACTGCAGTATTCTTATCATCGTTATACAAAAGCTTATAAAACAAATCAACACTTTCCAGAATTTCCATATTATCCGAAAGTGAAAGGGATATGCTGTTGTTGTCCATTTGTTTGATTTGGGTACTCAGATGATGATCAAGCATTGACGACGACAAATTAGGAAGAAACAATCCGACAATAATCAGCAAAAATGTAAGAACAATAGCATATATTCTTTTTGCAAATTTCATCAAATGCCTCCTTTCAGCTCAACAGTAACAGTTGTGCCGATACCTAATTCACTTTCAAATTTTATGCTGCCATTATGGGCAGCCGCAATTTCCTTACACAAGGCAAGACCAATACCTGCACCCCCCTGCGCACGGGAACGTGATTTGTCAACTCTATAAAAAGCATCTGTCAGATGTGAAAGCGATTCATCCGGGATTCCGTGTCCATTATCACTGACAATAATTCTGCAGCCGTCAGTGAGCATAACTGATTTTACAAAAACAGTTCCGCCATTATCATCCATAGCCTTTCTGGCATTATCCCACAAATTAATCAGCAGTGACCTAACCAAATCACTGTCTAAAAGACAGCTTCCGTTTTCACATTCACAGGTTAACATAACATTTTGCTTCTTATAAATCGGTGCAAAATGATGAACAAGCTCTTCAATCAGCAAAGCAGGATTAACGGAAGAAAGCTTTACACCATTTTCTTTAACGACAAACAATTCCAAAAGCTTTTGCGACAGGCTCTCAAGCCGTCTGCCTTCCGAAACAATAAAATTTGCAGACTCGTATATTTCCCGGTCACTGAGCGTTTGTCCTCTGATTAAATCTGCATAACCGATAACGGAAGTCATTGGTGTTTTCATTTCATGGGCAAAGCTGCTGATAAACTGCTCCTGCTGTTTTATGTTACCCTCCAAAGCATCAACCATTGCGTTAAAATCACGGGCAAGCGTTCCGACCTCATCATTGGTTTTAATATCACACCGCTTTGAAAGACTGCCCTTTGAAATAGCACGAGAGGTTTTTGAAAGTTCTGACAACGGACGAGTAAGTATGCGTGAAATACTATAGCAAAGCAACGCACACAGCACCATTAAAAACAAAAAAACGCCCTGATAAACCTTTTCCTGTGCACTGCGTGACTCAAATAAAGGTGAGATATTGTATGCCATATCAAGAAACAGGGTTTCCTTGCCAACCTCCAGCGTACCTGACATAATCAAATACTGCCTGCCGTCATGTTCTGTAAGATACTGAATCACATTCTGCTTTGCAAGCTCATTCTCATGAATTGATGAAAAATCAAATATACCGTCCTCATATACAGATTTTTCTGAATTATAAAGCCTGAGTGCGGTCCACGAATCAGCCTTTTTATTTGAAAGCTGTTTTAATATATCACCTATATCATCATAATCAATCTGCTGATCTATACCATTAACAATCTGCAGAGTTCCAAGCACCATCTGATATGAATTATAGGCAGAGCTGCGTTCTCGCTCTAACGAATCATTAAATGAAAGAGAAATCATCAGACTGCCGCCGATACCAAAAAGCAATGACAACAAACAAAGCATAGACAGCATAATTTTAACAGAAAATTTCACATTACACCTCCAGTCTGTAGCCTACCTTATTAACCGCCTGAAGCTGCTTTTCCCAGCCGACTTTTTTGCGCAAACGCTGAACATGCAAATCAACTGTTTTACTTCCATACTGAAATTCCTCACCCCATACACGCTCATAAATCGTTTCACGATACATCGCTCTTTTAGGATTCTGCGCAAAAAGCAGTAACAGCTCATATTCTTTGGGTGTCAGACGAATTTCCTCTTCATCCCTGACAACACGGCGTGAGTAAGTGTCTATAGACAAGCCGCCGATATGAATTACTGAGTCAAGCTTTCTGTAACGCCTTAAAACAACATCCACCCTTGCAAGCAATTCAACGATTTCAAAGGGCTTTACAATATAATCCTCTGCCCCTGCACGAAGCCCTTTTACACGGTCATTTATATTGCTTTTTGCCGTTATAAATATAACAGGAATTTCCATTGGGCGTATATATTCCATAAGCGTAAACCCATCATATCCGGGCAGCATAACATCAAGCAGAATCAAATCATATCGGTTTTCCTCAAGCAAATCGGCAGCCTGTGTACCATCATAAACACAGGTACACAAGTACCCTTCCTTAGAAAGGCTGAGCCGAATTAAATTTGCTATAGGCTTTTCATCCTCAACGATTAAAATTTTATTCATGATAACGCCTCCTTACATCAGCTTCTCACAATAATTATTATACATCATTACGGCATCAAAACAGCATATAAAAAAGCAGAACGTTTATAAAAAACGTTCTGCAAATCATTTAACCTTAATATTTGATTGGACTTGAAGCAAGATATTTATTAACCATAAGTGCTACTTTGAATACAATAGCATCATCAAATTCTCTTAAATCAAGACCTGTGAGCTTTTTGATTTTTTCAAGTCTGTAAACCAGCGTATTTCTGTGAACAAACAGCTTTCTTGAGGTTTCAGAAACATTTAAGTTATTCTCAAAAAATTTCTGAATGGTAAACAGTGTTTCCTGATCAAGTGAATCAATTGAACCGCGCTTGAACACTTCCTTTAAGAACATATCACAAAGTGTTGTTGGCAGCTGATAAATAAGTCTTGCAATACCAAGATTTTCATAGCTGACAATTGTTTTTTCAGTATCAAAAACCTTGCCGACCTCAAGAGCAACCTGTGCTTCTTTAAATGAATGTGCAAGCTCCTTAACACCTGTAACACAGGTGCCGATACCGATAACTGCATTACAATAAAATTCTGAAAGCAGTGTGTCATTAATTGAACGGGCAAGCTTTTCCAAATCCTTGCCGTCAACATTAGGTCTTACCTCTTTGATAAGAGCAATATCATTTTCATTGATGCTGATGACAAAATCCTTGGTTTTATCAGGGAAAAAGTTCTGAATAATATCAAAAACAGATACATCCGTATCCTGTGTTGTACGAATTAAAAATACAACTCGTGAAGCGTCATTGTTAAAATGAAGCTCCCTCGCTTTAATATAAATATCACCGGGCAGAATATTGTCCAAAATAACATTTTTGACAAAATTTGAACGGTCAAATTTTTCGTCATTGTTTTGTTTAATCTGATCAAGAGCAACTGCAATAATCTGAGAATAACGTCTGCTGAGCTCGTCAGTACCGTCAACAAAAACAGCATATTCCGGACGGATAAGCACATCGAAGGTTGTGTAGGTTGAATCATCAACACAGGTTTGTGTTCCGTTGAATACACCGGCTGCAATTACACCCTTACGAATCTCACCGATAATACCCAGGTCACTGCAGGCAATTACTGTTCCTGCTTCATCAACTACACCGATTGTGCGGTCAATGGCATCACGCATTTGATTAATTATTCCTTGAAATAATCTGTTAGGCATTGATATACACCCCTCTAATCTGATTAAAATTCATGTTATAAAGCGTCAAACACAATTACTGAGAAAAACGTGCAAAAATCTTGCACAAAAATTTTATGCTTATCTTGTTAATATTATACAAGACGTTTAACGAATTTGCAACTATTTTAACAAAAAAATATATATTTTTTTGTTATAGTTGCATAAATAAAATTTTTCGACACCATATAACACAATATATAGTAAGAAAATATTTTCACATTTCAATTTATAGTTGTTCAGAGGTTTTTATCAATTCAAGCTCTTTTGGTGTTATGTACCTACACGCACCTTGCTTCAGCTCTTTATCAAGCTCAAGGCCTCCCATTTTTATTCTTTCAAGTTCCGTCACAGTTAAACCGAATTTTTTAAACATTCGCTTTATCTGATGATACATACCCTGTTTAATTGTAACAAACGCCTTGGTATAATCACCATCAACGCAGCTGATTTTGGCAGGCATACACAAATCATCTTTAAGCTCAACACCTTTTTCAAAGGCAGTTACCACATTATCATCAAAGGGCTTGTCCAGTGTTGCTATATAAGTTTTAGGGATATGATTTTTAGGACTTAAAATCGTATGTGCAAAATTGCCGTCATCCGTAATCAGCACAAATCCGGTTGTATCCTTATCAAGCCTTCCTGCAGGAAAAAGATTTTTTCGCTTCATATGATCAGGCAGAATATCAACAACTGTTTTTTCCTTTCCACCCTCACTTGCCGATATAACGCCCTTTGGCTTATTCATCATAATATAAACAAATTTACTGTAATAAAGCCTTTCACCCTTATGGCAGATAACATCATTCACTTCATCTGCTTTAAAGCCTATATCTTTAACAACAGCACCATTAACCGATACAAGCCCTCGCTTAATCAAGGGTCTTGCATCGGCTCGTGAAACACCTAATGCTACTGAAATAATTTTATCAATTCTCTCCATTAATTACCGTTAAATCCTACTAAAAATCCGTTTTCTGCCGAGGTATTGCAAACATCACCGCCGATTAAATTGCCGTCACAAACAAGCATATCGGCAACAACACCCTCTGACAAATCCTTGTAATTTGTTATGGTATAAGTGTAAAGCGTAACCTTTTTACCCTTATACTCGCTTAGATCAAAGCCCTGATTTAACTGAACCTCGTTATAATCGTTATAAACATTGTTCCAGCTTTCAGGTATGGTAAGCTCCTTTGTTTCAAATTCAGTGTCTGTTTCCCAACCCATACTTTCAAGATAGCTTCTTCGCTCCTCGTCAGTTGATGCACTGATTATGGCAGAAACACTTTTACTTTCACTGCCGACGTGATTTGTGACAAAGGTAATCGCAATAACGACTATACCTGTTATTGTCAGAATAACACCGAAAATCGTTTTTGGTTTTAATTTTAAAGTAAGCATTTTCATAAAATCACCTAAGTAATTCTATGACGCAAAATCAAATAATATAATCTTTAATTGTATCTAAAAATGAAATTTCTGCAGTTGCCTCAATAACAAGTCCATTTTCAGTGTATTCCTCAGAATGAACAACACCGTCCTGCCTTATTTTTGCTGCAACAGCACCCTTGTCAAAAGGCAGCAGTAGTTTAACCCTTTTCCTTGTTTGGGGCAGTGCATTCTGAACAGCAAGCAGCAAATCGTCAATGCCCTCACCGGTTTTCGCACTGATTTTAACACAAGCGCTGCCACTGCCATAGAAATATATTTTATCCTCAGCAGACTGTGCCACATCACATTTATTAAACACATTAATCACAGGCACCGGGATAATACCATCATCAAACAGACCCTCAAGTATTTCATTTGTGGTTTTGATATGATTATGACATTCCTCGCTTGATGCATCGCAAACATTGAGTATAACATCTGCAAAGGTAGCCTCCTCTAATGTTGAACGGAAGGCATCGACAAGCTGATGCGGCAGACGGCTGATAAATCCAACAGTGTCAACAATCATAATCTGCTGACCGTTTGGCAAATACAATTTTCTTGCAGTTGGGTCAAGCGTAGCAAACAGCTTATCCTCCTGCAGAACACCTGCATCTGTAAGTCTGTTCATAAGCGTTGATTTGCCTGCATTCGTATATCCAACGATTGCCACAACCTGCACCCCATTCTTTTTTCGGCGGCTGTGCTGCATATTTCTGCGTTTTTCAACGTCAGCAAGTTCTTCCTTAATATACTGAATTTTACGTCTTATATGCCTTTTATCGCTTTCAAGCTTGGTTTCACCGGGGCCTCTTGTACCGATACCGCCGCCAAGCCTTGAAAGGCTTGTGCCCTTACCGGTCAGCCTTGGCAGGGAATATTTCAGCTGAGCAAGCTCAACCTGCAGCTTGCCCTCCTTAGACCTTGCCCTGCCTGCAAAAATATCAAGAATAAGCGTTGTTCTGTCAACAACTCTTGTATCTGTTCTGTCCTCAATATTTCTGACCTGAACAGGCGTCAGTTCGCCGTCGGCAATGATAAGATCAATTTCATTATTTTCGCAGAATTCGGCAATTTCCTCAAGCCTGCCCTTGCCAACAAAGGTTGCGCCTTCAATAGTCGGACGCTTTTGTATCATTTCGCCAACAACCTCAGCACCTGCTGTTTTGGCAAGCTCGCCAAGCTCTGCAATTGACACATCGGCATCATAATCACCTGTGTCAACTGAAATGAGCAACGCTTTTTCCTGCTGCTCTTCATTAATAATCTCTAAATCCATTTTACATCCTTATTTATTAGGCAATGAGTAGAAATCCGAACCGTGGTTTACTATTCATTACCCAACCAGTGCGTTGAGTACCTTACCTGCAATCGGTCCTGCTGTCTGTGAGCCGGAATTACCCTTTTCAACCATAACAACAAAAGCATATGGATTTTTATCATCATCCATAAATCCCACAAACCATGCAGTATTGTTTGAATTGATTTCATCTATCTGAGCAGTACCTGATTTTGCACAAAGGTTAAGACCTTCATAATTATAATCACCGTACTGTTCAATAACATTATTCCTCATAAGGCTCTTCATTTGTGCCGCAGTTTCACTGCTGAGAAGCTCTGTTTCACGTCTTGTGAATTCCAGATCAAGTGCCTTGCCTGCCTTATTAAACAAAGAGTCAACAAGGTTATAGGATACAGCCTTGCCGTCATTTGCAATAGCACCCACAAGCCTCAGCATTGCGATTGGCGGTATTCTTGTGTCACCCTGACCTATTCCTGTCCAGCCGATATAATCATCTGCATCACCCTTTTCAAGGAAGAATTTACCCTGCAGAGAACTGATATCACCGCTGATTGATACGGCTGAAGTCAAGCCTAAATCCTGAGCAGTTTTTGCTAATTTCTCAGGACCAAGCTCAATTGCAATCTCTGCAAAAACAGAATTACAGGATTTAGCCAAGGCTTCCTTAAAGCTTAAATGACCGTGATATGCGTTACATTCAATGGGCTTACCCTTTCCCGGGTCATATTCGCCAACACAGTTAAATTCTCTGCTCATAATATCAGGAATATTTTCAACAGCACAAATAGCAGTAACCAGCTTAAAGGTTGAACCCGGTGTGTATAAGCCGCCCAAAAGCCTGTTGATATATGCACCATTGTAATATTCATTTGTGTCAATATCACTCGGTTTATTTTCAACATCATAGCTTGGAGTTGATACCATACAAACGATATCGCCTGTCTTATAGTTAACAACACCGATACAACCTGCACTGTAATCACTGAGTGCATCATATGCCACATCACACACGTCTGCATCAATGGTCAATTCCAAATCATTGCCGCTGCCGTTTTTCATAACAGAATAAACACCTGTTAAAGCATTATAACCGGTGAGCTTTGATTTATAGACAGTCTGAACACCTGTTGAAATAAATCCGGCAGTGTCACCAACTGTATGAAGGGTGCTTTTTCTTGTAACCTTTGACTCGTTATAAACTCTTTTGCCGTCAACTGTTTCAGCCAGTACAATGCCCTTTGTGTCAGTAATTTTGCCTGCACCTGTTAACTCTCCATTATAATACAAATGGCTGTTATAGGGCATCATAACCCACTTTGAGCCGTCATTCATAACGCTGTATGTCAAAAAGCCGATACCGCCGATAAAGGCAACAATTAAAATGAGCAGAAAAAGACCTCGTCTTGTTATCATTTTCATTTCTTTTTGGCACCTCCTTTAACTCCGCCAAGGTAGCTATAGGTGCGGATGTCGGATGCCTTGATGAAAGCAAGCACCGCCCAGCAGCTAATCATTGAGCTGCCGCCCTGACTTACAAATGGCAGTGTTACACCTGTAAGCGGCAAAACATCTGTTATACCAAAAACATTCAGTGCCGTCTGGAACAAAAGCATGCCTGCCCCTGCAACAGCACAGATTGAATAAAAGGTTGACCTTGCCGCAATAGAGTTAACCAGTGCTGAAACTGCAATTGCAACAAAAGAAAGAACCAAAATAATACCGAAAAGGAATCCCCACTCCTCACAAACCAGACCGAAAATATCATCGGTTATTGTAAGGTAATCCTGCAGATAATGTCTTACATTACCATTACCGATACCAAGACCAAGCAATCCGCCTGATGCAATACCCGTAAGCACGTGTGTCTGCTGATAGCCATTGCCATAGATAATATCGTTATTATCCCAGATATGCCTGTAGGAAGCAAAGCGGTTTGTTACATAGCTTTTATACTTAATTACAATAGCACCGCCCAAACCTGCAGCAGAAACCGCAAGACCGATAGTTTTAAAATCACCTGAGTTCATAAAGGCAATAATCAAAAATGTAATAAAGAAAATAAGTGCTGTACCAAAATCACGTATTAATATAAGTGTTCCAACACAGGCAATTGAAAATGCAATAAATTTAATAATATTTTTGGATGTCTGAATTTTTTCAAGCGTAGCCGCACCAACAAAAATAAATGCAACCTTAACAAATTCAGATGGCTGAATGGTTATACCGCCTATTTCAATCCAGTTCTGTGCACCATGGTTAACCTTACCGATGATAAGATTAAGGAGAAGCAGAACAATTGCACCGATTGCCACAGGTAATCGCAGCTTCATACAAAGCTCTATATCACCTAAAATAAACACTAAAACGATAAAGCCTATAACACCGCAAACAGCTATAATCAGCTGTTTAAAGCAGGCATTAGGTGCCACTGAGCCAATTGCAGTCAGACCGACTCCTGTCAGGAAAAACGCAATAAACTCAAGCTCAAAATTTCGCCTGTGCAAAATAAAATAGAATACCGAAACATAAACCCATTCAAGTGCAATCAGAATTGCAACCGACAGTATAACCTTAACTGCAAACGCCTCGCCTGCTGCAGCTGCACTGTAGCCTGTTATTAGCTGAAAAACAGATAACACAAGAAGCATTACAAAATTATTTATCGGCTTGATATGGGGCATTTTTTTAACTTTTTTTGCCGTATTCGCCATTAATTTTCACTCCTTGCTTTTACTGTTCGTAGAAAATGAACACCCTGTCACCAAAGGTAATCATATCCATATCAAAAATAAGCTGCGGCTCAGTAATAAATCTGCCGTTTAGCTTTGTGCCATTGTGGCTATGAAGGTCAGATAATGCCCAGCCCTGACTTGTAAGATGAATACGAGCGTGACGGCTGCTGACTGTATCAAGGCTTATCTGAATATCCGCATCGTCACCCCTGCCGATTAAAACATCCTTTTTTCTCAAATAAACAGGTCTGTGTGTTTTAGCATCAACCAAAACTGCGTATGCAATATTTCTGTTAACCGGATTGTTCTGATTATTCATTTGTGCTGCCTCATTTCTGATTTGTGTTTTCAGCTCACTTGACAATGCCTCGGCACACAGGAATTTAAGTGGAATTGTGCCGATTGTGATAATATCGCCATCCTCAATTGTGGCCTGACCTTCAATCTGTTCGTCATTGACAAGAACGCCTGTTTTGGAAAAAGTATCGGTTATCACCCATTCCTTTTGCTTTTTTGCAATAACTGCGTGAAAGCGTGAAATATCCTCCTGCGGCAGAACAATATCATTTGATTTACTTTTGCCGATAGAGGTTTCCCATCTGTCGATGTCAATCACAGAGCCGTCATTTTCATTAACAAGCTGTGCCAGCTTATGAAGCCTTGGTCTGTTCCTGAACAGCGATATAACACAAGTTGCAATAATGATTATCGCAAATATCGGCAAAATATATCTTATACCGCCTGTAAAAAGCATATTGAATTTATCCAAGCTTATCACTCCTATATATAACATTATGTTTAAATCTTATACTAATAAAATACTTATATTATAAGCAAAAGTCAAGAAAGTATTGAATTTGTTCATATTTTATCTTATACTTTAATTAAATATTAATTAAGGGGTATTTAATATGAGCATTGAAAAATCAATCTTCGGCAAATTAAACGGCAAAGATGTAGAGCTTTATAAAATAACAAATAAAAACGGTGCAAGTGTATCACTTATGACACTTGGCGGCGGTATTCAATCACTGTGTGTACCTGATAAAAATGGCGTTATGGGTGACGTTGTGCTTGGCTTTGATGAACCTGAGCATTATGTTAATCCCGATTTAGGCTATCAGGGACTGCTTGTAGGCAGATACGCAAACCGTATCCGTGATGCAAAATTCAGCATTGACGGTGTGGAATACCACACACCTCAAAATCAGGGCACTTGGACTCTCCACGGCGGCGGACGCTTCAGCTTTAATCTTTGGCAGGTTGAAGAAGTTGGTGACAACAGCGTTACGTTTTCATTCTCTTCACCTGATATGGAGGACGGATTCCCGGGTAACTTTAAATTAACAGTAAAATACACCTTTACAGATGACAATGTGCTCAGACTTGATTACACGGTTTTATCTGACAAAAAGACTGTTGCTAACCCAACGAACCACTCATACTTCAATTTATCCTGCAATCCTGATGAAACTGTAGAAAATCATCTATTGCAGATTAATGCCGACTATTTCACTGAAACAGATGACAGTCAGCTGCCTACAGGCGAGCTTGGCGAGGTTAAAGGCACAATGATGGACTTTACCACAATGCACAAAATCGGTGATAAAATTGACGAGCCTTTCCGAGCAATCATTGACGGTATCGGCTATGACAACAACTATTGCCTGCGCAATACCGAAATCGGAAAAATGTCACAGGCAGCAATCCTTGCAGACGAGGAAAGCGGAAGAAAAATGGAGGTCTGGACAGACCTGCCCGGTGTTCAGCTTTATTGCGGTGGCTGGCTTGAAAAAGATTACACACTTGGTAAGGGCGACAGCATTGTAAAGTTCCGCAGAGGTGCGGCACTGGAAACACAGTTTTATCCCGATGCACTCAACCACAGCAATTTCCCATTCAAATATGTTGAGGCAAATGAGGAATTCACAACAACAACCGAATTCAGATTTTCAATTTTATAATAAGCAGAAAAAAGCTCAGCGCATAAACGCTGAGCTTTTTTGATACCTATAACGTATCGTAAGAGTCTTTCTTTTAGAAAAGTAATTATCTATGAAGACAAAGTCGGTTCGTCTTCAATTCGCATTATACATCATATGATGTATTTTGTCAAGTAAAAATCATTAAATGTGCAATAATAATTCCACGAGGTGTTATTATGCAATACTATCCAAGAATACGCGATTTACGTGAAGATCGTGATTTGACACAGGACCAGCTTGTTGAATTATTAAAAATGCACAAAACAACATATACCAACTATGAGCAGGGCAAAAGAGAGCCACCATTTGAGTTCATCGTAATGCTGGCGAAGTTTTATGATGTAACGATTGATTACATTGCAGGCTTAACAAACACCCCTGCACCATATAACAGAGATTAAAAGGTACTGACCAATTAAGGGCAGTATCTTTTTTATTTATTGAGTCTTTCAACTTAACAAACGAATTAGGTTCTTTAGTGTTTCTTGACTTTCCGTGTCAAGCTTATTCCACAACTTTATAATTTCAACTTCCTCTTCAGATAGCTTTTCATACTTTTCTGTTTTACCAAATAACTGGTATGGAGCTATACCAAAACCTCTGCAAATTGCCAGCAGAGTATCAAGCTGTGGCATATTTTTTTTTATTAAAGACATTTGCTATTGTGCTCACAGGTAAATCACTTTCAACAGCAACTTTATAATTTGTCCATTTTCTTACATCTCTTATTTCTATTAGAACATCTACAATATCTTCTGCTTTCAACATTTCATCACCAAAATAGATTATACTACATAGTAACAACTATATTGACAATTACTCAATAGCTGAGTGAATCTTTTATAACTATGGGGTACAATGAATATTTCAAATTATAGAATTTGTATATTAATAGCCAAAAATTAAATAAACAAAAAAGGACTTGGTAAAACCAAGTCCTTTTGATTAGCTATTAAATTGAACTTATTTAAGTTCGATCTTAGCGCCAGCCTCTTCAAGCTTAGCCTTGAGAGCCTCAGCGTCAGCTGTTGGCATAGCCTCTTTGATAGTTGAAGGAGCACCGTCAACAATCTCCTTAGCCTCTTTAAGGCCAAGACCTGTTGCTTCACGAACTGCCTTGATAACCTGAATCTTGTTGCCGCCTACTTCTGCAAGTACTACGTCAAACTCTGTCTTCTCGTCAGCTGCTGCTGCACCGCCGTCTGCTGGTGCTGCTACTGCTACTGCTGCTGCAGCGCTTACGCCGAACTCTTCTTCTACTGCTGATACGAGCTCTGAAAGCTCAAGAACTGTGAGAACCTTAAGCTCTTCAACAATTGCTGTAACTTTTTCTGATGCCATTTTATTTTCCTCCGTTAAAAGATATTTTTAAGTTAAAATTTTTGATTTAATTATTCAGCTGTTTCCTCAGCCGGTGCTTCTGCAGGAGCGTCCTCAGCAGGAGCCTCTGCCTCTTCAGCTTTTTCGCAAGCCTCAACGCCGCCCTTATCAACGATAGCCTGAACTCCACGAGCAAAAGCTGCGATAGGTGCATTGAATACGTTGCAAACTGTAGCAAGAAGAACCTCTCTTGATGGCAGCTTTGACAAAGCGATGAGCTTCTCTAATGT
>CAYNGP010000004.1:0-14188 GCA_964396885.1 uncultured Bacteroides sp. | reverse complement strand
ACCTCACCATCCAAATAACCGCTCTTTAATGAGAAGTTATTGTGAGTGTCAGCATACTTACCAAGAATACGTGCTGATGCTACGTAATCATCTGTTGATGTTGCGATTGCTGTTGTACCTTCAAGAACCGGATCAAGACCCTCAAGACCAGCATCCTGTGCTGCTCTGCCCAGGATTGAGTTTTTAACTACTGTGTACTCAACGCCGGCTTCACGAAGCTCTCTACGAAGCTTTGTGTCATCCTCTACGTTAATACCCTTGTAGTCAACAACTACACCTGCACAAGAATTCTTAATTCTCTCTGAAAGGTCAGCAACCATTTGCTTTTTCTTTTCAAGAATTGCTGTACTTGGCATTAATTTAACCTCCATAAATATTTGCCGCGAATGCGGGCTTTATGGCTGTATCAGCTAAATAAAAAGTGCATTCCAAAGAAAATGGAATGCACGTAACAATCAATAAACATGAGTTAGTTGAAAGTTCATTCCTCGGTAGGCGATACACTTACGCAGCAAGGCTGCACCTACTGTCTTTGGCTGAACAGCTATTGTATTTTAACACAAGGCAATCGCCCTGTCAATACCAAAGTCTTAAATTACTCAGCAGAAGCTGCTGCAGTACCAACCTTGTTAGGATTGATTTTGATGCCAGGACCCATTGTTGAAGCAACTGCTACTGACTTAATATACTGACCCTTTGCTGCTGCAGGCTTAGCCTTGATGATAGCATCAAGAAGAGCATTGAAGTTCTCCATAAGCTTATCAGCGCCGAATGAAGCCTTACCGATTGGGCAGTGAATGATGTTTGTTTTGTCAAGACGGTATTCAATCTTACCAGCCTTAGCCTCCTGAACAGCCTTAGCAACATCCATTGTTACTGTGCCAGCCTTTGGTGATGGCATAAGACCACGAGGACCGAGAACCTTACCAAGACGACCAACAAAGCCCATCATATCAGGTGAAGCGATGGCAACGTCGAAATCCATCCAGCCGCCTGAAATCTTCTGAACGAGGTCAGCATCACCAACAACGTCAGCGCCAGCCTCCTCAGCAGCCTTTGCAAGGTCACCCTTAGCGAATACTGCAACTCTTACATCCTTACCTGTACCGTTTGGCAGAACAACTGCACCACGTACCTGCTGGTCAGCGTGACGTGAGTCAACGCCAAGACGGATGTGAGCCTCAATAGTTTCATCAAACTTAGCTGTTGCAGTCTTGATTGAAAGATCAAGAGCCTCAGCTGTTTCATATAAATTTGAACGGTCAACTAATTTTGCACCGTCTGTATATTTCTTACCATGTTTCATATTAAATTACCTCCAGTGGTTAATCGGATACTTCCTCCCACAAGGGAATTAGTCTTCTACTACTATACCCATGCTGCGTGCTGTGCCGGCGATCATTGACATTGCTGCCTCAAGTGAAGCTGCATTTAAGTCCGGCATCTTTGTTTCTGCAATCTTCTGAATATCAGCCTTAGAGATTGTAGCAACCTTGTTCTTGTTCGGAACACCTGATGCCTTGTCGATGCCGCAAGCCTTCTTGATAAGAACTGCTGCAGGTGGTGTCTTTGTAACGAATGTGAATGAACGATCTTCATAAACTGTAATTACAACAGGGATGATAAGACCAACATCATTCTTTGTTCTTTCATTGAACTCTTTTGTGAATGACATAATGTTTACACCATGCTGACCAAGAGCAGGACCAACAGGTGGTGCCGGTGTAGCTTTTCCGGCAGGAATTTGAAGTTTAATTAAACCTACTACCTTCTGTGCCATAATAATTTCCTCCTAAAAATGTGGTAAATGGCGAGATTTAAAATCTCTCCCACCATCATAGGCAAAACGGCAATTTCACCTACAATGATAATAAGCAGATATACTGCGAATTACTGAAATTTATTCATCGACCTTTTCAAGCTGGTCAAGCTCAAACTCAACAGTGTTCTCTCTGCCGAACATAGACACGGTAACGTGAACGCTGTTGTTAGGAATATCAATTTCATCAACAGTACCTGAGAAGCCCTCCAACGGACCATCGATAACGTTAACTAAATCGCCGACCTCATACTGAACCTCAACACTAACCTTTTCAAGGCAATTGTTCTTAACCTCTTCATCAGTAAGCGGCATAGGCTCACCCTCAGGACCAACAAAACCGGTGCAGCCGCGGATGTTACGAACAACATACCAGCTGTCATCAGTCATTACCATCTTAACGAAAACATAGCCAGGCATCAGCTTTCTTTGGTATTCCTTTTCAGTTCCGTCGCTTTTAAGCTCCTTAACTGTTTCTGTTGGGATTGCAACCTCATGAATAAGGTCATGAAGATTACGATTTTCCACAACTGTTAAAATGTTGCTTGCTACCTTGTTCTCATAGCCTGAGAAAGTATGTGCAACATACCATTTTGCTTCTTCCATTAATAACAAGCCTCCCGAAATAAAATACTTAACAAAAACTGCAAATAATTACTCGGCTGCTTCTGTTGTGTTTTCAGCAGTGGTTTCCTCATCAGCGACATCTTCAGCATCATCGTCGTCTGCTGTTGAATCAACATCCTGTGAAGCAGATGTAGGTTCCTTGTCAGCAAGGTTCTTAACACCCTTCATTCCGAGAGAAAGAACAGTGTCAACGGCATAAATTGCCACACCAACGATAGCACAGACAATGATAACGATGATTGTATTTCTAAGCACCTCTTTTGGCTTAGCCCATACAACCTTCTTGCCCTCTGATTTTACACTTTTAAAGAATGACGCAATGGATTTAAAAGGATTCTTCTTTGACTTCTTTTTTGTGTCCTTGGACTTATCAGCTTTTTCAGCCTTCTTTGAAGTCTTCTTTTCTTCAGCCATTTTCGTCCTCCTATTACTTTGTTTCTCTGTGAAGTGTGTGCTTCTTACAGAAACGGCAATACTTGTTCATTTCAAGTCTGTCCGGTGAATTCTTCTTGTTTTTCATTGTGTTGTAGTTGCGTTGTTTGCATTCAGTGCAAGCTAAGGTAATCTTAACTCTCATAAATAGCACCTCCGTTTTAATTTCGATAAATAATCTCCCTCGTGCTACGCAAAGCAAAATACAGGCAAAAAAATAAGGCCTATCGGCTCAATTTAAACCTATTTACGAGGTACAACTACTATAGCACAGAGTCAAATTATAGTCAAGCATTTTTGGTAAAAAAGTTTGCAATTAATGACATTTTATATTATTATATATACGCAATACTATCTATTGTATAGGAGAGCCGATATGACCACAATTATAATCGGTGCAGGAGCAAGCGGACTTGCCTGTGCCATAAGGCTTAAACAGAATAACAGCAACCATGAGGTAATCGTTCTTGAGCGTTTGAGCACACCGGGAAAGAAGATACTCGCCACAGGCAACGGCAGGTGTAACCTTTCAAACAAAGCTGCCGACAGCTATGACAAGGTGCTTGATTTTTTCAGCAGTCTGGGGCTTGTTACAAGAACAGATGAAGAGGGCAGGATTTACCCCTATTCAAATCAAGCGACAACCGTGCTTGATATATTGCTTGACAATTGCGAACAGCTTGGAATAGAAATTATAACCGACTGCACTGCTGAGGCTGTTGGCGACGATTTAACCATAACGACCAATCAGGGCATTTTTATGGCAGACAACATTGTCATTGCCTGCGGAGGCAAAGCACAGGACAAGTTAGGATCAGACGGCAGCGGCTTTAAACTTTTAAAAGACTTAGGTCACCAAATAACACCGTTGTCACCGGCACTCGTTCAGCTGACATCACCAAGCAAATACCCGAGACAGCTAAAGGGTCACAGGGTAAAATGCAAAATGTCCATTCTGCTTGATAATGAAGTTATGGGCAGTGAATACGGCGAGGTGCTTTTTGCCGATTACGGACTGTCCGGCATTATTACAATGAATCTGTCACACTTTGTGGGTGAGAATTTCATAGCGGACAAGCCTAAAAAATGTCACGCAGTGCTTGATTTGATACCGGAAATGAGTACTGCTGATTTGGCAGAATATATTAATAAGTATAAATCATTAAAAGGAATACTTGGTGCAAGGCTTTCAGCAATCATAGAAAAACAGGCTGACGGCAATGCCGACAAAATGGCTGAATTTGCAAAAAACTGGAAGCTGATCATCAATGGTACAAAGGGCTTTGATTTTGCACAGATAACAAACGGCGGTGTAAAAGCTGACGAACTGACTGATTACAAATCAAACTTAGTTGATAACATTTATATCTGCGGTGAGATTATTGAGGGTAACCTCCCCTGCGGCGGATTTAATCTAAATCAGGCATGGCTCAGCGGAATAACAGCTGCGGATAATATAGGTGAAACATATGATAAGAATTAATGAAATTAAGCTGTCACTTGATGAGGAAGAAAACCTGCTCATCGACAAGGCAGCAAAAACGCTGAAAATAAACAAAAAATATATAGACTCTTATACTATTTATAAAAAGAGCATTGACGCAAGAAAAAAGGATGACGTGCATTTTACATATTCAATTGATGTCATCATCACCCTTGACGAGGAGCAGATTGTGTCAAAATGCAAGTCAAACAAGGTACAGCTTGTTAAGCCTTATAAATACGAACTACCTGTCAACAACCGAACAAGCAAGTTTAGACCTATCGTTGTAGGCTTTGGCCCTGCAGGTATGTTTGCCGGCTTAATTCTTGCAGAAGCAGGATTAAAGCCGATTATTCTTGAACGCGGAACAGATGTTGACACACGCACAAGGGATGTAAACAAATTCTGGCAGGATAAGGTGCTCAATGAAGAGTCCAATGTTCAGTTTGGTGAGGGTGGTGCAGGTACATTCTCCGATGGAAAGCTGACCACAGGAATCAAAAGCCCATTCATAAGAAAAATTCTTGAAGAGCTTTATGAGGCAGGTGCACCGGAGGAAATTCTCTATTCTTCAAAGCCGCATATAGGTACTGACAGATTAGTCATTGTAGTTAAGAATATAAGAAAAAAGATAGAAAAGCTTGGCGGTGAGGTAAGACTCCAATGCAAGCTTGAAAAGCTGATTTGTGCCAACAGCTTTGTTCACGGTGTTACCTACTCACATAACAGTGAATTAACCGACATCGAAACCGACAGTGTTATTATGGCAATCGGTCACAGTGCAAGAGATACAGTTGAAATGCTGTACAATATGGGTGCAGAAATTATTCAGAAGCCTTTTTCAGTAGGTGCAAGAATAGAACATCCGCAAAAGCTGATTAACACCGCACAATACGGCAGATTTGCCGATCACCCAAAGCTTGGTGCTGCTGATTACAAATTAGCCTGTCACGGACTTCACGAGCGTGGTGCTTATACCTTCTGTATGTGCCCTGGCGGAACAGTTGTTGCTGCTGCCAGTGAAAAAGAGGGCGTTATCGTTAATGGTATGAGTTCACTGGCACGTGACGGCGAAAATGCAAACTCGGCGTTGCTTGTGGGTATTGAGCCAAAGGATTTCCCAAGTGAGCACCCACTGGCCGGTATATATTATCAAAGAGAAATTGAGAACACAGCATACAAGCTTGCAGGCAGCAACTATAATGCCCCTGCTCAGCTTGTGGGTGATTTTCTTAAAGGTATTGAGAGTAAAACACTCGGCAGTGTTAATCCAACCTGTCCAACAGGTGTAACACTTACAAACCTGGACGAATGTTTGCCGCAAAAGGTATCGGCAACAATGAAATCAGCCATTGTTGAAATGGATAAAAAGCTGAAAGGCTTTAATATGTATGACGCAGTTTTAACTGCACCTGAAACACGTTCTTCAAGCTCTGTAAGAATTTTAAGAGATGAATTTTTGCAGTGCAATCTGAGAGGTGTTTATCCCTGCGGTGAGGGTGCAGGATATGCAGGCGGTATCGTTTCAGCCGCAGTTGACGGCGTTAAATGCGCCCACGCAGTGCTCAGCGACGAGCACTAAACTTTCGTTTTAACAGAGGAATAAATTATGAGAATGAAAAGAAAGAAAAATTTGGAGGAGCGTATCAATGCATCCACCGATTACCTTACAATCATGCACAACGACTCGCTGAATTATAACGATGCTGCCAGCGAGGACCACAAGCTGAATTTCAGCAAATTATTCGGCAACGACAAGCCTGTTTATTTAGAGGTCGGCAGCGGCAAGGGGCAGTTTGGATGCACCTTTGCACAGTGCAACCCCGATAAAAATATTCTTTGTGTGGAACGAAACAGGAATGTATTAATTCTTGCCATTGACAGTGCCAGAGAAATGGGACTTGATAACATCCGTTTTCTTTGCGGAACGGCTGAATACCTGCCTTCTTATATAGAGGAAAATTCGGCAGAAGAAATTTATCTTAATTTTTCCTGCCCATTTCCAAAGCACAGACACATTGCACACAGACTCACCAACCCACGCTTTTTAGAGATATTCAAAAGAATTATGAAGGATGAGGGCGTAATTTGTCAAAAAACAGATAATATGCACTTTTTTGAGTACTCACTTGAGCAGTTTTCAGCCTGCGGCTTTAAGCTCTCCAATATTTCACTTGATTTACACAACAGTGATTTTGAGGGCAATATTGTGACAGAATACGAGCACAAATTCTCATCACAGGGCTACCCTATTTACCGATTAGAGGCAAGACTGAAATAAATAAAAAAATTTGAAAATTTTTCGGACACTTTTCATTTTTTCGTCGTCTATATAAGTGAAGGTCTTCAAATAAAGACGAAAGGACGATAGATATGTCATTATTCAAAAAGAAAAATCCAGAAAACAAAAAGAACGAAATCAATGCTGCAAGTGTTGATTTAAGAAGTTATACACCAAATGCACTCAGACAAATTGATGAAATAACTGCAGCTACTGTTATTCTGCCAAAAAATCCGGACAGCGAATTAATTGAAGCATATGCTGCAATTAAGAAAAAAACAATTGCCGAGGAATTAGTGCTTGATGAAAATGAGTACTTAATAACTATGAGCGGCATAAAAACAATCAGCAATAACCTTGAGGATGAAAACGGAATATATGATGTCAGCGGCATAACTGTTATTAAAGGCTTGACCAAGCCAATCAGAATGATTGCCAGCGGCATAACTGTTATTGACAAAAACAGCAAAGTTAATTTTATTTCTAAAAGCGGAATTACGGCTGAAATTAATTTTGCTATCAGTGAGGCAAAAATCTTTTCAAAGGACATTGAGCTTGATAACAGATTTATTGAGCTTCTGCCGGACTGCTCGGTTATTGTCGGCAGCGGTGACATCATTTTTAGTAAGGATGTAGCGGAGGAAAGTATACTCAGCAAAAACATCTATTTTATTGCTGGCAAGAATATTGAATGCAGTAAAAAAATCCGCAGTGCAGTTATGGCAAAATCACTTGTAACCAACAAAATAATCAACAATGGATAATGACAACAGTGTAGCCGTTTTTAACGAAATCTATGACAAATACTACAAAAAGATATTTGCGTATTTCAAAAAGGATTTCGGCAAGGACGATGCAGAGGATTTGACCCAGCAAACCTTTATGCAGCTTTGGGCATGGCTGCCCAACAAATATTTAATAGAAAATAAAAAAGCATTAATCTATCAGATTGCAAAAAATGTTAAGCTTGACAAATTCCGCAAAAATAAATTAATGCTTGAAACCATGCTGCTGCCTGAGGACTTTGACCCGATGGACAGAAACAGCTTTTCTAATATTATTGATTATAAAATGTCTGTTTATCAGCTGAAGCCAAAGGAACAAAATCTGCTTCTTATGTCACTGCAGGGCTATAACAGCGAGGAAATAGGCAAAGCAATGGGCATAACTCCCTCTGCTGTCAGATCACGGCTGCAAAAAATCAGAAATAAATTAAAATGAATTATGATTTAATCAGCTTGATTTTTAATTTTGCAGTTGCCTGCGCAGTAATTTTCGTTTATGCAAAAGGCGTTGCAGAATCATAAGCAAACAAAATGACAAACACCCGAAGGATGAACCTTCGGGTGTTTAATAATTTCATATTAGTCAGCTGTATATGGTAAAAGTGCAATGTGTCTTGCTCTTTTAATAGCTGTGGTAAGCTCTCTCTGATGCTTTGCGCAGGTACCGGTTACGCGACGAGGAAGATTCTTTGCTCTTTCAGAAACAAATCTCTTTAATCTTGTAACATCTTTGTAATCGATTTCTTCAACCTTTTCAACACAGAAAACGCAAACCTTTCTGCGGCCCTTGCGAGGACCACCGGCTCTATTATATGCCATAGTTAGTTTCCTCCTTTAAAATGGTAAATCGTCGTCATCATCGACAATTTCTTCAAAATCCGAATTATCAGCGCTTGCATAACTTGGTGCAGGCTGTGAGAATGCAGGATTTGTTGTACCGCTCTCGGCCTTTGAGCCGCAGAATGATACATTGTTAGCAACAACTGTTACTGACTTTCTCTTATTACCGTCCTTGTCAGTGAAATTCTCTGTCTGGATTGAACCCTCAACAGCAATCATTGAACCCTTGTGGAAATAACGAGAAATAAATTCAGCAGTTTGACGCCAAGCTGTAACATCAATGAAGTCAGCCTTTCTCTCTTCGCCCCTTGCCTGATACTGTCTGTCGCAGGCAATCTGGAAGCTGATTACTGAAAGACCGCTTGGTGTTGTTCTGAGCTCAGGCTCATAAGTTAATCTGCCCATTAAAACAACAGAATTAATCATAAATCAGCCCTCCATTATTCGCCTTTAGCAACGATTAATGAGCGAAGAACACCGTCAGTGATGTTGATTACACGGTCAAGCTCTGCAGGGAATGCTTCATCGCAAGCAAAGTTAATAACAGTGTAGAAGCCCTCATTTTCGTAGTTGATAGGATATGCAAGTCTGCGCTTACCCCAATCCTCAACTTCGCCAAGAGTGCCATTTTTGCTGATGAGGTCAGTAAACTTTGTCTTTAAAGCCTCAACTGCATCCTCTCCGTTTGCAACAGAGAAAACCATTACGATTTCATAATTTCTTAATGCCATTCTTTAGCACCTCCTTCTGGACATTATGGTCTGTATCTCTTAATACAGACAAGGATTGCCTTTTAATTAAAGGCTTGTGTATTATAACAAAAAAGATTTAATCTGTCAAGACAATCTTTTTATTATACTAACTTAAGTACATCTATAATATCTTCAATAACAGGAACATCAGGTCGCAGGTCCTTATCCTTAAACCAACCCCAGTTCATTCTGATTGCATGCATACCTGAGTCCACCGCACCCTGAATATCATTAATGGGGTGATCACCCACATAGACACATTCCCTGGTTTCAAGACCAAGCTTGTCTGCTGTGTATCTGAAAATTTCAGGGTCAGGCTTATGAATATCAATATCACCGCTGACTACAACAATATCACAATAGGGTCTGAGTCCGCTTGTATCAAGCTTATGATGCTGCAAAATTGACGGACCATTTGTGATAATACCCACAATATAACCCCTGTTTTTCAGCTCAGCAAGAAGCTTTGGTGAATCAGGAAAAATAACATTATGATCACCGAATTTGGTGTCATAATGATTTGCCAGCACAGCACTTGACGGAGCATTTTCCCAGCCCCAGCTTTTTACAAGACTTGCGTACCATTCTTCTCTGTTAACATAGCCGCCTTTTCCGGTGACTCTCATTTCTTCTTTTCTTTTTTCTATTTCTTCATCGCTGATACCCCTGCAATATTCATTCAAAAAGGTATCCATATAGTTTTCAAAGGCAGCAGTTCTGTCCTGAAGTGTTTCATCAAAATCAAATAATACTGCTTTTATCATGAATGAGCTGTGCCTCCAATTCATCAACATTTTTAAAAACCTTTTCTCCCCTTAAATATCTGAGGAGCTCAACTCGGATTACTTTACCGTATAAATCACCGCTAAAGTCAAAAATATGTGTTTCACAAAGCGTATTTTCAACCCTCCAGCTTGGTCGATTGCCGATATTGGTAAAGGCTTTATATTCCTTACCATCAACAAAAACACGGCTTTCATAAACACCGTATTTAACAGGAGCAAGCCTGTCAGGGTAGTTTTGATTGATCGTAGGAAAGCCAATCGTTCTGCCCCTTTTATCGCCCTGCAAAACCTCTGCCTCAAAGGTGAAATTGTAGCCGAGCATTTCATTTGCTTTACTGATTTCACCAGCCTCAAGTGCTTTCCTTATCCTTGTAGAGGAAATAGGCTCGCCGTCAAAATCAAGATGCTCAAGTATTCTTACCCAGACATCTTTGCTTTCCAGATATTTTCTCATATCAAGAGCAGACCACATAGCCTTTTTACCGAAACGGAAATTAAATCCGCACAAAACCATCCCTGCGTGGAACTTATCAATAAGGATTTTTTCAATAAAATCCTCACCGCTCATATTTTTAATTTCATCAAAATCAGCGAACACCACATTGGGATAGCGTTTTTCAAAAATGCTTTTCTGCATTAGTGAAAACCTGTTGTTCACTGAATAAATTATAACATCACTTGCACCGGTAATAACCATCTGGTGTGCCCTGTGCATACCGTCAAAATCACCGAGTGCAACCGCTGTTCTTTTTTCATTTTTTGAATTATTCATACTAATCACGTTTTACCAAAAGCCTTTTGACAGCCAGTTCATTTTTATCCAAACAAGCTTCACCCAAGCCGAGGAACAGGCCATTAGGTGCATAAACTCTGTAAAGTCCTGTTTCAAGCTTTTTTCTTATTCTGTCAAGTGCCAGTGCACCGCCGTTTGAAAAACGCCTTGCCTGTGCATCGGACACATAAACACTGTCATATGCCTTTAGTATTTCTTCAATATCAATCAGCAAATCGTCAAAGCCGAGGTCATTATCTTTCCTTCTCTGCAATTCCGTAAGGGTAACGCAGTTCTCTGTTTTAAAGCCCATAGCAAGTGTTCTTTCAAGGGAGGTCATCGTTGCGCCGCAGCCAAGCTGAGCACCGATATCGTCAATCAGTGTTCTTACATATGTACCCTTGCTGCAAACCACATCAATAACATACTCATTACCGCTGCCGCCCACAAGATTAAGCTCTTTAATCTCAACCTCACGTACCTTGCGTTCAACCTCAACACCCTGTCTTGCTAAATCATAAAGCCTTTTGCCGTCAACGGAAACGGCTGAATACATAGGCGGAACCTGTGATATTTTACCTCGGAAATTGTCTAAAACGGCTTCAACATCTTCTTTGCCTGCATTAACCTCATATTCGCCTGTAACCTGACCTGTAATGTCAAGTGTGTCGGTCGTTTTGCCAAGCACAAAACCTGCTCGGTAGCCTTTATCACTATCAGGAAGATAGTCAAGAAAGCGTGTTGCACCGCCAAGCATAACAGGCAAAACACCTGTTGCCATCGGATCAAGTGTTCCTGTGTGCCCTGCTTTTCTTTCACGGGTAATTCCTCTAACCTTAGCCACTACACCAAAGGAGGTTATATCCTTATCCTTGCTGATACAAATTATACCTGTCATTTAAGTAATTCTCCGCATTTTGCAACAAGCTTAGCTTTAGCCTCAGCAACACCGCATTCAAACCTGCAGGCTGCAGCCTGATTATGACCGCCGCCACCGAAAGACCTTGCAAGCTCTGCAGCATTAACAGTTTCAAAGGTACGAAGTGAAGCCTTGCATGTGCCGTCAGTCTTTTCTCTGATGGTAATGCCGATTTCAACCCCCTCAACCTGTCTGGTAAGCGGTGCAATAGCCTCAGTCTCCTGCTCATTTGAACCTGTCTTTTTATACATATCCTGCGTAATTGTAATAATGGCAACTCTATCATTCTCGAAGAATTCCATTGACTCAAGAGCCATACGTTCAAGACTTGCATAGGTTTTTGTTTTTGTTTCAAACATAACTCGGTTGATTGTGCCGTTGTCAGCACCAAGCTCTATTAAATCAGCAGCTACGCGATATGTTTTTGCAGTGGTTGAAGCATACTTGAAGCAGCCTGTATCAGTAGTCAGTCCGGTGTAAAGACAGCCAGCCATCTTACTGTCTATCTCAACACCGAGAGCTTTAATTACCTCATACATAATTTCACAGGCTGCAGGCGTATCCTCCAGCAGAAGATTATCTGCATATTCTGTATTTGTACCATGATGGTCAATACACAAATCAATATGGTACTGACCGTCAAGCTCACCCAAAAGATTCGGTGTAGCAACATCAACTGCCACGACATAGTGTGGCTTAAATCTGATTGGTGCAATATCGTCAAAAAGATAATTATATTTTTTCGGTATCACATCACTATTAATGACAGCACAGATTTTACCAAGCTTCATTAACGCACGACAAAGAGCAAATCCACAGCCCAGTGTGTCACCATCGGGGTGAGCGTGGGTCAGGATTAAAATATTATCATTATCCTTAAGAAGTTCTGCACACTGATTAATGTCAATTCTCATTACTTATTTCCTTGATTTTTTCAAAAAGGTCCATACCCTTTGCAATAGAGTCATCAGCAATGAACTTGAGCTCAGGACTCTTTCTTAAATGAAGCCTTGAGCCAAGCTGCTTTCTGATATAACCGCCTGCACTTTCAAGCCCTTTAACTGAGCTTTTTGCAGCGTCAATACCCTCCATTGCACTGATATATACTTTAGCGTAGCTCAAATCACCGCTGACCTCAACCTTAACAACAGTTAACATTCCGCTGATTCGCGGGTCTTTAAGCTCACGCATAATAGATATAATTTCTCTTTTTATATCCTCTGATATTCTGTCAATATGAAATCCTGCCATAATTAATCCCTGTATTCCTCAACAATGTATGCCTGAAGAATATCGCCTGCCTGAATGTCATCCCAGCCCTCAAGACTGATACCGCATTCATAACCTGAGGAAACCTCTTTAACCTCATCCTTAAATCTCTTTAAGTTAGCAAGCTTAACGTTGGCAATCTCCTTGCCCTTTCTGATAACTCTTACCTTACCGTCACGTCTGATGTTACCTGAGGTTACCAGTGAGCCTGCAATAGTACCTGCTGAGGAAATCTTATAAACCTCTCTGACCTCAACCTCACCTGTATCAACATCACGATACTTAGGTGCTCTCATACCACGCATTGCTCTTTCAATATCTTCAATGGCATCATAAATAATATCATAATTTTTAATTTCTACACCATCACGGTTTGCATTATCAGCAGCAGTCTGATCAACTGCAGTGTTAAAGCCGACAATAATTGCATTTGATGCGCTTGCAAGCATAACATCGCTTTCACTGACTGCACCAACAGCACCATGAACAATTTTAACGTTAACCTCGTCATTCTCAATTTTAAGAAGTGACTGCTTAACTGCTTCAACAGAGCCTTGAACATCAGCCTTGATGATGATATTCAGCTCCTTCATTTCACCCTCCTGAATCGTATCAAACAGGGTGTCAAGTGTAACCTTCTGGAACAGGCTGAACTCCTCTTCCTTAGCCTTTTCTCTTCTCTGTGCAACAAGTGTTCTTGCCAGCTTTTCATCTGATACGGCATTGAACTCGTCACCGCTCATCGGTGCGGTATCCAGACCCATAATCTCAACAGGCACTGACGGACCTGCACTGGTAACATGGTTGCCGTGGTAATCTGTCATCGCTCTGATTTTACCTACAGCTGTACCTGCAACGATAATGTCGCCTGCATTAAGCGTACCGTTCTGAACAAGAAGTGTTGCAACAGGACCTCTGCCCTTATCAAGCTTAGCCTCAATAACAACACCCTTTGCGCTTCTGTTCGGATTAGCCTTAAGCTCACCCATTTCAGCAACAAGAAGAATTGTTTCAAGCAGCTTATCAATGCCCATTTTTGTTTTAGCAGAAACAGGAACACAGATAACATCACCGCCCCATTCCTCAGGAACGAGCTCGTGTTCTGTGAGCTGCTGTAAAATTCTGTCAGGATTTGCACCCTCTTTATCCATTTTATTAATAGCAACAATGATTTCAATACCTGCTGCTTTAGCGTGATTAATAGCCTCAACAGTCTGCGGCATAATACCGTCATCAGCAGCAACAACAAGCACTGCAATATCTGTTGCCATGGCACCCCTTGCTCTCATTGCAGTAAATGCAGCGTGACCCGGAGTGTCAAGGAAGGTGATTTTTTCACCATTGATTTCAACCTGATAAGCACCGATTGCCTGTGTAATACCGCCGGCCTCTGTTGAGGTTACATCCGTATCACGGATAGCATC
>CAYNGP010000003.1:0-58827 GCA_964396885.1 uncultured Bacteroides sp. | reverse complement strand
TGTAGCATATTTGTCCTTGGAGAGGGACTTTAATAACTACTATTTTATTATACGAAGGAGTGATTATTTTGAAAAAGTTAAGTTTAATTGCAATTCCTCTGATTGCAGTAATGATGATTGTAGGTTGCAGCTATAATACAGAGGTTAGCAAAAACGCTGATGAAAGCTTGAATATTTCTATATTGGCAAGTAGTACAGAAAACAGCAATAGTAAAATTGTCACAGAAAATGAAAGTAGCACACAGATTTCAACTACTGAAAATACTACTGCTCAAACTACAACAACTAAGCCGAAAGAAACTCAAAAAAACACTACAGCAAAGCCTGATGATAAGAAATCAGCAGGTCAGACCATTTCAAAAAAAGTAACAACAACGCAGAAATCAACTACTACTCAAAAGCAGACTACAACACAAAAAGTTACCACCACTCAGAAACAAACAACCACGAAAAAGGTTACAACAACATCAGCACCATATTGGTGTGATGAAGGCGGTACACATCATTCTTGTGAAGTCGGTCAGATTGGTTGGGTAAACAGTTACGAAGAAGCAAGTGACAAAGCCTATGATTATCTTGGAAGTCATAATGTAACAGGAAATTTCAGAGTTAAGCAATGTCATAACTGCGGAAAGTTCACTGCGAAAATTACTTTAGATTAAATTCAATATATAACTATTAAAGAGTCGAATTATATTCGGCTCTTTTTTTATTTCATCAAAGAAAGGAAAATGATATGAAAACGAAAATTAAAAAGTGTTCAAAATCACTTGTTACAATGTTACTGTCATTGCTAATGGTTTTATCCACTTTTCCGTTGACATCATTTGCATCAACATATATTACCGATATGAACAGTAATGCTCAGTTCGGAGTTGTTAGTGGCAGTTATGATAAATTCGGACATGAAATGCATTACGCAAAATATGACGGCAAAACATATATCGTATTTTGTTGTCAGTATGGTGTAACATCACCTAATGGCAGCACATATAAGTATGGAAGTGATTTCAGAACTTATGTTAATAACAAAGGTAATACCTATGATACGATAGCCGATTATATTGCGTTTGGATATACCCTGCAATATGGTGACGGATTACCTGACACAAAAGCAGAATGGATAGCTGCCTGTTGTACTCAGCAATATGTATGGGAAAAACTCGGTGTTAATCCAACTCGCAGTTCTTGGGACAGCACATATATGAGTAATTCACTGTATAATGAATGGAAAGCAAATACCGAAAAATTAATTGATTTGTATTATAACAAAAAGCCGTCATTTAACGGCACAGCAAAGAATATTAATCTCGGTGGCTCAACTACTCTTACTGATTCTAATGGTGTGTTAAAGTATTATCCGACTTTTTCAAAGACGATTAATAATGTAACTTTTAAGCATACCAAAGGTGAAAACACGCTGAGTATTTCTGTTGCAGATAACTGCTCAACACACGCTGTTACATTTAATTCAGCATCACAGAAAGTTTATCAGGGATTACCGACAGGACAAAACTTTGATGCTGATACAATGAATTATGTGTACTTTAATTTTGACAGCGGCAGCGTTCAGGACTTAATGTTCTCAAATTATGTTGATCCTCAAAATTTCAAAATTGATGTTAAGGTTGAATTTGGTAATATTAAAATCAGCAAAACTGCAGAAGATGAAATAATTAAGAACATTCCATTTACAGTTAAGGGCAATGGTAAGACCTACAATCTGACTACCGATGCTAATGGTAATGCAGAACTCAAGAATATCCCTGTCGGCACTTACGAAATATATGAGGGAGATATTCTCCGTTATGTAAAACAAGCAACCAAAACTGTTACTGTTACAGACGGAAAAACAACCAATGTTTCCTTTAATAATAAACTCATTAAAGGTAACATTAAAATTCAGAAAAACTCTGATGATAAGATTGTAAAGGATTTCACATTTAAGGTAACTGGCAGTGACGGCAGCACCTACAATGCAACGACAAATGCAGATGGTATTGCAATTATAAGTGATGTTCCTGTTTATGATAAAAACAACAAGAAAATCACATATACAGTTCAGGAGACCAATATACCGATTAGATACAAAACACCCGATAATAAGGTTGTTACACTTGATGCAGACAAAACATCAACAGTGGATATTTTTAATGACCGTCATAAAGGTAACATTGAAATTTGTAAGAACTCTGAGGATAGTATCGTCAAGGGCTTTACTTTCAGTGTTAAAGGCAGTGACGGCAGTTCATATACCGCCACTACTAACGATGAAGGAATTGCACGCTTAACGGAACTTCCTGTTTATGACAGTAACAACAAGAAGATTGTATATTCCGTGCAGGAGGAAGCTGTTCCTATTCGTTATGTAACACCTGATGGACAGACTGTTACTCTTGAGCCAAATAAAACATCTTCCCTCACCTTTAACAATATTCTCAAGAAATTCAGAGTGCATGTAGTTAAGTCTGATATTGAAAAAGGAAAGGCACAGGGCGATGCAAAGTTAAGCAATGCCAAATATGGTATATTCAAGGGTGAAGAACTCATTGATGTATATTATACCGATGAAAACGCATCATTCACAACCAAGTATTATGTATGTGATACCGACTGGAGCATAAGAGAACTTGAAGCAAGCGAGGGTTATCTCGTAAATGAAAAGATTTACAAAGTCGGTGCTGATCCCGGATTATTCAATATCGAACTTAATAATATAAATCTTGATGTTGTCGAAATGCCGATAAAGGGCAAAATCGCAATTATTAAGCACACCGATGACGGCAGTACGCAGATTGAAACACCTGAGCAGGGTGCTGAATTTCAAGTATATCTCAAATCAGCAGGCTCTTTTGTAAAAGCTGATAAGGATGAGCGTGACACAATCGTCTGTGACGAAGATGGTTTTGCAAGCACAAAATTACTGCCTTATGGTGTATATACAGTCCATCAGACTAAAGGTTGGGATGGTCGAGAGAAGATTAAGGATTTTGATGTCTTTATCAATGCCAATATGAAAGAATATAAGTTCTTAATCAATAACTCTAATTTTGAAAGCTATCTCAAGGTAGTAAAGCTTGATAAAGAAACAGGCAAACAGATTGCTTATGAGGGTGCAGCCTTTGAAATTTATGACAGCAATAACCATAGAATTTCAATGCAGTTCACCTATCCCGAAGTAACAACCATTCACACATTTTATACCAACAGTGAAGGCTATTTAATTACACCCGAAAAGCTGCCATACGGAGATGGATATAAGTTGGTTGAGGTACAAGCGCCGTATGGTTATGTGCTTGATTCAACCCCTATTTCGTTCAGTATCAATCAGGAAAACAGTTCAACCGATACGGGTGTAACTGTGGTAAAGGTTAAGGCAAGAGATATTGCACAGAAAGGTATTATCGAAATTACAAAAACAGGCGAAGTATTTTCATCTGTTTCTGAAAACAACGGTATCTATACCCCTGTTTACAAAAACGGAAATCTTGCAAATGCAGTATTTCAGATTTTTGCCGCAGAGGATATAACTACTCTTGATGGAACTGTCAGAGCAGAAAAGGGCGAACTTGTTGACGAAATTACAACAGGAAAAGACGGTATTGCAAAATCAAAACAGCTTTATCTTGGCAAATACACTGTGGTTGAGAAAACTGCACCGACCACATTCTACAATGCCAACAAGCAGTACAATGTTGAACTTACCTATGCAGGTCAGAATGTAAAAGTCACATCAACTGCACTTTCGGTTAATAACGATAGACAGAAAGTTATTGTTTCACTTGCGAAGATTATGGAACAGAATGAAACATTTAATATTGGTAACAGCAATGAAATTCTTTCAGTTCAGTTCGGTATTTATGCTGATGAAAATATTAAGGCAGCAGACGGAAATATTATTCCTAAAGATGCTTTAATCACCTATGGTTATTGTAATGAAAACGGCAAATTAGCATTTAACTGCGACTTGCCAATCGGCTATAAGTTCTACGCAAAAGAAATGGCAACAGACAGCCATTATATCCTTTCAAATGCCCGATATACCTTTAATACAGAGTATAAAGGACAGAATGTTAAGACAATCAAAATTAGCCTTAATTCTGGTCAGATAATTGAAAACAAGCTGATATACGGAACAATCAAAGGCTTAAAGATTGACCGTGAAACAAAAGAAGTAATAGAGGGTGCTTTATTCGGTTTATTCAGATTGAATGAAACAGACCTTATAAAAGACAATGCCATTCTTACTGCTGAAACAGACGAGAACGGCATTTTTGTTTTCGATAATATCCCATATGGTGATTGGGTTGTAAAGGAATTACAGCCTGCCGAAAACTATCTTCCAACCGATGATATTCACCATATAACTGTGTCTGAAAATGAACAGATTATTGAAATCACAGCAGTTAATGACAGAATTCCTGAACTCAAGACTACTGCAACCATTAACGAGGAAAAAGAAGTTTTTGCAGACGAAGTATTCACACTTGTTGATACAGTAGAATATCAGCACCTTATTCCGAATAAGGAATATGTGCTTAAGGGTAAGTTAATGGATAAATCAACAGGCAAAGAACTTGTTATCAACGGCGAAACCATTACCGCAGAAACCACATTTATTCCAACAGAGCCTAGCGGAATCGCTACTGTTGAATTCACCTTTGATTCAAAATATATCACTGAGGACACCGATATTGTAGTTTTTGAAAGTCTTTACAAAGACAAAAAAGAACTTGCTGTACACGCTGACATTGAAGATGAAGGTCAGAGTGTTAAAATAAGAATACCCGAAATTAAAACGACCGCAACAGTAGACGGAGAAAAAGAAATCTGTGCAACAGAGGTATTCACATTAACCGATACTGTTGAATACACGAGCTTAATTCCGAATAAAGAGTACACTCTAAAAGGCGAGTTAATGGATAAAACCACAGGCAAGGAACTTGTTATCAATGGCGAAGCAATTACCGCAGAAACAACCTTTATTTCGACAGAGCCTAACGGAACTGTAACAGTAGAATTCACTTTTGATAGCAAATATATCAAAGCTGATACTGAACTCGTTGTGTTTGAAAATCTTTACTATGACGGAAAAAAACTTGCTGTTCATACCGATATAAATGACGAGGGACAGACTGTTAAAGTTAAAGTGCCTGAGATTCAGACTACTGCAAACATCAGCGGCGAAAAAGAGATTACTGTAAAAGACGAAATCACGATTGATGATATTGTTGAATACAGAAATCTCACAGTCGGCAAGGAATACAAGATTGTTGGTATTTTAATGGATAAATCAACAGGAAAACCTTTCAAGATTAAAGGCAAGAGCGTTACAAGTGAAGTAGTATTTATACCCGAAAAGAGTGACGGACAGATAACTGTTTCATTTACTTTTGATGGCAAGTATATCAAGGAAACTACAGAACTTGTAGTTTTTGAAACACTCTATCGTGATAATGTTGAAATTGCAGTACACGCAGATATTGAAGATGAAAGTCAAACTGTAAAAGTCAATGTACCTGAAAAGCCATCCACTCCAAAGACCGGTGATGACAGCAATATTGCATTATGGGCATCACTTGGTGGCTTTTCAGCACTCGGAATCATTGTATTATTATCATATCTCATACGCAAAATGGAGGCTAAGAAGGAGGACTAATTTATGACAGCAAAAACTATTATTGCAATCTGTTTGGTTGCATTTATTGTAGGCGGCTTTATTTTCTTGCAGGTTAAAAATCGTAAGAAAGACAATTAATAATTAAAACACAAAGGGCAGTTTTTAACTGCCCTTTTACTTTATCTAAAGGAGGAATCTATGTTTTATTTTGATAAAAACATCGCAGTCAGATACGGTGTGCGAAGTGCCGTTCTTATGCAGTATGTGTGGGAAAATATTTTGAACAATAAGGAAGATGTAATGGAAATGAATGGTGATATGTGGTATCGCAGTTCAGCAGTTATCACATCGAGCATTCTGCCTTTTTATTCAAAAGACCAGATACAGCGTTCTTTCAATTATCTTGTGAAGTGCGGTTTGTTAAAGAAAAAGAAACTTTCAAAATCAAACTTTGACCATACAAATTGGTATGCGTTCACCGAAAACGGCAATGCCTTAATGCTTAAAAGTGATGGTGTGGCTCTATGAGAGATGATATACATTTTTTTGAATATGGCGGATACAAATTTCAGGCATACGCCAAATATAATGCACCCTTAAATGTATTTGAGGAATTTATCAATTATGACACCATTGATTTTGCTGATATAAAATTTAACAGCAAAGATTTTTACAAACAGTCACCTGTTAAAAATTATGATGTTTTTTACTGCCTTGATAATAACAAATTCTATATTCCTAAAGAAACAAGACTTTGTGAGTATGACGAGCCTACTGTTGCGAAACATTGCCATGTACGAATGGTAAATGATTATGAGATACTTCATTCATTTTATGTCGGTGAACGAGAGGTCATTGTTGGGGAGGATAAGAATGCAGAATACAGATATTTTTGTGGTTACTATGAAAACAATGACCTTTTTGCTCGTGCAGTCAATTGTTATATGTGTAATGACTATCTTGAAGTTATGCAGATATATTGCGACAGGACAAAAGAACAGATTGAATTATGCAGGTCACAGCAGATTGAATGTGCAGAGCTTATAACTGCCGATATGTGTAATCCTTGCCAAAGTGATACGAACTTAACAAATAAAGTTGTTGTATTGAAACCTGAAACCTTACCAAGAGAATATCAGAACGGAAATCATCAACTTTTTTATGTAACAGGCGGAAACGGCTCAAGACCTAATTCCATTGGTACAAAAGTATTCGGTTATCAATTCGGAAGCAAAAAAGGAACATATATACGCAGATACGACATTATTGGAACTATGGAAACTGAAAAACTGCCTGAATGGGCAAAAAAGTATTTTGCTCAGATAAGAAAAAATAAATCAATGGAGGAAAGAATCTGAAAAATGAGTGAAAAGAAATATGATTGCTCAAAGTGTAATTACCGTGATAGAACAATCAATTTCTGCGGATTTTGTACGAAACGATTACTTGACGAAATGAAGGAGGCTAAAGCGAAAAATGGGAAGCAAAGCAACATTTCAGACCAAATCAAGAGTTCTTAACAAGCTGTTTGAAAACGGCTATACCACCGAAAAAGAATTACAGTCTTTATCACTTGAAAAGGCACTTGCCATTAACGGCATTACTATCCCTGAATTGACTGTAATTATGGAATTACAAAAATATGCAAAAGCAGGCAAACTCTATTCATATCTCGGAGGTGATATTGATAATACAGAAAACTGATACCATTACAATGCAAGTAATGAAAGAAAATGAAATGCGTTACTGTTTCATGCAAAATCAGCAGATAAATATGATTACCGGGCGCATTGGATATATGCACAGTGAGTTCAGCAGTGACGGTGAAAATTTTAATTCAACTTGGTGTAATGAGGTTGAAAGCCGTAATACACCTGAATTTCAGGACACATTAAACAGTGTTATTGACCTTTTGCAGAATGATCCTCAGTATCGTGGTGTAATCAGAAATGTTGAGGATATGAAACTGTTATGTTCTACAAGACCTAACAGCAGATTTCCATTAAATCTGCATAGTAATGGTTATGGTTTCAGAATTGATACAGGTAGTTATGCTTTCTTATTATGTTGTAACATCAGTTCTGAACACAACAGTTTTTCTATCACTGCATATCAGCGAGAAGCATTTGATAAACATATAAAAAATGCAGAAAAAGGAATACGCTTTATAAGCAGTAATTACAAAACATTATTTACTATTCCAGACGGAGATACAATCCAAATCACACTTGATAACGGAGAAAGTCATACCCGTATTTGCAGATATGTTGATGAATACCATTTTCAGACCATAAAAGGTTTTGATGAAAAGTATATCAATCTGTTTCATATTTGCCAATTCGCCGAGCTTATGGAACGAAACGGAAATACTGTTATTCCGCTTCGCTCAACACTTCCAAATGATTGTCTTATCTATATTGAAAGCACAAATGAGGTTGCATTAATCAAAAAAGGAGTTGAGGGATATTTCAAAACCGACTACACCGTTGATGATGCAGAAGAAAACAAGAAAATTGTTAATATGCTGAATAAGTCAAGAAAAATCACACCTGCTCAGTATGAAGCAATGAAAGCAGGCTCTCTGTTTGGTTGGGCAGTTCCTGCCGCTGATCCGAAGAATTATGATGATAAAGGAATACCATATAAGCCTAAAGGCATAGAACTTGGTGACTCAAGATGACAAATGACAGACGAATTTTGTGGAGTGATTTGCACCTTGATTTTAACGATTGGAAAGAAGATTTAAAATCTGAATATCCCGATTATAGTGAAGAAAAATTATTTGATTTGATGTACGACATTAATTCAGATTATATTAATGATTTAAGGGATAATCTTGATATGCAGCTTTCACAGTCAATTATCATTATCGGTGATATAGGCAGATGGAACGGCAGAGTAAGCGGATATAAAATGCTTGATACAGGCAATCTGAAAGATTGTTTTTATACCGAATGTGATTATGCAGAATGGTATGTTGATAAACTCGGTGATTTGAGATGCGAAGCTGTACATCACGATGGTACAAATCATTATCTTTATCGTGTTTTCAAAGATAATGTTTCAGAAGAACAAATCGAAAATCTGAAATTGAAATTATACTATGGAAAAGCAACAAGAGCAGATATTACAAGAGTTACCAAAAGGCTTGGTGATGATATTGCAAAAGTATATAACATCACTATTCCGAAGCAAAGAAAATCACTACAAATGGAAAGGGCGGGATAGATGGCATCCAAATTTGAATTAATTACCGATATATACAAGCAAATCAGTAATGAGGTTGTTCGTTCACCGTATAATTGGCAATCGTTTTTATCATCTGTATGTCACAATTACCGCCTGCGTTTTGATGAGCAGTTACTTGTCTATGCTCAAAGACCTGATGCAACTGCTGTTTTGGAAACAGTACGATGGAATAATAAGTTTCACAGATGGGTAAACAGAGGGGCAAAAGGTATTGCCGTATTTTCTGAAAGGCGTAATCTGAAATATTATTTTGATATTTCAGATACACACGAAGCAAGAAATGCAATCCCTGTACCCGTGTGGCAGTATAAAGCAGAATACGAAGCGGATGTAATTGAAACCCTTGAAAACTCTTTCGGAGAGCTTGAAGATAAAAGCGATATTTACAGTGCTGTTATGTCTGCTGCCGATAATGCTGTTGAGGATAATATTTCAGATTATCTGTCTGATTTACTGATGATTACAAAAGACAGTTTTCTTGAAGAACTTAATGACGATATTGTTTCATCATTGTATAAGAACACAGTAAAAAACAGTATTGCATATATGCTGTTTTCAAGACTTGGCATTGAAACTTCTGACTATTTCAGCAAAGAAGATTTCAAGGATATTGTAAATTTCAATACACCTGATACACTCAATTCAATCGGCTATGCAACAAGTGATATATCTGAAACTGTACTTTATGAGATTTCAAAAACTGTAAAATCTCTTGAAATGGAAAATCGCATAATTGCAGATAATACCCATTCTGATTATACTAAAGCCGTAAATAAAAATATTGAAAGGAGTGCAGATTATGACAGAACTCACTTACAGAATGGAAAACGGCTATCAGATACCAAATATCGTTATGCCAAGTCAGAAAAATTTGACCTTGAGCTTATATGGGCAGACGAGGAGGACATTCCTCAAGAACAATCACAGAGTGATTTACTACAATCTGATGACATCGGGCAAACTGAACAATCATCTGTCGGAAATCGACCAGAGAGCGAAAGCAATGGAAGAAACCTTGATGAAACAGATGTCCGAGCAGGAAGGTCTGACGGAAAAGATGAAAGCCGACAATCAGATAGCTTGGGTACAGGCAATGAACAATCTGAAACAGAGAGTTCAGGAAATCGTGATGAACGAGGTGATTTACAGTCTGTAACTGATGAATTACCGCCGCTTACTGATGACAAGTTAGTGCTTGGAATTATCAAAAATGCTGAGGATGAATTATCAGTATCAAAGAAAGATATTGCTGAATATTTCAAATATCATTCTGATATAAATGACAGATCAAATTTCATAATGCAGGCTTACCCTGATGTATATTGTGAACTTGATGTTGACAATATACGTGTTGGATATAAGCCTGAAAAAGACGGACTCCTCCTGTGGAAAGGTGCATACCTTTCAAGAACAGAGGAGTCTTTTTTTAGTTGGAGTATTGTTTCTGAACTAATTGAACAGCTTATTGACAGCGGCGAATATGTAACCGCTAATAAGGAAAAGGATGAGCCGTTACAGTTCAGTATTTTTGATTTAAGTGATAGCTTACCACCGCCACAAGCTGAAGAAGTCAAATCTGATGAAAAAACACCGCTTGAAATCAGAAGTAATTTATACAGAGAATATCTGAAAAAGAAAGCGGAATACCCCGATGATATTCTGCTCTATCAACACGGAGATTTCTATAATGTTTACGGTGACGATGCAGTAAAAACAAATTCTATTGTCCGTTTTCTTATGCTTGATATTTCTATGGATAACGGCGAGGTTGTTCCTATTTATGACATTCCGAAAACACAGTCTAAAGTATATATCGACAGACTTGTTGAAAATGGCTTTTCAGTGGCAATTTCCGATGAAGAAAACGGACAAAGACAAGATACAATCCTTGCACCCGAAAATATTGAAAAACCCTCAACCTCACCTATATGGGATGAATACCGAGATATTAAAAGGATATATAAAGACAATATTATTCTTTATCAGGTCGGTGACTTCTTTGAGATTATGGGTGATGATGCAAAGATTGTTGCAGATAAATTCGATCTTGTATTGACAGGCAGAGATGTAGGATATGCCGACAGAATTGCAATGTGCGGTTTTCCTGTTCGCAGTAGCGAGAAATATATCAAAGGTCTTAATGAGCTCGGTTATGCTGTTGTTGTTTCCTCACTTGATAATGGTAAAAGACGAGAGGATTCCTATTTGCCTGATAAAAAGCCTACAGACAAAATGCCTGTCGGTGTTATTGATTATCTTGGCTCAGATGGTACAGTCGGCGAAAGCATTGAGTATTATGATGAAGAAAAGTTCATAGCTGATATTGAAGATAACAGTTACTATGGTGTTCCTACTTCTGTAAAGGTTTACAACAATCCTGATACAGACGAACATATTTCAACATCATTCCTAAATGACCTCGATCCACCGATGAATCATTTTGAAATTGCGGAATATGAGCAACCTGTGGTAGAAGAAATTGAAGCCGCAGAGCCTGAACAGTCAGAGGATGAGAAAAAAGATAAACCTTTGACAGCACCTCAGTCACAGCCTAAATCAAGAGTGCAGACCTTTGATTTGCACCCTGAAATACCTATGTCCGAAAGACACGATTATAACTTTGCTGATAAGAAAATTGAAACAGTCGGCAAAAAAGAGCGTTTTCGTAGGAATATGGCTGCTATCAATGTACTGAAAGAATGTGAATTTGAAAACCGTTTTGCTACACCTGAAGAACAGGAAATTTTATCGGGATATGTAGGCTGGGGCGGTATTCCCGAAGCCTTTGATGAAAACAATGAAGCGTGGGCAGATGAATTTATTGAACTGTATGAAACATTAAGTCCTGATGAATACAAGACTGCAATGGACAGTGTATTGACCGCCTTTTATACACCGCAACCTGTTATTTCAGCAATATACAAAGCTCTTGATAATCTCGGTTTCAAACAGGGTAATATCCTTGAGCCTTCCTGTGCTATCGGTAATTTTATCGGAATGCTGCCTGATAGTATGAAAGACAGCAAAATGTACGGTGTTGAGATTGACAGCATATCGGCAGGCATAGCACAGCAGCTTTATCAATCTTCATCCATTATGACATCACCCTTTGAAGATGCCGAAATGCCCGACAGCTTTTTTGATGCCGTTGTCGGTAATGTTCCTTTCGGAGATATAAGGGTGACAGATAAACGATATGAAAAAAACAAATTCCTCATACACGATTATTTCTTTGCAAAGTCGCTTGATAAGCTAAGACCGGGCGGAATTATGTGCCTTGTTACAAGCAAGGGTACAATGGATAAGAAAAACACAGCAGTCAGAAAATATATTGCTCAAAGAGCCGATTTGCTCGGTGCTATAAGACTGCCCGATAATACCTTTAAAGGCAATGCAGGGACAGAGCCAACATCCGATATTCTGATACTGCAAAAGCGTGACAGAATAACCGACATAGAGCCTGAGTGGGTACAGCTTGACACCGATGAGAACGGCATCCTAATGAACAAATATTTTGTTGATAATCCTGATATGGTGCTCGGTGAAATGGTTATGAAATCGAGCAGATATGGTGAAGAAAGCACCTGCAAGCCAAGTGAAACGGAAAGTCTTGAAAGTCTGCTTGATAAGGCTGTTTCAAATATCAAGGGTGAAATTACTGATTATTATATTGATGATGTAATCGGCGAGGATGAAGAAGAATATATCCCTGCTGATCCTGATGTGCGTAACTTTTCTTTTACTGTAGTTGACGGCAAAGTATATTATCGTGAAAATTCGCTGATGAGAGCAATTAACACGAATATGACTGCCGAAAACAGAATAAAAGGTATGATTGCAATTCGAGATTGTCTGCGTAATCTTATTGAAATGCAGACAAAGGATTTTTCAGACTTTGAAATACAGAAAGAACAGGAAAAACTCAATTCCCTATATGACAATTTCAGCAAGAAATACGGACTTATAAACAGCAGAGGAAACAGTTCTGCATTCTGTGATGACAGTTCATATTATCTGTTATGCTCTCTTGAAATTATCAAGGAAGGCAAACTTGAACGCAAGGCAGATATATTCACTAAAAGAACAATTCAGCCACATATTGCTAAAACGCATGCAGATACTTCTACCGAAGCACTCGGTATTTGTATCGGTGAAAAAGCAAAGGTTGATATGGACTTTATGTGTCAGCTTACAGGCAAAACCGAAGAGCAGATATATGAAGATTTAAAGGGTGTAATCTTCCTCAATCCGATGTATAAATACGGCAATGGTAATAATGAAAAATACCTTACCGCCGATGAATATTTATCGGGCAATGTCCGTGAAAAACTTGACTTTGCAAAACGCTCGGCAAAGCTGTATCCTGATGATTATACTGTCAATGTTGAAGCTCTTGAAAAGGTACAGCCTGTTGATTTAACGGCTGCCGAAATCAGCGTACAACTTGGTGCGAACTGGATACCGATTAAGTATATTGAGCAGTTTATGTATGAACTTCTTGAAACACCTGTAAGAAGTCAGTGGAATATCAGAGTAAACTATTCTGAATATACAAGTGAATGGAATATTGACGGAAAATCTTCCGACAGAGGTAATCTGAATGCCACAAGCACCTACGGAACAGACAGGATAAATGCCTACAGAATAATTGAAAATACACTCAATATGCGTGATGTTCGTGTGTTTGATTATATCGAAGATGCAGAGGGCAAACGAAAGGCAGTTCTCAATCAGAATGACACCGCTGCTGCACAGGCAAAGCAAAAAATCATAAAACAGAAGTTTAAGGATTGGATATGGTCTGATCCTGAACGCAGAGAAGAACTCTGCAAGCTGTATAACGAAAAATTCAATTCTATCCGACCAAGAGAGTATGACGGAAAGCATATCGTATTCGGAGGGATGAATCCCGAAATAACGCTTACCAAACATCAGCGAAATGCGGTTGCAAGGGCAATATACGGCGGTAATACTCTGCTTGCTCACTGCGTAGGTGCAGGAAAGACTTTTGAAATGACAGCAATAGCACAGGAATCAAAGCGGCTTGGATTATGTAACAAGTCGCTTTTTGTTGTGCCTAATCACCTGATTTCTCAATGGGCAAGTGAATATTTAACTCTTTATCCTACTGCAAATATTCTTGTTTCAACTAAGAAAGATTTTGAAAAACGGAACAGAAAAAAGTTCTGTGCCAAAATTGCCACAGGTGATTATGATGCAGTTATTATCGGTCATTCTCAGTTTGAAAAGATACCTGTCAGCATTCAAAGACAGATGGCTTCTCTTGAAAATCAGATTAAAGAAATAACTGTAGGTATTGGTGTATTAAAGGCTGATAAGGGTGAAAACTTTACTGTAAAACAGCTTGTTGCTACAAGAAAAAAACTTGAGGAAAAAATGAAAAAGCTGAATGACCAAAGCCGAAAAGATGATGTTGTTACCTTTGAAGAGCTTGGTGTTGACCGATTATTCGTAGATGAAAGTCACTATTTCAAAAACCTTTTCACATACTCTAAAATGCGAAATGTAGGCGGTATATCTCAGGTTGATGCACAGAAATCAAGTGACCTTTTTATGAAGTGTCAATACCTCGATGAGCTTACAGACAGCAAGGGTGTTATATTCGCAACAGGCACGCCAATAAGCAATTCTATGGTTGAACTCTTTACTGTTCAGCGTTATCTGCAATATGAGCTTTTACGCAAACAGAATTTACTGTTTTTTGATGCGTGGGTAGCAAACTACGGCGAAACTGTAAACTCTATTGAGCTTAAACCCGAAGGCACAGGATACAGAGCCAAAACACGATTAGCAAAGTATAATAATCTGCCTGAACTGATGGCTATGTTTAAGGAATGTGCAGACATACAGACCGCTGATATGCTTAAACTCCCTGTCCCGAAAGCAAACTATCACAACATTTCAGTAAAGCCGTCAGACATTCAGACTGAAATGGTTGAAAGCCTTGCGGACAGAGCAGAAACAATTAGAGCCGGATTGGTTGATGCCAATGTTGACAATATGCTGAAGGTAACGAATGACGGCAGAAAGTTAGCACTTGACCAAAGATTAATCAATCCTATGCTACCTGATTTTGAGGACAGCAAAGTTAATATTTGCACAAATAATGTCTTTGAAATATGGAAAAAAACTGCTGATAAAAAATCAACGCAGTTATTATTCTGTGACCTTTCGACACCGAAAAAAGACGGCACTTTTTCTGTTTACAATGACATCAGAGATAAGCTGATTGCAAAGGGTATTCCGCCCGAAGAAATAGCCTTTATACACGATGCCGATACAGATAAAAAGAAAGCTGATTTATTTGCAAAGGTGAGAAGCGGTGATGTTCGTGTATTGCTCGGCTCGACACAGAAAATGGGTGCAGGAACGAATGTACAGGACAAGTTAATTGCAATACACAATCTTGACTGCCCGTGGCGACCATCGGACTTGGAACAAAGGCTCGGAAGAATTGTCAGACGAGGTAATCAAAACGAAGAAGTTGAGATTTACCGCTATGTTACAGAGGGTACTTTTGACGCATATCTCTATCAGCTTGTTGAAACAAAACAGAAATTCATCAGTCAGATTATGACAGGCAAATCCCCTGTTCGTTCAATGGAAGATGCAGACGATGCCGCTCTTTCATATGCCGAAGTTAAAATGCTTGCAACAGGCAATCCATTGTTCAAGGAAAAAATGGACTTGGAAATTCAGTTGCAGGTGCTTACAATGCTCAAGACAAGTTATTTGTCTGAAAAATACAGTCTTGAGGATAAAGTCAACAAGGAATATCCACAGAAAATAGCTGCATACAAAGCAGACATATCAGGTCTTGAAAAGGATATACTGACATCAAAAGAACATCCGAAAATGGTCGGTGAAAAGTTTGCAGGCATTAAAATCGGTGATGAATTTTTCACTGAAAAGGAAGATGCAGGCAATGAAATCATCAATCAGTGTAAGGCTATTGGAAACAGTAACGAACTGCATCGTATCGGTGAATACAGAGGTTTTGAGTTATATGTAACTTATGAAAAATTCAGACACGATTATATGTTTCATCTCAAGGGCGAAATCAGTCATTCGGGAACAGTCGGCACGGATGCAGGCGGTAATATCAAAAGGCTTGATAATGCCATTGACGGTATTGAAAAACGCAAATGCAACTGTGAAAATTTACTTTCTGAAACTGAAAAACAGCTTGAAATAGCTAAGAATAATGCTAATAAGCCATTTGAACAGGAAGAAGAATTGCAGAGTATGCAGTCAAGGCTTGACGAGATTAATATTGAACTTAATCTTGACGATAATAGTATGCAAGTATTCGATACAGAGCCTGATGAAATGGATATAAAGCCGAAATCAAGAGAGCAAGTTGCCGTGAGATAAACATATATACCGATTGGTTTTCTTATGAAAATCAGTCGGCTTTTTCTGTTTTGAAGGGAGGTGATGAATATAGACAAAACAGAATTTTACAACGATAAGTTGCATAAGAAAATGCAAGCAGAGCTTGACCGATTTATTGCAGATTGGAAATCAAAGCCGTCAGCAGATACCGTTGAACTTGCCTATGAACTCACGTACAAAGAGGAAATACTGAACAGTTTTGACTTTAATTGGAAAGACAGAACACCTATTCCGATTGAACAGGCAAAGGCTTTGCTTGCTATGAAATATCCTCTTGACTATCTTTATCAGGAATGGATTGAATATGATGATTCACCGCTTAATATGCTGCGTGACAGCAATAATCTTGCGATTGAAAAAGCGGTTAATTTTATGAAATCACGCACTGATATTGATAAGGAAAGATGATGTTTTTATGTATGAAAAGAGGAGGAATATGTTATCGAAAACTTAACCTTTATTGATTTTTTCAGCGGTATAGGAGGTTTTCGCAAAGGTTTGGAACTTTGCGGAATGACCTGTAAAGGTCACTGTGAAATTGACAAGTACGCAGACAAAAGTTATCGTGCAATATTTGATATTAAGGAGGATGAATGGTATGCAGATGACATCACAAAAGTTAAAGGAGAAGAACTCCCAAGAGTTAATATCTGGACAGCAGGATTTCCGTGTCAGGACATTTCTGTCAGCGGTAAACAAAGAGGGCTTGCAGGAGAACGAAGCTCTCTCTTTTTTGAAATCATTAGATTGCTCAAAAGCAAAAATACCGAAGATAGACCTGAATGGCTTATCTTTGAAAATGTTAAAAATCTGTTCTCCGTTAATAAAGGATGGGATTTTGCGACCATTCTCACTTCGCTGGCCGAAGTCGGCTATAATATCGAATACGGACTGCTTAATTCAAAATTCCACAGCGTACCACAAAACAGAGAACGAGTGTACATTGTCGCTTATCGACATTTTAGAGCCGACAGTAGACGAAAAATATTTCCTGTCACAGCATCAGACACAAAGGCTCTTATACAGCTAATCGGGGGCAGACAAGGTAACAGAGTTTATGATGCAGAAGGCATTAGCTGTACACTTACTTCACAAGCAGGCGGCTTTGCAGGCAAGACAGGAATGTACTTTATTGACCTGTGTAAAGGCAAGCCGACAGTAACCGAAAATGCCCGATGTATCAAGGCAAGATATGATAACGGAATATCAAATTTTTCAGCAGATAAGTCAGGTGTACTGTGCTTATCCGCTGCTTGTCCTGATAAGACAACTGAGGTATTGCCTATCAGATTTCAGAAAGGTAATCCGAAGATTAATGAGAAAGGAATCATTAATTGTATATTAGCAGGATATAACAAAAGCGGTGTAAATAACAGAGGTGAAGCCACAGGGGTATTCTATGGCTGCCGTGCTGTTTTAACTCCCGACAGAGAGAAAAAACGGCAAAATGGCAGACGATTTAAAGAGTGCGGAGAGCCTGCATTTTGCCTTACTGCACAGGATAAGCACGGTGTATATTTATGCTCTTGCAGTGACTGTGAACACGCTATGCCGATAAAAAATGCAACTCAGAAAGGCTATGTCGAAGCCAAGTGTGGTGATGCGATTAATCTTGCTTTCCCTGACAGTAAAACACGCAGGGGCAGAGTTAGCAAAGGCTGTACGCAGACACTTGATACTTCTTGCAATCAAGGGATTGCGTTATCGGGATGTGGCAGAATACGAAAACTCACACCGAGAGAATGTTTCAGATTGCAAGGATTTTCAGACGAAATGTTTGATAGAGCCGCTGCCGTAAACTCCGACAGTCAGTTATATAAGCAAGCAGGAAATGGAGTTACAATCCCTGTAGTTTATGCAATCGGAAGCCGTATATCTGCAATAGAAAACGAGCTTATGCTCACGCAGAAAGTTGCATAACAAGAGAGTTATACGGGCAACCCGTAAGGTGTTGCATCACCTTAGCAAGCAGACCGTTTTTACTCCTATCGTCAAAAAACAATGCTTGTTAGGGTGTTGCCCCTAAAACCCATAAATGCAGAAAGGCAAAGATAATATGCTAACAATTAAACCTATTCACTTAAAGGAGGCAAACAAATATATTGAGCAATATCATCGACATAACATAGCAACAGCCGGAGGAAAGTTTGCTGTCAGTTGTTACGATAACGATATGTTGGTTGGTGTTGCAATTTGTGGCAGACCTGTTTCAAGAAAGCTCGACAATGGAACTACTCTTGAAATTTATCGCAACTGTACCAATGGTACTCATAATGCCTGTAGTAAGTTGTATGGTGCTTGTATCAGAATTGCAAAAAATATGGGATACAAAAAAATCATAACCTACACTTTGGAAAGTGAAAATGGAGCAAGTCTTAAAGCAAGCAATTTCACTTTTGCAGGAAAGTGTGGCGGAAAGCAATGGTCAGGTAAACGCAAGCGTGATTATTATGTTGCCCCACCTGAAATGAAAAATAGATGGGAATATATTATTGAAAGGAATGATTGAATTAGAATTGTTGATTTTTATAGCAGGCGTACTTGTCGGCAGTTTATTTGGAATAATAACTCTTTGTCTTGTTCAGATTAACAGACAATCCGAAAATGAATTGAGAAAAGCAGAACCATCTCATTCGGAGGTCAGCAGTGAAACGAAATATTAAAAAGCAGTTTTGGTGTAATGAAAATGAAGATAATACCTTGAAAGATAAAGCGAGCAGATGCGGTATAACAGAAGCCGCTTTTTTGCGTTTAGTTATTATGGGTATTGTGCCTAAAGAAAAACCCGACAAAGCGTTCTATGATGTAATGCGTAATCTATCATCAATGACTAACAGCTTAAATCAGGTTGCTGCCAAAGCAAACTCACTTGATTTTGTTGATGTTCCTCTGCTTATGAAAGCAATCGGAAACATTGAAAAAATGCAGGATGATTTGCATGAGTATTTTATCAAGCCTGACCGAGATACTCACCTATGGCAGTAACTAAACTGTGGAAAGTTGAAAGCAATCTGAAAAAAGTTCTTGATTATGCTAAAAATCCTGATAAGACACGCAAGTTAAAATATTCACTTGAAGATATACAGTCTTTGAAAAATGTGCTTGCATATGCAAAGGATGAAGAAAAAACTGAACAGGAATTTTATGTGTCAGGAATTAATTGTAATCCGAACAAAGCGTGTCAACAGTATGTTGATGTCAAAACTCAGTTTGGAAAAACGGATGGAATACAAGCCTATCACGGATATATGAGCTTTAAGGATACGGATAATGTTACACCCGAACTTGCCCATCAAATCGGAATGGAATTTGCAAGACGGGTATGGGGTGACAGATTTCAGATTGTTGTTACTACTCATCTGAATACAAAATGTCTGCACTGTCATTTTGTTATCAACTCTGTTTCATTTGCTGATGGGAAGATGATGCATGGAAAAGAAAAGGCTTGGTTTTACTTCCGCCATATTGCTGATGAAGTATGCAAAGAATATAACCTATCTGTTATTGAAAATCCTGACAGAAACAGACCACCGAATTTTATTGTTATGCAGGATAGAAATAATGAAAGTCAGCCGACAAGGTATAATCTCATTCGTAGTGCTATTGATGAAGCCATAGCAAACAGTGGCTCAATGGCAGAGTTCAAGCATAATCTTTCTAAAATGGGGTGCAGTTATAAAATCAGTCCTAATTTGAAATATTGGACAGTCATTCCAAAGGGATATAAACAATCTGTAAGACTTTACCGCTTGGGTGATAATTATACCAATATCAGAATTCAAGAACGAATAGCAGAGAATGGTTTATATATTCGATTGAAACCTTTTCAGAAAACTATTTCACATTCTGTTCCTAAAGAAATTGATTTGCGTTGCAAGAAAGGCAGTCTATACAACCGCTATCTGTATTACTGCTACAAACTCGGCTATCTTCCGAATTATGAAAAACCGAAATACAACAATGCAAAGCTCCATTACCTCTTGCGTGAAGATTTAATGAAGCTTGATAAAATAACAGAAGAAACAAGGCTGCTTGCCAAGTATCAGATTGATACAGACAAGCAGCTTTTTTCTTTTAAGGAATCACTTGAAAATGAAATCAAAACTCTTACGGCAGACAGAACACATCTGCGAAATAAAATACGAAGAAAAAATATTGATGATGTTACGCTGTCCGAAGCCAAAGATGAGATTTCTCAGATCAGCAGTAAGTTAAAAACACTGCGAAAAGAAATTGCTCTATGTGATGATATTGCCGAAAGGTCAAAGGTTATTGAAGAAAATATTGAACAGATAGAGCGAGATGAAGAAAAATCCAAAGACAAGGAAGTGAGAAGTAATGAACAATGGCGGTGATGCAGCCGAACAGATCGTAAGGCTGTCACTTGAGGGATTTGAAGTTGCCGCTAAAATAACAGGCGAAGCCGTGAAAGATATTGCACTCCTTTTAATTTCTGTTCTGAAACAGGAACAAAAAACAAAGGGTAAGGCAAGGCTTACTAATATGATTAAGTCGGGCAAGGAATTAAAAGTATTTTCCATTGCTCAAAAAGATTTACAGAAATTCACAAAGGAAGCTAAAAAGTACGGTGTACTTTATACAGTTCTGCGTGATAAATCAAACAAGAATAAAAATGCTGAAGTGGATATTATTGCCCGTGCGGAAGATGCGTCAAAAATTCAGAGAATTGTTGAACGCTTTGAACTTGGTACTGTTGATAAGGCTGAAATTGTCACACAGGCTGAAAAAGATATTGAAAAGCGAAAGTCTGATGAAGTTGAGCCACCTGCTCCAAGTGAAAATACCGATGCAATTCTTGATGCTATATTTGCAGATAGTGCGGAGGTATCGGCAGAAGAAACAACGGCACAAAATGTTCCCGAACAGGAAAGACCTGTCAAAGCAGATTCCGACTTTCTTTATGATGAAATAAGTCAGGAACCTGTAGAGAAAGAAAACAATTATGCAAACCCCTCTTTAGCGAAAACGGAAAAAAGCCCTCCGTCAGAGCTTTACTCAGGCAAAGAAGGAATGTCTACTGATAAGGGTACTGCAAAGAAATCTGATAGAGAGTCTGTTCACGAAAAATTGGAAGGCTACAAAGTTCAGATTAGAAAGCAGAAAGAGTCAGAGAGCATTTCTAAACAAGCTGATGAAAAACCAAAGGCAGATTTGAAGCCTGCGGTAACCGAACATCAGCAACCTAAAATCAATGTAAAAAAATCTATACCAAAGGAGAAATAAAGTTATATGGCATATAAACCGAAAAGAAGAAATTTTTTGATGTCAACAGACGAATACTCGAAATTCAAAACCGATGAGAAGAATTATGACTACGGACTTATTGACAAAAGAACAAATGAAATTGTATCAAGTCCTGAAAAGCTGATTGAATATCTTGAATTTCAGTCACGAATGGATCGTTACACTGTTGCAAATGCAATGCTCATTATGTCAAGGTGTCCGCAGGCTTCACAGCTTAAAGAAAAGGAAGAATGGGAAAAGCTGAATATTTCAGTGAAAAAGGGTGCAGAAAAAATCCATGTGCTTGAGCCCAAGAAATATTTTAAGAACGGAAAGGCACATACGAACACCAATGTTAAGTATGTGTATGACATTTCACAGACAAATGCCCTTCCTGACCGTGACAAATCAAAGAAATATGATGAAAGAGCACTTGTATCTGCCCTGCTTGCAACGGCAAAGATTGAAAAGGTTGTTGAAAAAGAACTTCCTATTCCTGATTCCTGCGCGTTTTTTGACTGCGAAAACAACACCCTTATGCTTAAAGAAAAGGGCGGCAGCGGTGCAAAACTCTTTCAGGATATTGCAAGAGAATTATCTCTCTCGGAAATTGCCTACAACAGTGATGAATACAATCGCAGTGAGTGCGAATTTCCTGCCGAGTGCTCAGTATATATGCTTTGCAAAAAATACGGTATTGACACACAGGGACTTAATATCCATTCTGTTCCTGAAGAATGGAAGAATAAGGAAAGCAAGGATGTTCGCTTAAATCTTACTATGGCAAGGGATTCAGTCAATACTATCGGCTCAAGAATGTATGCAGAGCTTAATCGTGAGAAAGATACGAAGCAACAGGAACAGTCACGCTGATGAGGTGTATCAATGAAAGAAGAAAGATACTATTTCTCATTTGATAGTTGCGAACAAGGCATATTGCTACGAACTCTGAATGACAAGAAAACTGACCTTATACGAAACGGCAAGTCAACAGATGCAGTTGATGAACTTATTGTAAAGGTTGGAACTGCTCCGACAAAGAAATTCAAAGTAGTTGAAAGGTCAAGTGCCTATGCAAGATAGGAATAACAAACAGGCATTTACTATTCTGTCTGTTTTAGGAATTATTCCTGTCATATGGTTTGGTCTGATGATTGCCCCGTCAGTACATGGCGGTCTGCCTGAAATATTATCAACAATGGCAGAAATAACTAATCATCCGTTTAATATCTCAATTTGTGAGGACAGTGTTAAAACTGTCCTCATTTTACTGTTGATATATGCCGTTGCCGTATGTGCTTTTATATCAAGCATACGAAACTACCGCAGAGGTGAGGAACACGGCTCAGCCAAGTGGGGCAACAAATTCAAGGTGAACAAGAAATATCATCAAAAGCCTGAAAATTCCAACAAGATAATGACACAAAGTGTGAGTATGGGACTGAATGCCAAAAAGCACAGACGAAATCTGAATACTCTTGTGTGCGGAGGAAGTGGCGCAGGTAAAACATTTTTCTATGCAAAGCCGAACATTATGCAATGTAACTGTTCGTATGTAATTACTGACCCCAAAGGAGAGATACTGCGAAACTGCGGTGCAATGCTCAAAGCAGAGGGATATAAAGTTCTTGCACTTGATTTAATCAATATGGAACAGAGCAACTGCTACAATCCTTTTGTATATCTGAAAAATGACAATGACATTCAAAGGCTTGTTACTAACCTTTTCAAATCCACTGCCCCTAAAAACGCACAGAGTAATGATCCCTTTTGGGACACGGCTGCTCAGATGCTTTTGCTTGCACTGATATTCTATCTGCATTATGAAGCACCCGAAGATGAACAGAACTTTGCAATGGTTATGGAAATGCTCAGAGCTGCTGAGATTGAAGATGAAGAAGATCCGTTCAGTCCGCTTGACAGACTTTTCTATGATTTGGAAATGAGAAAACCCGACCATATTGCGTTGAAGTATTATCATTCCTATCATTCAGGTGCAGCCAAGACATTAAAATCAATTCAGATTACACTTGTTGCAAGGCTTGAAAAATTCAACCTTGAAAGTTTATCCGCATTGACTGCCTGTGATGAACTCGACTTAGGCTCTTTAGGTGATCAGAAAGTTGCCTTATTTGCTGTATTGCCCGACAATGATACAAGTTTTAATTTCCTCATTTCAATCCTTTACACGCAGCTTTTTCAACAGCTATTCTATTCTGCTGACCATATCCACAAAGGTGCATTGCCTGTGCCTGTTCATTTCTGTATGGATGAATTTGCAAATATTTCTCTGCCCGATGATTTTGACAAGATATTGTCTGTAATGAGGTCAAGAGGGGTATCGGTATCAATTATCATTCAGAACTTGGCACAGCTTAAAGCATTATTTGAAAAACAGTGGGAAAGCATAGTCGGAAACTGCGATGAATTTCTTTATCTTGGCGGTAACGAACAAAGTACACATAAGTATGTATCTGAACTGCTCGGCAAGGAAACTATCGACACGAACACTTACGGCAAGAGTAGAGGGCGAAACGGCAGTTATTCTACAAATTACCAAATCAGCGGCAGAGAGCTTATGACACCTGATGAAGTCCGCATGCTCGACAACAAGTATGCAATTCTTTTCATCAGAGGAGAAAGACCTATACTTGATTTCAAGTATGATATTTTCAAACATCCTAAATTTCAACTTACAGAAGATGGCGGAGCAAAGCCTTATTTACACAACGAGGTCAATAAAAATATTGCATCAATTACATTCCTCAATATTCCTCTTGATGATATTGAAGAATACACATTACCTGATTCCGATAACTACGAACTTTTATCGGAAGAAGAATTACAAAAAGAATTTAACACTTAATGGAGGTATTATTCTTATATATGAAAAAACTGAATAACAAAAACAAAGTATCATTGAAGAAGGATACAAAAAAATTAAGCAGAATACTCACTGTTTGTTTAACAGTAGTATTCTGCTTTTGTTTTAGCATTACAGCTTATGCTGCAGGTGATCCCCTTACAGTAGTAGACAATCTTTCTACTTTTATTTTCGGACTTATCCGTGCAGTCGGTATTATCTTACTCGGTTGGGGTATTGTTCAGGTTGGCTTATCCTTTCAGTCACACGATCCCTCACAGCGTTCAAATGGTTTCCTTACCCTTGCAGGCGGTATCGTTGTTACCTTTGCAAAGGAAATTCTTGATTTAATTATTGGGTAAAAAAACAAGACGACAGATTTTTCTGTCGCCTTATACATATATTTTCATATTAATTATGATTAGTGTTGAGCTTAATCTCTGTTAAATGCAAACTAAATAATTTAATTTTTTTGTGTCCTCTAATATATAAGTGTCAGAAAACTGAAAAAGTAACAAAACTTTTTGAAAAAATTTTATAAATCAAAAAATGAATTTGAATACATAAGTCCTAAATGGCGAGTCGACACCATTCGGGACTTTTCATATATATAAATAAAAACTTGAAGGGAGCTTATAAAAATATCTGAAAATAAGAAATACAACATCATTTACGCTGATCCGCCTTGGCAGTACAAGGTGTATTCCAAGAAAGGTTTAGGCAGGTCAGCAGAAAGTCATTATTCAACTATGAGCCTTGAGGATATACAGTCATTACCTGTCGGAAATTTGGCAGACAATGATTGTGCTTTGTTTATGTGGACTACCATACCACTTTTGAAAGATTGTTTTTCTGTCCTTAAATCGTGGGGATTTGAGTATAAAACAGTCGCATTTGTATGGATTAAATTGAACAAGAAATCCGATACACTCTTTTGGGGTATGGGACATTGGACAAGGGCTAATGCAGAGTTCTGTATTCTTGCTACTAAGGGACACCCTAAACGCAAATCAGCAAGAGTGCATCAGGTTATTATGTCACGAATTGAAGAACACAGCAAAAAGCCTGATGAAGCGAGAAAGCGTATTATTGAGCTTGTAGGTGATTTGCCACGTATTGAATTGTTCGCCCGTCAGAAAAAAGACGGTTGGGATAGTTGGGGCAATGAGGTTGAATGTGATATTGATTTAATGAAATACGGAGGTGAATGCGTTGTCAGATAATTGGGTGATTCAAAATCTTGAAAATGCCCTGTCAACTTGGAACGAAAAACTAACTGAAATATGGTCTTTATTAACTACAACACCGCAGGACTTTAAAGGCGGCGGTATATGGCAAGTAATCGTTGATATTAATGGTGCAGTACAGGCAATCGGATTAGCATTGCTTGTGCTGTTTTTTGTTATCGGTATGGTTAAGACTTGTTCATCATACACCGATGTTAAGAAACCTGAACACGCATTAAAACTGTTTGTCCGCTTTGCTATTGCAAAAGGTATGGTGACTTATGGTATGGAGCTTATGCTTGCTTTACTTGAAATCATACAAGGTATTATTTCAAATATTATGACTTCGGCAGGCTTTGCATCAGCAGGAACAACAGCATTACCATCTGAAATGATAACAGCTATTGATAATTGCGGTTTCTTTGAAAGCATACCACTGTGGGCGGTCACACTGATAGGCAGTTTATTTATAACTGTACTTTCATTCATATTGATAATGACCGTGTACGGAAGATTTTTCAAACTGTATATGTATTCTGCCCTTGCACCGATACCATTATCAACCTTTGCAGGCGAGCCTACGCAGAATGTCGGCAGGTCATTTATAAAAAGCTATTGTGCTGTGCTTCTTGAGGGTGCAGTCATTGTACTTGCTTGCATCATATTTTCGTTGTTTGCAAGTTCACCGCCTGTTGTAGATACAGATGCATCGGCAGTAACTATGGTATGGAAATATATCGGTGAACTTGTATTTAATATGCTTGTACTTGTAGGTGCAGTTAAAATGTCAGACCGTATCATAAGAGAAATGATGGGACTTTAATTTAAGGAGGGAAAATTGTGGGATATAGAGATAATGTAATCAGAAGTGATGATCTGCAGGCTATTGAAAAATTAAAACAGAAGTTGGAGGATTGTCAGAAAAAACAACAGGATATGAAAGATAAAAATGCCTATTTCAGAAAATTCGGCACAATGGCAGGTTATCCCGGTATGAGCGAAGCAGAAGCTAAAAGGCTTGACCTTAAGGTAGAAAAAGCTTATTGTTGCTACAAACAGCCTTATCCTTCATACGATTTGCAAAATAATAATGCTGCTATCCACAGTATCAAATCAAGAATTTTAGAGCTTACATGGGAGAAAGAATTCAGTTGTGTAGATTGGGAATTCAATGGCGGTAAAGCTGTTGCTAACAAAAAAGATAACAGATTACAGTTATTTTTTGACGAGAAACCGAGTGCAGAACAGCGTAACGAACTGAAACGAAATGGTTTTAGATGGACACCGTCAGTAAACGCTTGGCAAAGACTGTTAAACCGTAGCACAATTATATTAGTAAGCCATATTGATTTTCTTAAAACCAAAGACGGCAAAAAGCCTTATGAAATTCAACCGAAGTCACCTGTTAAAAATGATATTGCAAGGTAGGAGGAAATATGGAAGTAAAAATCAATAAAGAGATTCGTGACTATACCGAATCTGTGTATTTTGGGCTGAGCTTACGACAGCTCATTTTTTCTGCCCTTGCTTGCATTGTAGCAGTAGGATTGTACTTTTTATTAAAGCCGTATTTAAGTCTTGAAACTTTATCTTGGCTTTGTATTTTGGGTGCAGTTCCCTTTGCTGCTTTAGGTTTTGTAACCTACAACGGAATGCCGGCAGAAAAACTGCTTGTGTGTTGGTTTAGGAGTGAATTTCTCATCCCTATAAAACTGAAATACAAATCAAGAAACACACACTATGAAGCAGTAAAATCAAATATTGACAAAAGAATTAAGGAGGAAATGAAGAATATTGATTAAGACATTAAAGAATGTTTTTCAGCGAGATAAGGAAAAGTTTGTAATTCCTAAATCTGTGCAGGACACAATCCCTGTTCAGACTGTTTATGCAGACGGAATATTTAAGGTCGGTAGCAATAAATACTCAAAAACATTTAAGTTTGCAGACATTAACTATGCCGTGTCAAGTGATGAGGATAAAAAGACAATTTTTCTTGCTTATGAGGAACTGCTCAACAGCTTTGACAGTGCTGCCACTACTAAAATTACTGTCAATAACCGCAAGCTGAATAAAGAAGAATTTGAAAAGGAAATCCTTTTGGAAATGCAGGATGACGGACTTGATTATCTTCGTAAAGAATATAACGAAATGTTAAAAACAAAGGTAACTGCATCAAATGCTCTTATTCAGGAAAAGTATATTACAGTATCAATCAATAAAAAGACTGTTGATGATGCAAGAACATATTTTAACCGAGTAGGCTCAGAGCTTTCATCAAGATTTGCAAGGCTTGACAGCGTATGCGTTCCCGTTGAACTTGATGAAAGGCTGAAAATCATTCACGATTTTTATATGCCTGATGATGAACTTCCATTCAGATTTGATTTGAAGGAAGCAATGCAGAAAGGTCACGATTTCAAGGATACAATATGCCCTGATTCTATGGAATGTGAAAAGGGATATTTCCGTATCGGTGATAAGTATGCGAGGGTATTATTCCTTCGTGATTATGCTTCATATATTAAGGATGATTTTCTTGCTAACTTAACGGCTCTGAATAAAAATCTTATGGTATCCATTGATGTTATTCCTGTGCCGACAAATGAAGCAGTAAAGGAAGCTGAAACAAGACTGCTCGGCGTGGAAACAAATATCACAAATTGGCAGAGGAAACAGAACGCAAACAACAATTTCTCTGCAACTATTCCATATGATATGGAACAGCAGAAAAAGGAAATGAAAGAATTTCTTGATGATATAACTACCCGTGACCAGAGAATGATGTTCGGTGTTATCACTATTGTTCATATGGCAGACAGCAAGAAACAGCTTGACGAAGATACAGAAGAAATCTGCAATATTGCAAATTCGTCAATGTGCAAAATGGCTGTTTTCAAACTTCGTGAGCAGATGTACGATGCACTCAAAACTGTATTGCCGTATGGTGTACGAAAGATTGATACAATGCGAACTCTTACAACAGAATCACTTGCAGTATTTATTCCTTTCAATGTTCAGAACATTTACCACAAAAAAGGTATTTATTATGGTGTTAATCCGAGAAACAGAAACCTCATTGTTGCAGACAGATTTTTATTGCTCAACGGCAATTCCTTTATTCTCGGTGTATCGGGCGGCGGTAAGTCCTTTACTGCTAAAATGGAAATCATATGCAGAGCATTGTCAGATACAAATGCTGATGTAATTATCATTGATCCTGAGCGTGAGGACAGAGATATAACAAAAGTATTGAAAGGTCAGCATATTGTAATTTCGGCAAACTCACAAAATCATATAAATGCTATGGACTTAAACAAAAACTACGGTGAGGGTGCAGATCCTTTGGTTGATAAAACGCAGTTCATTATGTCCTTGTGTGAGCAAATTATGGGTAGCAATGCGATTACACCACAGCATAAGTCTATTGTAGACAGATGTACCTACAATGTTTACCGTGAATATATCAGAGATAACTATAAAGGCGAGCCGCCTACCCTCGTTAATTTATATGAGGAACTTTTGAAACAGCCTGAAGAAGAAGCTAATCAGCTTGCACTTGCCCTTGAACTTTTTGCAAAAGGCTCATTGAATACTTTTTCAAAGCAGACAAACATTGATCCGAATAACCGATTTATCTGCTATGATATTTTTGAACTCGGCAAACAGTTAATGCCTATCGGTATGCTTGTTATTCTTGACAGTATTCTCAACCGAATTACTGCTAACAGAGAAAAAGGCAGAAAAACATATATTTTCATTGATGAAATTTATCTTATGTTTGAACACGAATACAGTGCTGAATTTCTTTACAAGCTGTGGAAAAGAGCAAGAAAGTACGGTGCATGCGTAACAGGTATTACGCAGAATGTCGAGGATATTCTGCAAAGCCATACGGCAAGAACAATGCTCTCAAACTCCGAATTTGTTGTAATGCTCAATCAGGCAGCAACGGACAGAACAGAGCTTGCAAGACTGCTGAATATTTCCGATGCAGAGCTTGATTATATTACTAATGCAGAAGCAGGTCACGGACTTATTAAAATCGGCAGTTCACTTGTTCCGTTTGAGAATGATTTTCCTAAGAATACAAAGTTGTATAAGCTGATGTCAACTAAGCCGGGTGAAGATGAGGGAATGGCTGCATAGCCATTCCTTTTTCAGAAAGGATAAATATGAAAAAAATATTATGTTTTATAACACTTATGGTGCTGATTGTTATTTTTGCAGTCAGCACCTATTTTTTTGTTTCAAATCAAATTGAAAGCAATGAACAGAAAGAAATATTCAACGATATTGTTTCTGTAGTTGAAACGGAAAGCAATAACAGTGATGAAAAGCTAAACGGATATATGGAACTTAAATCACAGAATGCTGATTTTATAGGTTGGATAAAGATTGATGATACCAATATCAATTATCCTGTTATGCAGAGCAGTACACCGAATTTCTATCTTAAAAAGAATTTTAATAAAGAGTATTCAGACTACGGCACACCATATATCAGTGAATTGTGTAATGCTGATAAGTCTGATAACTTAATCATCTATGCCCACAATATGAAAAATCATCAGATGTTCGGTGATTTGATGAAGTATAAATCTAAGGACTTTTACAACAGTCACAGATATATTCAGTTTGATACACTGAGCAATCAAGGAACTTATGAAATCATATCCGTATTCAAAACAACGGCAAATGGCTTTGATTATCAGAGCTATACTGATTTCACTGATGAAGAACAATTCAATACCTTTATTGATAAATGCAAGAGCCTGTCACTTTATGAAACTGAAACGCATTCAGCATATGGTGACAGGCTTATTACTTTATCAACCTGTGAATATTCACAGAAAGACGGCAGACTTGTTGTAGTTGCAAAGCAGACGGAGGTGAGCAATTATGAAGTCTAAAAAGTATGTTGTATCGCTTTCAGGCGGTAAGGATTCTACTGCTATGCTGTTAAGGCTGATTGCAGAAAACAGACCTATTGACTATATCATATTTTGCGACACAGGCTTGGAATTTCCTCAGATGTATGAACATATCAATAAGTTGGAAAAGTATATCAACAGACCTATTATCAGACTCAAGGCTGAACACGATTTTGAATACTACTTTTTTGTTTATCATCCTAAACGCAAAAATCCTGAATTAGAAAAGTATGACGGAATGAGTTGGGGCGGTCCTCGTAATCGTTGGTGTACGGCAATGCTCAAAACAAGAGTATTAGCAGAATATTTTAAAGACTTGAAAAAAGACTTTGAAATTATTGAATACATTGGCATTGCTGCCGATGAGCCACACAGGGTTAAAGATGCCTGCTATCCTTTAGTTGAATGGAATATGACTGAAAAGGATTGTCTTGAATACTGTTATGAGAGAGGTTTTGATTGGGGCGGTTTATACAATATATTCCATCGTGTTTCCTGTTGGTGCTGTCCTTTGCAAAGTCTTGATGAATTAAGAAAACTGCGAACACATTTTCCTGATTTATGGAAACAGCTTGAATTTTGGGATAGAAATACTTGGCGAACATTTAAGCCTGATTATTCAGTACAGGACTTGAATGTTCGTTTTGATTTAGAGGAAGAATGGCAAACTCAAGGTTATAAACTGCATACAAAGAAATTTTACAATGCACTAAGAGAAAAATTAGCAAGTTAGCAGGTGAAAAATGAGAGATATTAAAACAAGAGATAAGGTTAATCAGACTGTCAAAACGCTTGACCGTGCTGCCATTGTGGCAGATAAGTTCAGAAATGCTACTGTAAAATCAAAGGAAGCTGCCGAGCATACACAGACCGCTGATGAAACATCACCCGAAGAATATGCCGTAAATCTTGTTTCTGATAAATCAAGAATTGCCATTAACAGAGCTGCTGTAAAATTCAATGAAAAAGGCAAACAGAGTGCAGTTGAAACTAAACGCAATATTCAACATTTCAGATCGGAACAAGCCGTTAAATCAATCCGCCGTCAAAGAACTGATTACAAGCCTTCTGCAAGTCCCAATTTGAATTTTTCTGATAAAGGCGGCAAGTATGACATCAAGACGAGAGAGAGCATAAAAAAGGCAAATACAAAACCTGTCAGTAAGGATGTTAAAGGTGCTGACAAGACAATTAAAACAGTAAATAATACTGTTAATAAAACAGTTAAGTCATCATCTGATACTGCAAGAAAATCTTATATATCAACAAAGCAGTCTGCAAAGGCAACTAAAAAAAGTGCAGAAGCTACTAAGAAAGGTTTTGAGAAATCTGCAAAAACCTTGAAAGCAGCGGCAAAATACACAAAGAAAATTGTCAGAGGTATCGTTGAGGGGACTAAGGCTACAATCAATGCCATTATTGCAGGCGGTTGGATTTCCGTTATTGTTATTATTGTATTGTGTCTTGTGGGTGCATTGGCAAGCTCTCCTTACGGAGTATTTTTCTCTACTGAAACATCTGAAAGCGGTATGAACATATCAACTGTTATTCAGGAAATCAATGCTGATTATGATAACAGAATTGATGAACTGAAAGCATCCGGCAATTATGACAGTGTAGAGATTAACGGCAGTAAGTCGAATTGGAAAGATGTTCTATCCATCTATGCCGTTAAGACTACAACCGATCTTGATAATCCTATGGAGATTGCTACTATTGATGATAATAAAAAATCAATACTATCCAATATTTTTTGGGATATGAACAGTATTGATTCAAAAACTGAAACAAGGGCAGAAACTAAAGAAACCACCTCAACCGATGAGAACGGCGAAGAAGTGGTTACTACAGAAGAAGTTACTATTAAGGTTTTGATTATTACAATCAACGGCAAAACCGCTGATGATATGGCGGCAGATTATTCTTTCAACAAAAAGCAAAAGGAATACCTTTCAGAGCTGATGAATGACAGCAACGATAAATTATGGGCATCCATTATTTATGGTTTTATCGGCAACAATAAGGATATAGACATAGGCTCATTAGATTTTGGTAATGAAATTGTAAATGATATGCAAAGGAAAATAGTTGCAGTTGCTACTAATTCAGAAAGCTATGGTATTTCTGCAAAGTCAGGTTACTGTCAGGCTTGGGTAGCTGATGTTTACCAAGCTGTTACAGGCTCACGAGGCTCTGCACACTGTGCTTTATGCGCCGCTGATATGTGGTCGGTTTCTGATGATTGGAGTAAGATTCAAGTCGGTGCAACAGTTTATGGATATGCTTCTAATCCCTATGGTCATGTCGGCATTTATATCGGCAATGGTAAAGTTATACACAACTTATCCGGCACAGTTAAAGTACAATCTCTTGAAAGTTGGGTGAAAGATTTCAAAGGTTTTGCTTGGGGTTGGGAAAATAATAGATCTATGTAAAAAGTCATAATTAGCATTCTGAATAATAGCTATAATGATATAGCAATCTAATGAACACAATAGTGCCTTGCAAGGCACATTATCGGTGCAAAGTTAAACTAACAGTTACACATAAAAATATATTAGAATATTTATATAGTGTTGTTGGAGGTGAGTTATATTGGATATAGTTGAAAAATTAATGCAGGAACGAGATAAAAGAGGTTGGAGCAATTATAAATTAGCGAGAGAAAGCAATCTACCAGCAGCAACAATTTCTCATATGTTCAATAGAAAAACTACACCTCAGTTAGATACATTGATAGCATTATGTGAAGGTTTAGGAATAACTTTATCAGAATTTTTTGCAGACAATGAATCGTACAGATATTTAACTGATTCTCAAATTGAAGTTATTGATTTATGGAACTGCTTGACTGATGAAAAGCGTGATGCAGTAAAGTTGTTTTTAAGATTATTAAATGTTGATGATAAAATATAGTTTTGAATATTAAGATATGTAAAACAAAGGGCAAAGTATTGCCCTTTGTTTTTTTGCATAAAATCTGTGCATTTTTGCATGAAATCTGTGCAATTATGTCATTTGATTGAATAAAATTCATTTCAATGGTATACTATAAGGCAATATAATGTGCCTTATAGTATAACTTTTTTTGTTACTTTTCTTCTTTTTTTACACTATATATATGTAACACTATTATGTAAAGGAAAAAAGAGTATGAAAACCAAAGGTATTAAAATTGAAATCTATCTAACAAGTATTTATTTGCCTATGTACTTTATGAAATTTTGCAGTAAAAGTAATAAGTATGTTTTTAGTGCAGATAATATTGAAATTCCAACGAGCAATGAGTTGACATTGGAAGATATAAATAAATATATATCATCAAATTCAGATAGTATTAAAGAGTTAGTTTATGATCAACTTATTGCAAGTATTAAAGAACCAATCTATTTTACACTTGATGAATTGATAGAAATTCAATCAAGTAATGATCCATTCACAAATGAAGAAATCGAAGATATCCTTGATACAGAATTGGATAGAGATAACTATGAAGATATTAATTGTGATGTAGTAGATTTTTGCGTAGATTGGTTATTGAAGTATTCAAAGTAATATGAATTGGTCGGTGAAGAATGAAGATTATTAGTTATAAATTATATAATAATATTAAAGAAATTGGTAATAAAGATGATATTATTGAATTCACAATAAAAACAAAATTGAATATTGAAAATTGTAGTGAAAATATTGACAAATATGATTGTTGTAAAAGCAAGAATAAAGGTTGCACCTTATATATTGATGAATATGGACTAAATATTTGTCACTTTCATTTGTTTAGGTTATTAGATTCCCTACATAGTTTATTGAATGAAATCAAGGATTATCAAATTGCGGTAATCAAATTATTAGATTTAACAATAATTGCCAACAAGAGCAAATTAATATATATAAGAAAACAAATATATAATTATCTTTATGAATTGTTTAAACAGCACAGCGAGGAGGGTTTGTTTTTTAATAAAAACTTATCTGATAACCAAAAGAATGTTGTTTACTATTTTGAAGATAGAGAAAAGAAAGAAAAAAATGAAGCCGAGTATATAAAAACGCTTTCATCAGGCGAATATCAACACTATCAAATTAAAAAATTAATAATCAATAAAGTTCAAGATTGTGCCTACTATGACAAGATATTATATTATCCCGAAAAAAAAGCAATTAAAAATCCCGTTACTTCATTAATCTCATATTCTTCAATAAGAGATATAAAATGTAAATCTTCTCAACATAAGAATAATGTTTTTGCAGTTTTAACAGTGATGGATCACCGTGATGATTGCTTTGCATTTAGCTATTGCGAAAGATGTTTATATGATTATTATTTGGTGCTTTACCTTGCCTATACAAATTATGATAAAGAGGAATTTACTGTTGGAAGTTTTAAGGTTATTCATAAACCAAGTTGTGAAACCTGCTTTTTTACGGGAGTAATTGAACCACGCATGTACCAAATTATCCATAATAGTGTTAGCTTTTTTGTATGTCAAAATAGTTTGGAAATGCTTTTTAAAACTATTGTCTACTCTGCTGCCTTTCAGGAACTATATCCTAAAGAGGCAAGAGAGGCAAGTTCACTTATGAACAAAAAAGAAGAATTGTATATTGAGCATTGTGAAAAAACTATTTCTGAACTAAACGAAGAAATACAAAAACTAAAGCAGGCCAATAACGAACTAAGTAATCAGAATGCGTATCTAAGAGATAAAGATAAACATGTTGATGAAATATTTAATGAGGAAAAACACAGGTTAGCATTAAAAATTAATGACCAAGTGTTGAATTGTTTATTATTAGATAATTCTATATATTTATCTGTAAAAAGAAAAATTGCCCAAAAATCAAATAATAACGATTTTAAGATAAGTTTTGTTTCAGGTATTGAATGTAAAACCTTAGATCATTGCGGAAGAAAAGATTTAGTGGCTTTACTTGAATTGAATAGGGAAAACGATATCTTTTGTCTTGCATTATGCCAAACTTGTATTGATTATATTTTGCAAGGAATAGATGCAGTGTTGCATTATAGAAAGGATTTTGTTTGTGATTTTGTAAAGTTTAAAATTGAAATAAAGCATAACGGAGCTCATCATTGTTATAATTGTGGTGGTAAACCGCAAAGAATGTTTGATATTTCTCTGTGTAATGTTGATTTCACCTTGTGTTCAAGCTGTCTGCTTAAATTACAAAATACACTTAAAGAGGCTAAAAAAACATTTATACTAATTTCACAAATTGGTGGAATAGAATTTTTAAGAAATGGAGTATTAGATTTAAAAATCTAAGTGTAATAATTATATATGAAAAAGTCACCATCAGAAATGGAAGTAACCGAAATTTTAAATACTATAAAAACAGGCACGAGCGAGCAAACAAATGTTATAGGAGCAGATAACAACGAAACGAGTGATTTAGAATCACAGAATGCCAATGACCAAAACATTGTGACAGATTTGGAGCATACTGACAATATCAGGAATGCAACAGCACAAGAAGATATTCCTGATCCTTCGGAAATCATTAATAAGGAACAGGAAACACCTTCAGACAGTTCGTCTAAAAATAAAAAACGAAGAAAATGTTCAATTTGGAAATTGAATAAAGGAGTTTGTGCAATTGTAAATAATGGCACTCAAGAGAAAGCATCAGTACAGATATGTATATATTATGATGAAAGCAAAAGCGCGGAGATTAAACTTTGCAGAAAGCATTTTTATGATTTTTTTAAAGCATTGCAAACTATTTACAAAGATGAGAATTGCAATAAATTTATTATTGACGAAAATGACGAACCAATTTTCTTTATAGAGAGAATTAAGTCTAATGATATATGTAAATTGTGTTGCAAGGATAATAATGAGTATTTAATAAGCATTTCATTATATGAAACCCAAATATCTTTTTGTGAAGAGTGTTTGGGCGGTTTAATTAGACATATGGAAAACTTTATAATTTATTATTCTTCAGCATCTACAATAATTGATTTAATACAATATTTCAAAAGTAACAACATATATATATCCAATTTGCACACATTTAAGAAAATTTCTTCTATTATAAATATAAGTATAAAATCTACAAGGGATTTGGCCAAATTAGAATTAAGCGATGAAATTTTGAATTTACAAGATTCTATCAAAGCATTAAGACAAGAACTTTCAGAAAAATCACGCTACATAAAAGAGCAAAAATACAAGATAAATGATTTAGAAGATCAAGTTGCTAAATCCGGTGTAAACCGACAAATGATAAATAGCCTGCAAGCTGAATTAAATGAAGTATATTTAGAATTATATAACGCTAATTCACAATTAAACAAATATGCGAATAATCCATTGTCGATTCTATCAGGAAAAATAGGAAAAATAAAAGAAGGTACGCTTGAAGTAGCAAATAAAATATACCTTAGAATAACTAAATAATTAATATGAATAACAGTTTATTAGAAAAGTATAAAATAAATATTGACACTTATAAAAATACAATGATAAAAGATAGTGATTTGAGTTTGAAAACTAAAAAAATGCTTGTCAATAATAATATCTTAACCATTGCAGACTTGTTATGGAGAAACCCAAATACTTATAAAGACTTTTTAGGATATAATAAAGCATCTGTTTTAGAACTTGATGAATTTTTATTAGAGCTTGAAACTGATATTATTAATGAACTTGATAATTTTCCGATTTTAGAAGAATGGAATATGTTTTTGGATGCTATAAATGAACTAATGAGTCTTGAACCCTTAACCTGTGCTATGTGTAGAGAGTTGCCTTCGGCTTTTTCAATTAATCTTGCAGATAATCGCTATGTAAATGTATGTTGTGTATGTGCTGATAAAATACGAAATCAAGTATACGAATTTTTAGATGACACGCATTTGTGGTAGTAATATAAGCTTTTGGAGGTTTAAATGGAAACATTAAATTTAGTGGATTGCGATAATATGGACATATCCTTTGCAGAATTATTTAATCTTAATCCCTCAGATTATGTGGATGTTACAATTAGTAATTTAGGTTTTAAACAAGCCGCTATTCAAAAATTAAAAGAATTAAATATATTCTATCTTAGTGATTTATTATTACTATCAAGTAAAGAATTATTAAAAATTCGTAATATTGGAAAAGGTAGATTAAATCAAATATTAGAATTTTTTAGTAGTTTAGAAAATGGGGATATAGATATTTCTGCCTATAAAATTTCATCTATACATGATGTTCCTTTAACTATAGCGTTGAATAGAGAAAAAATAGTTGAAGGTGATTTTTCATCAGTTGAAATATCTAAAAATAATAAAGGCATAGTATCAAAATATATTGTCGCTCAGGAAACAATTGGGCAGGAGCTTGCAAGCATATGTATGACTAAACCTAATTGTGTTATGCCTATGATTCAAGCATTATCGAACTTTTATGAAATTCAAAGTGTTATTATTCATAAGCGAGAAGCACTTACCAATTTAATGAATTCAATATCGGAAGAACGGAAAAATAATAGAATTTATGATTATATAGAACTTTATCCATCTACTACCAATGATAAAAATGTTTTAAAAAGAATATATCGTTTTAATAGTTCTCAATTGACAAGTGAGGAAATTAACGAAATCATTGTTAATAAAGACGAGTACCACATAGTAATTGAATTCTTAAGATGGTTGGTTATATCACCTAAACATTATATTATGAATATATTAAAAATAGTATTACAACATCACACAAAGAAACAAATAATTAATATGAGAATTGATGGTTATTCATTTTCTGATATATCAAAAGCTATTAATCTTTCCAAAGAACAAGTTATTATAAAGCATAATGAAGTTATTAATGGATATTTTTCTGATAATAACTGTTTAGCAGCATTAATATTATTTTCACTCGATATGAAAAATAAAAAATGTTTCAGCGAAGCGGAGCTTGCAAAAGAATTTGGAGAATTTGTTTCTGATATTAAGTACATTTACTCGTATTCTACTAATTCACGAGTTTATTTTGATACGATTAGTAATCAGCTTATTTTAAAATAAAAAAGAGTGTTTATTACACTCTTTTTCTACTATTTTTATAATTGTATAAATAGATAACTAATAACTTGTTATAATTATGTTATATAACTGGAACAAGTTAGTCATAAATATTGACAATTTACAAGTCACATTATTATACTAAAATAAAAGCAAGATTCACATAAAATACAAAAAAATTAAAATTTTTATCACAAAAATATAATTTTAAGGGATATAGTATATATGATAGGATTATTTTTAAATCTGCTTGATACGCAAACAGAAAAGGAAAAATTTATAGAATTATATAATGAATATAAAGATTTATTGTATTGGATTGCATTAAAAAAGACAAAATGTAAAGAAGATGCAGAAGAGTGTGTGCAGGAAACATTTTTCTATGTTGCAAAACATTTTGATAAGATAAATGAAGTAGTTTCTAAACAGACAAAAATATACTTATCTACGATTGTTACAGGGTTTGCGATAGACATATATAATAATTCAATTAAATTTGATATAGTTCCAATTGATGATAAAAATGGCACAGATGATTTGAATTATTTTGAAAGTTTTGGAAATTTAGAGTTGTTGTCGGTTTTCGACAAAGTGTTAGATGAAGAAAGTCGAGTTTTCTTTTACCTAAAATACTTGTATAATTATAAAAGCAAAGAAATTGCAGAAATATATAAAGTTAAAGATTCATATGTAAGAAAGAAGTTACAATATGCAAGAATAAAGATAAGAAAACAATTAGAAGAAAGGATTTGATAAAGTGTCTGAATTTGAAAAAGCACTTTGGCTTTCATGCGAAAAATGGGTAGATTCATTTCCGTCAGATTTACCTCAACACAATTTCAGTGAAAAACATAAAAAAATAATGCATGAAATGATATATGGAAAACAAGAAAAAGTTAAACATAAATTATCAAAAGGAACAATAAAAGTGTTGTTAATAGCTGCTATTTTACTTGCATTTGCAACAACAGTATTTGCAATTCCTACGATCAGAGAATATGTTATTAAAAAGTTTTTTAATCATTCGTCTTACAATGTAACCAATATAGACGAATTAGACAATGTGGATTCTTTGGAAATGAATTATATTCCTGATGGTTTTATTCTAACTAATAAATATAATTCAATAAATACCTATAGTGTTACTTACTCAAATCAGAAAAATTATTTTTCAGTTGACAAGCATAAAATAAATACTTATGTAGATTTTGATACAGAAAAATATAATTGCGAAGATGTAATTATAAATGGAATTACAGGTGTATTCTTTACAACTAATAATTCAGAAAAAGGAATAATACTTAATAATGGAATATACATTTTTATAATAAGTGGTAACATTGAAAAAAAGGAACTTGTCAATATTGCACAAAACTTAAGTTGATTATTTGTAAAAGAAGCCTAAAATACGGCTTCTTTTATTTTTTTATCACAAAAAGGTAATTTTTGGGGATTATGTGTAATGAGAGAATATTTTAGAGAGGAGGTGAACATATGATTAAGACAAAAAGCATTTCAAAATTGTTTGTAATGTTGTTTTTATCTTGCTTAATGATATTAAGTAATACTATGGTTGTTAGCGCTGCTACTAATAATGAAATTGGAATTAGTCCGCAGTATACAAATATATCATATAACACAACAAATCTTACTATATCAGGAATAAAAGCTGATTGTACTGCTACTGTAAGAGCAAACAAAAAGGTATATTTGAATATCAAAATGGAATTACAAAAAGAAAAATCAAATGGTTATGAAACTGTTGAAACTTGGACAAGTAGCACAACCGGAACTTATCTCGCTTTGACTGAATCAAGAAATATTAATATATTCAGTAAATACCGATTGAAAGTTACATTTACAGCAGGAAGTGAAATCGAAATAGTTTATAGATACAAATAAAATCAATTAAAGCACTAATTTTAGAAAGAAGGGTTATGTATGAGAAAAGATAATAATTTGACTATTGTGAAAACAAAATTTTGGACAAAATTGCTTTGCATTATTCTGTCTGTTATTATGGCATTTGGTACATTTGTAACAATGACTTTCGGCAATTTGACATTATCAGACTATCTTGATTTCAGAAATTTTATTACTGCTGAAGCTGCCATTATTTCGTCTGGCCCTAAATTTTACAGACATGGAGAACTTGTGGGTTTGTATAATGTTAATGATGAAGATAATACAACAATTCAATATAAGATAGGCGAAGATGGTGAGTGGACTGACTATTCTGTTCCATTCGCTATTCCCGCACATCAAACCACAAAAGTTTATGCAAAAATAGGCTCTGTTGGTACAACAACATATATGAATTTATCAAATACTGATAAAGCAATCGGATTATATTCAGAAAGTAATATTGATTTTGAGATTTTATATAACAATATTACTTTTCCTTATATAAGAAGTTACAACAGTGCTGATAAAGAATGGTTTGATTCAACACAAAGTAAAGTTGTTAATATAGATAATCGTATTGAAGTAGAGCTTCCTGACGGATCACTTTATCCGGTTATTAGAAAATCTGCTGATTTATATGTTGATGAATTAAATGGCTATACATTAGAAATAAAAAACAATTATTATATTTTTGATAATGGAGAGTACAAGTATTATTTTGCTGGTGAGCAGAATCAAAACTTTTCGTATTTAACAGCAATCGAAGATTATTCAGGCAACAGATTAACATTTAATCGTACAGTAAATAATGTTTCTATTTCTGATGATACAGGCAGAACATTCGTGTTATCCTATAATGATGATGAAGTAATCATTACAGATGCTAACGGCAACAACCTTGAATATGAAAAAGAAAATGATAAATATATTCAGGTTATGGATCAGGCAGATGTTATTATTGGTGAATACACATATGATAACGATATTTTGACTAAAAGTATGGATAAGTCAATTAGTTATGATGATAATGGCAGATTGAAAAAGATTACATATGATAATGGTTCATTTGTAAATTATAACTATGATGATGAAAATATGACTTATTCAACTATATCATCAAACGGACAGATGACAAAAACCGTATATAACAATGCCTTTCTTCCTGTTGAGTATACTAATGAATATGGAACTATAACAAAATATACATATGATGACCATTGCCGAGTAATAACTGAGAAAATAAATGATACCACTGTAAGTTATACATACGATGAAAACGGTAATATGCTTTCTTTGGTTACAGATAATGATAACGGCGAAATCTATTTTACATATGATGATAACAACAATGTCATAAAAGAACAGCGCAATGGTGATTACTATTATTACACTTATGATGATAATAAGAATATTGTAATAAGTGCTTTGCTTGATAAAGATTATGATGGTGACATTCCTGATGAATACGATGAAACGCTACCATATTCAGAAACAATAAAATATGATTGTGATAATTATGGTAGAATCATAAAGGAAACTACTAATTCTGATACTGTTTATAAATATGATTATGACTCAACAGGTAATGTTACGAAAACAACATATGAAATCACTGAGAATGACAAAACTGATATTGATGTTACAGTTAAAACCTATGACAGTATGAGTAATCTGTTGACAGAAAGTAATGATGAATATGATTATTCATATGTTCTTAACGGTGCAGGAAAAGTTCTTCTTTCTGATGAAAATGGCGAATATACTCGTACGATTTATGATGAATATGGAAGAGTAGTTCAGTATATTACATCAGAGGACTATAACAGTAATTTTGACGGGTTACCTGAAATAAATACATATTCTGATAATAATGCAGGCACAAAATATATTTATAGCAAAGCTGGCAATTTAACGAGTGTAAAAAACCGACTTGGTGTTATTACAGAGTATGAATATTATTCTACTGGTGAGAAGAAAAAAGAGAAGTTCGATATTTATGAATTTAATTACACAAGAAGCGGAAAAATAGATAATGTTAAAATTGCAGGTAATACAACAGTTTCATTATCTTATGATGATAACAATAATTTGTTGGAAGAAAATTATGCTAATGGTGATTCTGTTCGCTATGAATATGATGAAAACAACAATGTTGTTAAACAATATCACAATTCAGACTTAACACCTTATATAACATACACATATAATGAAGAAAACAAATTAACACAGAAAGTTAATACTGATAATGATTTAAAATATGTGTATGATGAAGAAGGAAATTTCAACATTTATAAATTATCAGATAACAGTTTGATTCAGTCATATCAGGATACTGTTGTTGAAGAAAATGGAGGAACAAAATCTGAAATCAGAGCCGAAGAAACACATTTCGGAAATTCATATTCGGCTATTATAAAAAATGATTATATTTCATATGCGTCAAAGGCTGATAAGATAGAATATCTTTATCATCATAATGATAATCATTATGATGCCGATTCAGTAAAATTCAATGATGAAAATGTATTGTATTCTGAATACTCTTATGATAATGCTCAGAACATTACAGAAAAATTATTTTTGAATAATGATAAAGTTGTTAATACATATGATACAGAAAACCGCATACTTTCAACAACATCAAACAATATTACCACAAATTATACTTATGACAACTATAATCAGCTTGTAATGGCTAATAATAACTCTTATGTTTATGATAATCGTGGCAATATAATAAAGAAAACTATCGATGGAAAAGTAACTAATTTCCGTTATAATAATGAGTGGAAGGATCAACTTACTTCTGTTAATGATGATGAATTAACTTATGATGAGGTTGGCAACCTGATTTCTTTCGGTAATTTGGAGTTTTCTTGGAGTTTTGGCAGACTGCTCGAAAGTGTAACAAATGGAAATGAAAGATACAGTTATACATATGACGAAAATGGAATAAGAACATCTAAAACAGTAAATGGCAAAACAACATATTTTAATTCTGAAAATGGAGTGTTACTTTCACAGACAGATGGAATAAACACATTAGTATATCAGTATGATTTAGCCGGTGTTCCTCTTGGATTTACATTTAATGATACACAGTATTTCTATATAACTAATCAAATGAATGATGTTATTGGCATTACAAATTCAAATGGTGAAGTTGTTGCAAATTATGAATATGATGAGTGGGGCAACGAAATACTTGATGATTCATCAGAAATAGCTGAAATTAATCCTTTAAGATACAGAGGTTATTATCAGGATACTGAGACAGGCTATTATTATTTACAATCTCGTTACTACAATGCCGAAATTTGCAGATTTATTAATGCGGATATTCCTCAGATTGCTCAAAAGGGTAAAGATGATATAAATGGTTTAAACTTGTTTGCTTATTGTAATAATAATCCTATAAACAGCATTGATTATGCGGGTTATTATTCAGCAAAAAATGCCACAACATATGCTAAAAAGTGGTGTGGCTCTTACAATCCAGATTATAAAAACAACTCTGGAAATGGTGGGGACTGCGCCAATTTTGTATCACAGTGCCTATATGCAGGTGGATTAAGTGCGATGACTGGTTCTTTTGGTAGTTCAAAGGGATGGCATCATTTAAAAAAGCTCGGGGTATTCCAAATATCAGACGCTTGGGGAAGAGCTACTAATTTAATGGAGTGGTTAGGTGATCAGGATTTTGTTAAAACTATATATATGCTTAAAACAAACTCAGATGTCGAAAAGTATGCTAAAGAATTGCAAAATATGAGTCACTGTACAGCTGTTATAATGTTTGATAAAGACCTCAGTGATGGTGAAATGAATCATGCAGTAATTAATGGTGAAATTTATAACACGAGTAGTAAAAAGGATATAGCATATTATGCTCATTCAGGATTTGAGAATGGAAAGACTTCTTCGCTTAAAGGTAAATGGGGTACATATAAAATTATATATTATATGATTATTTCTTTTACTTGGGGATAAACGAAGGCAGGTATTTATGAAAAAGAAAAATTATATAATAGTTATTGTTTTTATTGCTGTGGCAGTAATAGTAACAACAGTTATAGGAAAAAATATGTATGTCAAAAATCTTCAGAAAAATGTAGACATTTATATTTCATCTGTATCTCTTGTTAAAAATCCCGATAATCCTAATAATGAGGAAGTATTTGGATTATTAAATCAATATTTTAATCAGAAAGTCGGAGATATTTGTGTGTATTATGATATTCTTGATACCGACAAAGAATTTTCCGAAGCTGAAAAAAATATGAAATTTGATTTGAATAAATTTAATGTATATAAAATTGAAATTGCCTGTGATAAGAAAAATACAGCAGCAGAAAAGTTCGTTTTTGCAAGAATAACAGATTTCTGCCGAGATTCAAAGTATATGAATGTGCCGTGTAATGTATCATCTAATATATGTGCTGAAAATACTCTTTATTATTTTGTATCAAAAGAATATAGTGAAGAGAATGTTAAACAACATCTAAAAAACACAGGTAGCTCAATTTATATATATATAGGTAAAGATGAATTACACCCTATAGTAAAATATAATAAAACAATATTTTATGAGCCCGAAAAAATTTCTGCTACTCAATAAAATAAGATTAGTGAATATGAAAGCAACGGTAAGGGTAACCCTTACCGTTGTTTTGAATAACAACACAATTGATTTTGCAATTAACATGTTCACAGTTTATAACCGACAGCTATCGACAAAACTTTTGAAGAAATTTATATATTATTTAAATAGTATTAATGCAGTTTGCCGGTTAAGACAAACTGCATTAGAGGTTTTATTTATGCGTATCCATTATTAATTTTCCAAATTGTTTATATTCGCATCCAAGAGTGAAGGCTGCTGCTATAAGTTCAAAGTTAAAATTACCGTATGTTTCCAACAATGCATCAATAGTTTCAGTACTATCTTTGAATAAATCAAAGATTTCTTTCTCAACAGTTTTGATTCTATTTTCCAATTCACAATAATTTGCTGATTGATACAGTTCTTTTATATTAATGGTTTCATCTAAACCATTTTCAAAAAGCACCCTATAGTCATTGAGATTTTCTAAATTTAAATCTTCTTTTTCCAAGATAAAGCCTTTATAAGCTGCATGTGCGCACTCAAAATGATTTTTTTCTTTTAATAAACTTTCCAGATAAAAAATTTTAATTATATTTTCATTTGTTTTTAATGAGGATATTGCGGAGCAGTATTCACTACGCAATTCAGCATAATCACTACAAAGTTCTTTAGCCTTTGCTATTATTTTATTATATAAAACAGTAATCATAAATTTAATTCCTTTCAGTATTAGTTATTACATATTTAACATATTAAATTTATTACAGTATTCATCCTGTAAATTTTTAATGAAAATTTTGCGTTCATCTTCGCTTGCGAAAGATATGTTACTTTCATATTGGTAATAGCTTTCAACATCATCTAATAGCTTATTGAAAAGGTCCTCAAAAGTGGTGAGTAAAATAGCTTGATAATCCTTGCAAACTTTATCCCAATACAAATGTAAGTATCCTTTTTTTACTTTGATAATTTCTATATTCTCATCATTTTTCAAGTGTTCAGAAAAAATAGTTAATATTTTTTCAAATGTCATTTATTAATCCTCCAAATACAATTTTTTTGATTAGTCAGTTAATTAAATTATCTTAAAGGGCGTTGATACTTTTTTGTATGTTTTATAATATTCTATTACAAGAGCTTTTAAAGGAGCATAAAAGTGGATTTAAGTACAATCGGCAAAAATATTTATAATTATCGTAAACAATTAAATATATCACAAAAAGAGCTTGCTGAAAGAACAGGATTATCCGAAAATTATATTTGTAGAATTGAGAATGGATATAAAATTCCTGCAATGGAATCATTTATCAAAATTGCTAATGTTTTGAATGTTCCATCTGATTTTTTGTTGTTAGAATTGATAGATAGTTCATGTAATGTAAAGTTTTCTTCACTTAGCGATAAAATATCAGGCTTGTCACTACCCGATCAAGAGTTCATATATACTATAGTAGATTCACTAATTGAAAAGTTTAAGGATAACTAACTTTACCTTTCTCAGATCAGTAATATAAAATTTGATTTTGCTCTTACTCCTACTATGTGATAATTTGTTTAGCTTATAGACGGTTTAATAATCACTAACAAACACATATACTAATTATGTATAAATTGTTTACTTATGTTGATATTTGTTATGGGGTTAAGAAATTGAACTTAAATGTCGTGGGACAGAATATTAAATACTATCGAAATGATAAACATATAACTCAAGAAGTTCTTGCTGAAAAGACCAACCTATCTGTAAAATATATTGGTCATTTAGAACTTGGAAACAGAAATCCATCCTTAGAAACTTTAATAAAAATTGCTAATGCTTTAGAGATTTCTACAGACTTGTTATTATTCGATTTAGTCGATAGTTCATACAAAGATAAGAACTGTTTTCTTAATGATAAAATATCAGAATTGTCAAAAGAAAATCAGAAAATTATTCATTCTGTTATTGATGCGATGATAAAAGAAATGAAATGATTTTCTATAATGCAGCCTACCAACTATGGTGGGCTGTATTTTTTTTTATTAATTTTTCGGAGCTTATTTCTATTTTCAAATAGACTTGGCGTTCTTTCAAAAATTAACTTGTTCATTGGTTTCTCCTTTCTCTAATAATTGCCTATCAGTACAGTAATATGTCCTGATAGGCAAATTATAATACAATTCATATGTAGAAATTTGTCGATAATCAGAGAAAGCAATAAAAAAACTTTTTTTACAATTTTGCTCTTGACAAACAGAACATTTATTCGTATAATTCACTTAGTGAAAACAATGTTACCACTAAAAAAGAGGATGATTAAATGCGTTCGTATGATTCTGATCTAAAACAGTTGATTTTGGATTGTGTAAATCAATATTACAAAGAAAATAATCAATTACCTACAGGAAAAGATATTACTGAATTAATTGACAGACCACAAACTACAGTATATCGTTATCTGAAAAAAATGAGTGAAGATGGTGAAATTTCATATACTGCATATGGTGGAATAAGAACAGATTATATTGACAAAATCAATACGGATGCGGTTACAGTAGCGCTTGTAGGAGAAATTGCTTGTGGTACTCCTATCTTTGCTGAGCAAAATATTATTGAATATGTAAAATTACCTGTTTCACTTGTAGGACAAGGTGAGTTCTTTATATTGTTAGCAAAAGGAGAATCAATGATAAACGCAGGAATTAATGATGGTGACAAGGTTATAATACGCAGACAAAACACAGCAGAAGAAGGTCAGATAGTAGTTGCTCTTTTGGAAGAAGATGCAACTTTGAAACGATTTTACAAAGATAAAAAAAATAAAAAATTTCGATTGCATCCTGAAAATGAAAATTACAATGATATATTTGTTGATGACTTACTTATTCAAGGAGTTGCAGTTGGAGTATATAAGGAATTGATGTAATGCAAATTAAGAACTGCCCACAGATTTTGTGTCCGAACTGTAAAGGTCAATTATTTAAAGCATTAGGAAAAGAAAATAAAAATTCAGTTAAAACAAGCATTGTAGAAAATAGTACAGTGATTTCACCTGAAAATACGGAAGGTGTTTTGCTTATTAGATGTCGCAAATGCGGTGAATATATTGCGGTTGATTTTAGTCGAGTGAGAATGCCTGTGCATTCTTCTAATTGGAAAGGTACATCCACGCATCAGTGAATATGCGAGTAATGGGGCGGTATCTATTAACACAGTTGTTGTGATTAATAGGTACTGCCTTTTATTATTTTTTAGGAGATGAAAATAATGGAAAGAACAATACTTCACTGTGATATGAATAATTTCTATGCAAGCGTAGAATGTATGTTGAATCCTGAGCTTAAAGGACACCCTATTGCTGTTTGTGGCTCAACAGCCGATAGGCATGGAATTGTTCTTGCGAAGAATTACGAAGCTAAAAAATATAACATTCAGACTGGCGAAGTAGTGTGGCAAGCCAAACAGAAATGTAAAGACTTAATCATTGTTGAGCCACGCTATGACCAATATATAAAGTATTCAAAACTTGCAAGGGAAATATATAACCGATACACTGATTTAGTTGAGCCGTTTGGTATGGATGAGTGTTGGCTTGATGTAACAGGCAGTACACATTCTTTTGGAACAGGATTTGAAATTGCAGAAAAAATAAAAGAAACTATAAAGTTTGAACTTGGACTAACAATTTCTGTTGGCGTATCGTTTAATAAGATTTTTGCAAAGCTCGGCAGTGACATGAAGAAACCGGATGCCATCACAGTTATTGAAAAAGACACATTCAAAAAGGAAATATGGCAGCTCCCTGCATCCGACTTACTTGGAGTTGGTAGAGCTACCACAAAAAAATTAAATTACTATGGCATTTTTACCATTCAAGACTTAGCGAGCACTTCAAAAGATTTTCTTAATAAGGTGCTTGGTAAAAATGGTGTTTTACTATGGAAATATGCGAATGGTACTGAAAATTCTGCGGTAGCTCCAAATGATTTTGAAGTGCCGATAAAAAGTGTAGGTCATGGTATTACTACAGTACGAGATATGGAAAATAATAATGATGTATGGCCCGTTATATTAGAACTGAGTCAAGACATAGGAACAAAACTAAGAAAATATGAAAAATATGCTGCGGGGATAGCTATTGATGTCAGAAATAATGAGTTACACCACAAAACTTGGCAAAAGCAATTACCGCAGCAAACAAATAGTTCATTATATCTTGCAAAGAAAGCATATGCACTTTTTTGTGAGAATTATGATTGGAATTGTGACATCAGATCAATTACTGTAAGAGCTATCAATTTGGTATCAGATAGTACGCCCCAACAAATTGATTTGCTATCCGAAACGCAGAATATTGATAAGATGGAACGATTAGAAATTGTTGTTGATAGACTTCGAGAACGCTTTGGTAAGGACATTATAAAAAATGCTGTTCTTTGTCAGGATATCGGAATGAAATCAATGACTACAAAATTAACAATGCCGACAGGATTATGCAGATAGCGTATCATTAAGTCGGTACAATAAAGCAGGGATGGAATTGGCAAGAAAAGTGTATGTTTCCGTTTTAGTTTGGTTTGATACGGAAGGAAACTGTAAACCTTTTAGAATTAAATTTGATGACGATCCTGTATATCAAGATAAAGTTTTCAAGATAGATAAAGTTATTGATGTACGAAGGGCAGCATCTTTGAAAGTTGGAGGGACAGGAATCAGATATACTATAATGATAAACGGAAGGCAATCATATCTTTTTGAAGATGAATCCCGGTGGTTTATTGAAGCAAAAGATTGTTGATACAATTAATAATGTATTCAGCATAACATTACGATGACAGAAACATTTAGTGAAAGAAAAAGCGTAGATTAAGGAGGTTTTGTTATGCAAGTAAGAACAAATGGAATCAAAGGTGAACGCCTTTTTGACTGGGAGCCTGAAACAAACACTGTAGTAATTATCAAAAAGAAAACTGTTTATAGAGTTAAATTATTTGATGATTATAATGGTTCTCGATACAAAATTATAGATAATTACCCACGAGATATAATAATTTAATACTATTACTTATTTAGAGCTCAAGAAGTCGAAAGAATTTAATGGAAGTATTCCGTTATTTTCTTTCGGCTTCTATTTTTGTTGGAATATTGAAAGATGATAATTGTATTCCCTATATCAAAACACATTTAATTTACTTTTTTGAGGTGCATTTTTTTGTATTGACTTTTCCTATTATAATCTGGTATAATCACAAATTTTATGTAATTAAACACAGAAATATGGAAAAAATAGTAAAAAGTTGAAGTATTTAATAATAAATTTAATCGACAAAAAAATATAAAGAATAATTCTTTTTTACAAACATAATAATTATTTATATAAGAAATATGACAAAATATGGACTAAATTAATATATGAAAGCGATAAGTTTTATGAGTAGATAAATTAATTCGATAAATTTTTCGCAATAAATAGTATATGATACTATGCAAAAAAATTGCCTAAAAAAATATGTCATATTGTAATGTCAAATAAAGATAGATGCTGAACAGCATGAATGAACTTTGGTGAAATCCCAAAAAAAAAAGGGATTTAATCCAAAGCATTTTGTGCTGTTCTTTTTTATCCCTTTTTTGAAGGGATACATATGAAAAAACAATGGAAGCCATATATAGCTAAATATCCATAATCCCCGAATTTTTGATTGTAAGCATTTCAAAAATTCGGAGGTTAAAAATGAAATACACATATGAGTTTTCCAATGAGGAAAACACAATAGAAATTAATTCAGAATGGGAAGCTATTTTATCTGAACTTGATAAAAAAGAATTTAATCTAAATAGAGCCGAAACAAGAAGGCACGAATCATTAGATATATCAAATGAATACAGTTTGTGGCTTAAAAGCATTGATCAATCACTTGAGAACATTATGAGTGACGAAAATGATATGTCAATGGAAGAGAGATTACATATTGCAATAACAAAATTAAAACCAAATCAAAGAAAACTAATTAATGCCATTTATTTTGAGGGTATATCGGTTAATGATTATGCAGCTCAGGAGGGTGTAAAGCAAAATGCTATTTCTATGCGTTTAGCCCGTGCAAAAAATAATTTGAAAAAATTTTTAGAAAAACCGTGATATTTACTCTTTCAAATGTCCGTATAGTGAAAGGCTTATATTTTAAGTCTTTAGAACTGAACTTTGAAAACTGAATACCCATTCATCAGTTACTTCAATTCCAATGTCCTTTTATGGACAAGCTACTGCATATGCCACGCCATGATATTCATTATTGAATTGAGCGAGAAAGACATATGTGACTATCGGATTGCAGCCGATACGGCAATGACAGTTGGAAGGATAATGGTACTCCTGTTCATTAGAACAGCTCGGAAACATACTTCGGAGGGGTGAGATTCCCGTGTGTGCTTTGCAGGCACAAGCTGATGACTTCCTAAAGAGTGTATATACACTTGCACAGGGGTGTCGAGGACAAATATGTGCATATTCTCTGTTAAGTCATTTTTATATGAACTTATAGTTTTGGCTTAACAGAGATATATACATATTTAACCGAATGGGTATCAGTAAAAATCTGGAGGTATAAAGGATGGACAAAATTGAAGCAATTAAAAGAGGTAGCATTTTCTACTTTGATTTGGAAACGGGAGTTGGCTCTGAACAAAACGGATTAAGACCGGTTATGATTGTACAAAATGATAAAGGCAATACATACAGTCCTACTGTTATTGTTGTGCCGATAACAAGTAAACCTAAAAAGCATTATCTTCCTACGCATGTCTATATTGGTAGGCAATTCGGCTTGCCTGAAGATTCAATGTTACTTGCAGAACATATCAGAACAGTAGACAGAAAAAGACTGTTAGGCTTTATCGGCATTGCAAATGCCGAGTTTATGTTAAAAGTAGATAAAGCACTTAAAATCAGTTTAGGCTTGTATAAAGGAACTGAAATTAAATCATTTGAGCTTTGCTTGTGCGGTACTTGTTTAAGTAACTTCTTTTCAACAAAGGACTATGAAATAAGAAGGGTTGATCCTTTTCAGTCAATAAAAGAAACCTGTACTTATTGTCAACAAAGAGCAGGTTATGACTACAAAATAACAAATAAGAACATAACCGGAGGTAATGCAAAATGAGTGAAAAAAGAATCTATACTGTCAGTGAAATAATGGAAATACTGAATATAAGTCAAGCAACAGCTTATTCATTAATTAAAGAAGGACTATTCAGAACAGTCCGTGTCGGAGGTCAACACAGAATTTCAAAAAAGAGTTTTGACCAATGGCTTGATAATTCTGTCGGTTGCCAATTATGCAATTCATAAAATCGCATAATTAACAAATTTCAAGTTTCAATATAAGATATAGTCAAGCTTAATGGCTATATCTTATATTGGAGGTACATATGAAAAAAATAAGTATGTCGGTCAGAGAAATGGGCAATCTTCTTGGTGTAAAAAAGACCGAATCCTATTGGATTGTTCACAAAAATTATTTTGAAACGAGAATTATTCACGGAAGAATGCGTGTTATGGTTGATAGTTTTGAAGAATGGTACAAAAATCAATGCGAGTATATAAAAGTTGAGGAGGCAAACTCAGTGGCTAAAACATTATACACAACAGCAGAAATTGCAGATATGTTACAAATAACCCGTCAAACTGCGTATCAGCTTATACATAAAGATTTGTTCAAGTCAATTAAAACGGATAAAGGCTATAGAATAGTAAAATCAAGTTTTGATAAATGGCTTGATGAAACACAAAATAAGGAGGGATAATAATGGCATCAATCGTAAAAAGAAAGAGCAAATACTCTGTTGTTTATACATATACTGATGATAATGGTGATAAAAAGCAGAAATGGGAAACTTTTGATTCTATGGCGGCAGCTAAGAAACGAAAAACACAAATTGAATTTGAGCAAGATAATAACACTTTTATTGTTCCAACAGCAAAAACATTAGATGATCTTATGGAAGAATACATGTCAATATATGGCGTAAATACTTGGGCAATGTCAACTTATGACAGCAACAAATCATTATATTACAATTATATTAAGCCTATGATTGGTGATTTAAAATTGTCTGATATTACAACAAGAACAATGAATAAATTTTATCAGGATTTACTTAAGGTAAAAGCAATCTCAACACATAACCGAAAAGCAAAAACGGAGTATGTTACTCCATCACGAGTTAAAGAAGCACATAAACTTTTGCATAGTGCATTTAATCAAGCATTAAAATGGGAATTGATTTCTAAGAACCCAACAGAAAATGCTATTGTACCAAAAGCAGAACATAAACCGCGGGAAATTTGGGATGTTCCTACATTGCGTAAAGCATTAGATGCCTGTGATGATGAAATACTGTATTTAGCAATTAACTTGGCTTTTTCCTGCTGTTTGCGAATGGGAGAAATGCTTGCTCTGACTTGGGATTGCATTAATATATCATCTGAAAGCATAAACAACGGAACTGCATACATATTTATAGATAAGGAATTACAGAGAGCTAACAGAGATGCACTGAATAAATTATCTGATAAAGATGTTATATTCAAATTTCCGCCTGCTTTAAAATGTACTAATACTGCATTAATATTAAAGAAACCCAAAACTAAAACAAGTGTCAGAAAAGTATTTTTACCAAAGACGGTTGCTAATCTTTTACAGCAAAGATACAATGAAATTCAAGAACTCAAAGAATTGTTTGGTGATGAATATATTGACTATAATCTTGTATTTGCATCTACTTGTGGCAGACCAATTGAGGGACAAGTTATTAACCGTGCTTTTCAAAAACTTATTGATGATAACAAATTGCCCGATGTTGTATTCCATAGTTTAAGACATTCAAGCGTAACTTATAAACTAAAACTTAATGGTGGCGATATTAAATCAGTACAAGGTGATTCAGGACATGCTCAAGCAAAAATGGTAACTGATACATACTCTCATATTCTTGATGATGACAGATGTATTAATGCTCAACGAATGGAAAATGCTTTTTATAATAATTCTGAGGATAAAATGCAAAGCAATCAAAGTTCTGAAAATTCCGAAGATACAGAACTTATTAAGAAAATACTGGCTAATCCACAAATGATGGCATTAATAAAAGGAATAGCAGATACAATATAGTAAAAAGAGAGCATTTGGTGCTCTCTTTTTACTATATTACTAATTGAATAATATTTTTTATATGATATAATTAAAATGTAAGAATATAAACTTTATGTCTACACTTTTTAGGAGTTATTATGTTATTAATTGAAGTTAAAAAATCAGATAAAGAGATCGTTGAAAAACTTATTGCACAAAAAGATGAAGTACAAGTTATAGAGCCTTCTAATTTAGATGGTGAGGCAATAATGCAACTTTTTATTCAGATAACTGAAATCACTGCTCCAATAATAGCAGGAATTATAGTTACTTATATTAATTCAAATAAGATCGTTATCAAAAGAGACGGCGTAAATATAACTATGACTCTCTCTAAACGAAACTTAAAAAAGGCAGAACTTATTAATGAATTAATGAATATGCAAAAAGAGGATGAGGAAGATGATTGAGCTTTCAATTGAGCGATATTTAAAAGAAAGCAGACGCTTACTACCCTTGTCACATGAAAGTAAAGAACTATATAAAAATATTCTTTTTAATCTAAATAAATCTGTTAAAAATTTTGATGATGAAATTAGCATTGTAGGTATATACACACCTGAATATAAAAATACCATTGTTCCTTTAGATAAATGCTATATAGTTATTGATTTTAGTTTGATGGATTTACTTATAGAATTAACATACATATTTGAAAACAATGATTGGGAACGATTTAGATATCTATATTATGTACTATCACAAGAACCTGAACTTGAATCAGGAAATTTAGATAAAGTATTTTTTTATAGCACTTTAGCTGATTCCCTATTTGATGAAGAAAAGGAAGTATTAATCGATGACTCAAAGAATATGTTGAATATTCTACTTTCTTTTTACTTTATTACATATCACGAATTTTTTCATTATCAAGAAAAATCATATCCACATAATCAAAATTATTATGCGAATCTAAAAAAATATATTGATTCTATTAATTTTGAAAGTTCTAATACAACAGATCAAATTGCTGAAGAGGTTATTTGCGATACAGAAGCAATCAATCAATTATTACATAGTGGTGTTGGTTTAGATGATGGATTCGTAGATAAAACCAAATTATTTGAAATTTGTTTGGATACTTTGGTAATGCTCACTGTAATCCAATTATTGTTGCATAGAATAAATAATGTTAACGAAATAACCAAAAGAGTTTGGGCAACTTTTGGTTGGATAAATAAATATTTGAGTGAAAATAAAATATTTCAAGATATTGATTATTTATCTGTTATTCAAAAGGAAGAAAATAAAATATCTCTGTTTTTTGAAAACACACTCAAAAATGCACATGATGAACATAATATGAAAGTTCAAATTCCAGACCTAAGTAACGAAGAACAAATTGAATTATTAAATGTTCTTTTAAAAAGAAAAGATGGTGTAATAATAAAAGTTTAGTGATGAGGATTAGATGTATTTTTAACAGCTAACCTTTCAACTGTTTTCAAATACTTGCTAATTAACTGCTAATTTCAGCAGTTATATAAGGTTATAATTAGCTATAAAATGGTATCAAAATCTTAACATCAAAACATCTGAAAAGCCTTGAAAATACAGGGATTTTTGATGTTATTTAGTGTTAGATTAACCGAAACTTTTTCTTCTCCTAAGCGAAAGGTCGGGGATTCGAATTCCTTATGGCGCGCCACAGCAAGCTTAGCAAATTTATTGCCAAGCTTTGTTTTATTTTTTAATATGATTGTTAATCATTTAACAATCTATTGTAAAAACTGACAAACTTTCAAAGAAAGCATTGACAAAAAACTGAACAATAATATAATAGTATAACAAGGTTTTTATAAACTATAATATTTTATATAAAGAGAGGATTTAATTATGGCAAGAGTTTATAATTTCAGTGCCGGTCCATCAACCCTTCCTGAGAAGGTATTGGAGCAGGCTGCTGCAGAGATGATGGATTATCAGGGCAGCGGACAATCTGTTATGGAGATGAGCCACCGCTCAAAGGTATTTGACAAAATCATTAAGGATGCAGAAGCTTTAATGCGTGAGCTTTACAACATTCCTGATAACTACAAGGTTCTGTTTTTACAGGGTGGTGCATCTGCACAGTTTTCAGCTATTCCGCTTAACTTTATGAACGGCACAGGCAAGGCTGATTACATTATCACAGGTCAGTGGGCAAAGAAGGCTTTCCAGGAAGCACAGAAGTATGGTGACGTTGTTGCTGCTGCTTCATCTGCTGACAAAACCTTCAGCTACATTCCAAAGACTAAGGCTGAGGATTTCCGTGACGATGTTGACTATGTTTATATTTGTATGAACAATACAATTTACGGTACAGTCTACAAAGAACTCCCACCTGTTGGTGACAAGGTACTCATCGCTGACGTATCATCTTGTGCACTTTCAGAGCCGCTTGACATCAGCAAATTCGGTGTTGTTTATTTCGGTGCACAGAAGAACGTTGCTCCTGCAGGTCTTGTTGTTGCAATCATTCGTGAGGATTTACTCGGTAAGGCACGTGACATCACACCTGTTATGATGAATTATCAGATTCAGGCTGATGCTGATTCACTTTACAACACACCACCATGCTGGACAATTTATATCTGCAAGCTTGTTCTTGAGTGGATTAAGAACGACATCGGCGGACTTGAAGCTATGAAAGAAAGAAATGAAAAGAAGGCTGCTGTTCTTTATAACTTCCTTGACAATTCAAAAATGTTCAAGGGCACAGTTGTTCCTGAGGATCGTTCACTTATGAATGTTCCATTCATCATCGGTGACGACGAGCTTGAAAAGAAGTTCATCGCTGAGGCTACAGAGGCCGGTTTTGTTAACCTTAAGGGTCACAGATCAGTAGGCGGAATGAGAGCATCCATCTACAACGCTATGCCAATTGAAGGTGTTGAAAAGCTTGTAGAGTTTATGGCTAAGTTCGAAGAAGAGAATGCTTAATTGATTAAACAACTCTACTGATAGCTTAAACTTTTCAACACGTGGCTCCAAATCTTCGATTTGGGAGAAACAGTCCAGTGGACTGTTTCGTAGCAAGTGGAAAATCAGAGTAGAATTCATGGCTAAGTTTGAAGAAGAAAATGCTTAATTGATTAAACAACTCTACTGATAGCTTAAGCTTTTCAACACGTGGCTCCAAATCTTCGATTTGGGAGAAACAGTCCAGTGGACTGTTTCGCAGCAAGTGGAAAATCAGAGTAGCGTTTATGACGAAGTTCGAAGAAGAAAACGCTTAATCGATTAAATATTTTAATAACAAAAAATTTCTCACCATGCAGAAAATTCTGAATGGTGAGAAAATTAATTTTCAATCTTAATGGAGGTAAAGACAATGTTTAACATTAAAACATTAAACAAAATTTCAAATGTCGGACTTGATAAGTTTGACACTGCTAAATACGTATACGGCGATGATGTTGAAAATCCGGATGCAATAATGGTTAGATCTGCATCTATGCACGATATGGAAATGCCTGAGTCACTGCTTGCAATCGCAAGAGCAGGTGCAGGTGTTAACAACATTCCTGTTATGGATTGTGTAGAAAAGGGTATCGTTGTATTCAACACACCGGGTGCTAACGCAAACGCAGTTAAAGAAATGGTTATCTGCGGTCTGCTGCTTTCAAGCAGAAAGGTAACAAAGGCTATTGACTGGTGCAAAACAATTAAGGACGAGGGCGACAATGTAGGCAAGGTTGTTGAAAAGGGCAAGAGTGCTTTTGCAGGTCCTGAAATCAAGGGCAAAACACTTGGTGTTATTGGTCTTGGTGCTATCGGCAGACTTGTTGCTGAGGCTGCTGTTGACCTTGGTATGAAGGTTATCGGCTACGACCCATTCCTTCCTGCAGATGCAGAGCTTAAGGCAGGCATTACACTCAACAACAATCTTGAGGAAATTTTCCCTGTTGCTGATTATCTCACACTCCACGTTCCGCTTACACCTGAAACAAAGGGTCTTATTTCTGCTGAAACAATCAGCACAATGAAAGACACTGTAAGAATTCTCAACTTTGCACGTGGTGATCTTGCTGTTTCTGCTGATATTATTGATGCACTTGAGAACGGCAAAATGGCTGCATATGTTACTGACTTCCCATCAGCTGACATCATCGGTGTTGACGGTGTAATTGCAATCCCTCACCTTGGTGCTTCTACTCCTGAAAGTGAGGAAAACTGTGCATCAATGGGTGCTTTACAGATTATTGATTTCTTAGAGAATGGTAACATCAAAAATTCTGTTAACCTTCCTGCTGCTTCATTAGCAAGAACAGGTGTTGCAAGAATTACTGTTATTCATAAGAATCAGCCAAATATGATTGCAACAATCACTGACACAATCAGCAAGGACGGAATCAACATTTCTGCTTTCAATGACAAGAACCGTGGTGAATGGGCATACTCAATCATTGATGTTGATACCGAAACATCACAGCAGGTTATTGACGATATTACTGCTATTGATGGTGTAATCAAGGTTAGAGTTATTAAATAAACTTATAATAATATAAAAAGGTTTTGGGGTTTGATATGCACCCCAAAAGATAGACACTATTGGAGGTGCATATTTTTTATGGAA
>CAYNGP010000002.1:20230-59871 GCA_964396885.1 uncultured Bacteroides sp. | reverse complement strand
ATTTGTCATAGTCAATAACCATTGGCTGGTTAACAAATATTTTTTTGTTGGCAGTTTTCTGTCTTGTTTTCATTTCTTCATCCAGTGAAAGCTCTTCATAAAGCTTTTCGCCCGGGCGAAGACCAACAATTTCAATCCCTATTTCTTCAACTGTATGGTTTGAAAGCTTGATAAGGTTTTCAGCCAAATCCATAATTCTTACAGGCTCACCCATATCAAGAACAAATACCTCGCCGCCCTTAGCAAGTCCTCCTGCCTGGCAAACCAGCTGAGCAGCTTCGGGGATGGTCATAAAGTAACGTGTAATATCAGGATGTGTTACGCGAACAGGACCTCCTGCCTCAATCTGCTTTTCAAAAATAGGAATAACAGAGCCGTGAGAGCCAAGAACATTTCCAAAACGAACAGCAGCATACATCGTGTTATTGCTTACCTCGTTCATATACTGAATAATCATTTCAGTAATTCTCTTGGTACAACCCATAACATTAGTTGGGTTAACAGCTTTATCTGTTGAAAGGATAACCATTTTAGGCACCTTATATTTGTCAGCGGCAACAGCAACATTATATGTTCCGAATACATTGTTCTTGACTGCTTCGCAAGGACTGTCCTCCATTAAAGGAACATGCTTGTGGGCAGCAGCATGGAATACGACATCAGGATGAAATTCTTCAAATATCTCATTAAGTCTGTTGGTGTCACGGACAGAGCCTATTCTGACCTGAATGTTTATTTTTGCACCGTATTTTTCCCTTAAATCGTTTGCAAGCTCAAATGCACAGTTTTCATAAATATCAAAAATTATAATTGTTTTAGGATTATATCTTGCACATTGATTGCATATTTCTGCACCGATTGAACCACCGCCGCCTGTTACAAGAATAGTCGTGTCAATAAGGTATTTGCAGACCACTGTGTCAAGCTTGACTTCTTCACGTGACAAAAGGTCAGTAATTTCAATTTTTCTGATATCGTTGATTGAACTTCCGTTTTCAATAATTTCAGCCATTGACGGTGTGGTTTTAACTGTTTTATCTGTTGATGCAGCAATATTCATTATCTCGGTTAATCTTTTTTTAGAGGCAGACGGAATACAGATAACAATTTCGTCAATATCGTATGCCTTTACAATTTCAGGTATTTCATCAATATTACCTGCAATTTTGATTCCGCAGATTCTTTTGCCGAGCTTTGCAGGGTTGTCATCAACTGCAACAACGGGGATATATTTGTCAATAAGCTTCTCTTTAATATGATCGATAACAATGTGGCTCATATGTCCTGCACCGACAATCATAACTCTTTTTAGGTTGTGTTTTTTTGTTTTGGACCACTCCATATTAATTTGATTTTTGATTTCACGCTTTATAATCTGATAGCCTAATCTCGGAATGCATAAAGAAAATGTTACTAATATAAAATTAATAAAGTATGCATAAAGCGGGAGAATGCTGTAATGAAAAATGATATGAAATACTATTTTATCAACAAAATAAAGCAGTGCTGTGTTTATAGCAGCAGACAGCAGACAAAGCGTTATTTCTCTTGAGTCTGCATATGTCCAAACACTTTTGTAAAGCCTGAGCAGATAATTTACAATAACAACAAAAATAACGGTTATAATCAGATGACGGGCATTAAACAGTACATCGCTGTATAGGGTACCCGCTATTTTTCCGCCGGATACAATATAACATATAGTAGCATTTGATGCTGCAAATAGTGTAATATCAATGAGAGCTAGGAGCCATCTTTTTATAATTCCTTCAATTCGCTTTTTCTTTTTTATGTACTCATTTTCGTGTGGTACACTAAAAATTTTTTTCATTTCCCTTTCCCTTTCTCTTTCTCCTCATACGATTGTCATTTTTCGCTTTCCTGATTGTTCTTATAATCAAAACAAATGCCAAAACAGCTGTAACAATTGAAATAAAAGTAATGCAAAGCTGTCTGTTGTGAATGATTAAATCAATGTTAATGCCTGCGTTTGTGAAAATGCTTTTCATATTGATTTCTGCAGCTGCAGTCGTATCATTGATGATTTCCGTTGTGCTTGACGTCAGGGTTGTAACCTCGCCTACAGCCTCCGTAACGTTAACGCTGCATTGGTTGTAGAGCTCATTATTGGCACAAACAACAACAGTTGCCTCTCCTGAGCCGATAGCAGTTATATCACCGTTTGCATCAACCTGAATAATGCCTTCCTCATCACAGAAATATTCAACTACTGCCCTTGTGTCACGTGGCTCAATGGCATAGTCAAGCTTAACCGTATCACCGATTTTTAAGTCATAGCTTTCGCTTGCAAGACTCAGCTTTTCAACCTTTTTAATTTCGGTTGTTGTTTCCGTAGTGGTTTCGGTTGTAGTTGTTGTTTTTTCAGTTGTAGTGGTTGTCCTTTTTTTAGTGGTGCTTTTTTGAGTCGTTTTTTTAGCAGTGGTTTTAGGGGCAGTGGTCTTTTTGGCAGTCGTATTGTAGCTGCCGCCATCGGAAATATTTGAAAAATCGGGAGCACCATAACCCATAATCGCACTGATGTTGTTATATGGCTTTGAACCGTTTGCAGTATATTCTCTTGCTTTAACCTGACCTGAACAGTTGCCTTCAACAGTGTAAACCGTGCTGCCTGATACATAATCAACAATACCGACATGCTGTGATGAGCCATTGCCGCTCCAGTCAAAAAAGACCAAATCACCTGACTTTGGTGTGTAACCGTCGCCACGCTTGTGGTATCTGCCTTTGTTTTCATACCAGCTGATCATACTGTTGCAGTTACCGCCTGAGGGTATGACACTGCCGTAAAGGCTGATTTTCAAATCATTGCCGGCTTTGTTATAGCACCAAAGCACAAATGTTGTGCACCATCCACCCTGATAGCCATACCAGTCACCGTATTTTGAGTATGTAGAAGAGCCGGTGTATCCGACTTCATTTGATGCAACAGATACAATTTTATCTCTGATTTGTCCCTCGCTTGCAGCAGATGCCGTTAAAGGGGCGCAGAGTGATGCTGCAATAACGATTGAAATGATGAGTGATAATAGCCTTTTTAACTTCATCAAATTTTTACCTCATATGAGTAAATGATACAATAATCCATTATACAATATATTATACAAATAATAATAAAAAAGTCAATTATTTTTGGCATTGTCTATTTAACCAATATTTATATTTTAAAGGTTGAAAATAATTCCCTTATATTGTAAAATATACTAAAGCATAATCAGATTGGAGAGGGAATTATGGAAAAATTAAAGCAATGTACACTGGAACATGTTACACCTGAAGAGGTCGGTGTTGACAGTAAGGTTATAACGGCTTTTTTAAATGAGATTAACGAAAAAGGTTTGGGGTTACAAAGCTTTACTGTTGTCTGTCATGACAAGGTTTGTGCACAGGGTTTTTTTAAGCCTTATAATGCTGACAGCCCACATGTGCTTTATTCAATGAGCAAATCGGTAACATCAACTGCAATCGGCTTTGCAGTGAGTGAGGGCTTAATTAATATTAATGATCGAGTAGCGGACTTTTTTCCTGAATATCCTATGAGTAAGCGTCCTTTTAACAGAATGCTTACAATACGTATGCTTTTGACCATGCACAGTGACAAGCTGATTACTGTACTTGATGAAAAGGGTCAGAAGGATTGGATTGCTAACTTTATGGGTGCAACCTTTGTTCTGCCTCCAAACACAAAGTTTAATTATATTTCTGAAAATACATTTATGCTTTCTGCTATCATTTCAAAGGTTACAGGTATGAGCGTTCTTGATTATCTGTATCCGAGAGTTTTTGAACCGCTTGGAATTGAAAAGCCCTTCTGGGAAACCGATGGTGCAGGCAACAGTGCCGGCGGCTGGGGTCTTTATATGAAGAGCGAGGATATTGCCAAGTTCTTTTTACCTTATATCCACGGCGGAAAGTGGATTGACGGAACTCAGATTGTGCCTGAAATCTGGGTGAAGGAAGCTACAAAAAAGCAGGTTAATTCTGTTCGTGACGGATTTATTGATAATATGGAGGGCTATGGCTACCAGTTCTGGAAAAATCCGATTGCCAACAGTGCTCGTGCTGACGGTCTTTTTGGTCAGCGCTGCTTCCTGTTTCCGGGTTATGATGCACTTGTTGTTCTCAATTGCGGCGAGGCAGAGGATTATAAGGTTATGAAGGTATTCTGGAAGTATTTTCCTCAGTGCTTTGGCTTTGAGGCTTTGCCTGAAAATAAGCAGGCATATGAAGAAATGCTTGAAACAATTGATAACTGTCACGTTGAGGAATTACCTGCAACAGAGCGAAACAGAGAGATGGAAGAAAAAATCTCAGGCAGACTTATTAAATGCAAAACGTCAGAGTTTGTTTCAGTTGTTACCATTTCAATCACACAGATGCTTTATAATAAGCCCGGTGAAATCAATGAAATGAGGCTCACTTTTGATGATGATAAGCTTATGTTCTACTGGAAAGAGAAGGAGTATGAAAATACAATCGAGGTTGGATTGAATGGCGAGTACGGTATTTCTCCAATCACACTTGGTGATTTGCATTATCATACATATGCAAAGGCAGCTTGGCAGGAGGATGGAACGCTTAAGCTGTGGATAAGACCTATCGAAACGGCTCACGTAAGAAAGTTTACATTCGAATTCAGAGAGAATGATGTTGTTAAGGTAATCAACGAAATGTCACCAAAGTTTGAGGAGCTTGCGATTTATAATATGACCTTCCTCGGACACCCTATCAAGGGCGAAGCAACAGAGGATATTGTTAAAACCGCTGTTAAAACCTTGGGTCTTCCTTTAATTGAGCCTGATTTCAAGGGTAAATTTGTTGACTGATGGATTATATAAGTCATTATAATTCACCCCTTGGTGCTGTGACAATGGCAAGTGACGGAGCGTGTCTTACAGGCTTGTGGTTTGATGACCAAAAGTATTTTGCTTTAACACTGGGTGATGATGCTGTTTGCAGTGATTTACCCATTTTCGACGAAACAAAAAAGTGGCTTGATAAATACTTTGACGGAAAAAATCCGGATTTTAAACCGCAGATTAAATTAAAGGGAACAGACTTTCAAATGCAGGTCTGGAATATTCTTTTGAAAATCCCTTACGGCAAGGTGATTACCTATAGCGATATTGCGAAACAGATTGCAGACATAAAAGGAATCAGCCGAATGTCTGCACAGGCAGTCGGCGGTGCAGTGGGTCATAATCCCATAAGTATTATTGTGCCTTGTCACAGAGTTGTTGGTGCGAACGGCAGTCTTACAGGCTATGCAGGCGGTATCGACAAAAAAGCGTATTTGCTGAATCTTGAAAATGCATATTTGACAAAAAATATATAAATTGTTACAATATAACAAAGAGGTAATTTTTATGACACATTTATTTGTAATGCTTAATACACAACAGCCTCAGCCTATGCAGCAAGCATGGGTTTGTTCGCGTTGTGTTCATATAGCAGTGTCATAAGAATTTATAGTATCATTAAACTAAGACCACTGATGAACACATCATCAGTGGTCTTTTTATATTGTCAGGAGTAATGGTTGTGATTCATTTTAAATTATATTTATCTAAAGCGTATTCAAAGAAAGCGGAGTTCCGACAGCAAAACAGTTCAATTGAAAAAATATACTGTTTAATGAAAGGAACTTTATGTTATGAACAAGATTAAAAATTATTATAATCACTATAATGAAGATAAAAGATTGATGAGAAAAAGCCGTATGCCAGAGTATCTGTTAACAATGAAATATATTGAAAAATATTTGTTTGCAGGTGCAAGAGTATTAGAAATTGGGGCAGGTACAGGCAGATATTCAATAGCTTTAGCTGAAAAAGGTTATGATGTAACAGCAGTTGAATTAGTTGAGCATAATATTGAAATAATGAAAGAAAAGGTTAAAAATTCTTACAATATTACTATCTATGAAGGTAACGCTTGTGATTTGAGTTTTCTTGATGACGATAGCTTTGATATTGTATTGCTGTTAGGACCAATGTATCATTTGTTTGACGAAAATGAAAAGCATCAAGCAATTCGTGAAGCTATCCGACTTTCAAAAACAGGAGGAGTTGTTTTTGCATCATATTGTAATAATGATACTTGTATTTATAAGTTTTTTGGAAGAAGAACAATGATTAAGCAAATGAAAAAAGGTTTTGTAACATCTGATTTCAAAGCAAGACCGAAGAATGTATTTGAGCTTTATCGTAAATCGGATATAGATTATTTGATGAAGAACTATAATGTGGAAAGACTTCATTTTGTAGGTGTAGATATGCTTTCGTATATTTTTGATGACAGGTTTGATAAACTTAATGACAGAGAGTTTAAATTATATATTGAGTTTTTAGAAACGATTTGTGAGCGAGAAGATTTGGTTGGCTTTTCCATACATATGCTTGATATATTCAGAAAGGGGAGTAAAAATGATTACAAATAAAAATATTGATAATGGTAAGGGCTTTGACTGGGGCTTTGCCAGTGAAGACTATGCAAAATACAGAGATATTTATCCGAGAGAATTTTATGAAAAAATAATTGGTTTAGGTCATTGTACGGCAGGTCAAAATGTGCTTGATTTGGGGACAGGCACCGGTGTCCTGCCACGAAATATGGCAGAATATGGTGCGAAATTTACAGGCACAGATATTTCTGAAAATCAGATTAAATATGCCCGTAAGCTGACTGAAGCAGCAGGACTTGATATTGACTATATTGTTTCATCTGCAGAAAATTTGGATTTTGTATCTGACAGCTTTGATGTGGTAACAGCCTGCCAGTGCTTTATGTATTTTGATAAAAAAATCATCCTGCCTAAAATTCATAAATGGCTAAAGCCGAATGGTCATTTTTTAATTCTGTTTATGGCTTGGCTGCCTTTTGAAAGCGAAATTGCAAAAGCAAGTGAAGATTTGGTGCTGAAATATAATCCCTCCTGGACAGGCGGCAGAATGACAAGATACATTCTGAAAGAGCCTGAGTGGAGCAGAGAATATTTCACAATTTCAAATGCCGTTGCTTATGACCTTGATGTGCCGTTCACACGTGAAAGCTGGAACGGAAGAATGAAGGCTTGCAGAGGTATTGATGCATCTCTGTCACCGGATAAAATTGCAGCATTTGAAAAAGAGCATTTGGCGTATCTTTCAACAGTTCCTGAAAAATTCACGATAAAGCATTATGCAACAATACTTGATTTGAAAAAGAAGAATATTTAAGTATTTTATTTCATTGCAATTATTTGACAGGTGTGGTATTGTTGAATTATACAATACAATTAATGGAGGGTGATGTTATGGAAGATAGAAGAGCACTTAACATAACAATGTTTATTGTCGGTGCAGTCATTTGCGGTGTAGTTACATTTGCTTTAAGCTTTATTTTGGAACTATATGCGCTTATCGTCGGCGTAGGGGTTACCATTTTGTTTTTCATAGCATATTATTCAACAGAGATTCTGAAAAAGCTTGATAGAATTGAGAAAGAATATAAAGCGTTTAAAGAAACAGAACAAAACGAAGAGATTGAAAAATAATAACGGAATATTAAAAAACGCAGATTTAATTGATGTATCATAACGAAGTTTTTAAGTTTAAGGACGATATTGTTTTTTGATTATTTTTTTGAATATAATTTATTAACAGATAAATCGGAATATGTTAAATGTTATCGTTTGTGAGGTTAGGAGAAACGAAATGAAAATTGCAAATGGTATGGAATTTGTAAATGATGAAGCCGTGATTGGAAAATGGAATAATATCGGTTGGATTGGAAATACACATTGCACTTCACTTGATGACTTGAACGAAAAGAGCGGTGAATACGATACACTGTATTTTCTGCCAAATGGTGAACCTTACTGGATATTTGAAGGTTGGACAAAGGGGACTCTTCTGATACATTACGGCGGCGATGAGCCTATCATTACATATAGATACGATATTCAAAGAATTGATAACAAGGAATACCTGTTTTACAGACTTGACAATAAGACCGAAATTTTCGTCAAGGTCAATTGCAAACATTACACAAAAGCAACTCTTGGAAAACACGATAATATTGACCTTCCATTTGTTTACGATGAGAGAGTGCTTGGAAAATGGAGGTCTGTTGGTTTTGTCGATACAATAGAAAGCTTTTCTCCTGACAACGAGAGTCACGGTCTTTACCTGAAAGAATTAAAATTTTTTCCTGATGGCAGACTCAATCAGACTTATATGGATGAGGTATGGCATGACAAATGGACAAAAGGCTCTGTTATTAACCTACATCGTACAACTGTGTCTGCTTATGAAATATATACTATAAATGGTGCAGAGTATCTGTTTATTGAGTGGAAAATGGGTAATTATATTTACGGCGGTATGAAACCCGATTTTTATGTGTTTGTTCGTGCATAAATAAATTTTTTTAATACATAAATTACTATTTGTTTGGCTAATTAAAATATAATACCATAGTAAGTTTGGATTTTGGCATACATAGTTTCCACAATATAAAACCACGAACATATTGTTCGTGGTTTTACTTCGTTAATGCACCTACGCATTATTCTGCGGTTCTTTTTTATGGATTTGTATTACTCTTCCTCTGTCGGTGCGGTAGGGTATTTGAGGTCGGCTTTTGTCCAGTTTTCAATCACCTTTAAAAATGACTTTGCCTCCTCCTTAGCCTGTGCAAGATTGTGGTCAAGGCAGTTTCCGCATTCCTTTGGTGATGCACCGGGAACAACGCCCCAGAAATCAGCAATAAACTGAAATGCTTCTCTGATCAGATTAATGGTGTAGCCGTCGCTGAGGCTTCTTGTTAAAAAGTAAAAGCCTGTTCTGCAGCCCATTGGTCCGAAATAAATAATATTGTCACCGAACTCTGTATTTCTTACATATGTAGCAAATAAATGCTCGATGGTATGCATTGCAGCGTTTGTCATAACCGTTTCTCTGTTTGGCTCACGCATACGGATGTCATATGTGGTGATATCATCATCAATTCTGCTGATGTAAATTCCTTTTTTTAAAATATTGTGGTCAATTTGAAAGCTTGGTATCGTTTTCATTTTACTTCAACTCCTGTTAAAAATGATAAATTGTTTGTGGCTTCAGTTAAATCTGCCCCAAGGCTGAATTCGGCTATCAGTCTTTTTGCATCAATTTTTGCGATTTCAAATAAATCTTCAAAGCTCTCGTTATGATAGCCTTTATCAAAAGGGGACTGCCAATTGCTGTTGTCTATATTACCATATTTTTTCACTTTTTCCAAGTCCCTTGGGCGAAGCATTGCAGAAAATTTATAGTTTTTTGAAAATGGTGCAATTAAATTTTCTATGCCGTAAAGGAATTTCCTTTTGATTCCTGTAGCATCAAAGGTTACCGCTTGCACTCGTTTCATATCCTTGATAGCAGTTGCGGCTTCGGTTTCACGGATGTTTATGTCAAGAACTCTCGGCACTGTATAGGCATAAAGCTTGCCGATTTCATCAAGTGTTTTTTTATCCTCACACACTGTGCAAGCCGTGTCAAATAGTGCAGGCTCGCTGATTCCGTAACGCTTGTTCAGTAAATATGAGTCCATACTGAATTCGACTGTATTATGTGCAGTGTGGGGATTTGTCAGCGGTTTTTCCTTAACGATTTTATCCTGCATACTGTAAACATAAGGATGGCATCTTCTGTCAAGTGCATAGTGCATGATAAAGCCGTATACATAGGATTTTGCTGTGCTTTTATCTGCAGAAATATGATCACAGTAAGCCCGCATATTTTCAAGTATATCGGCTGGCTTTGCTCTGTGGAGCAATGAGCCTATTTTCCTTAATGGTTTACCCGGCATCCAAGGGAAAACCCGATGAAAAAAGAAGATGTCAGGTCCTTGTGTGCCAACCATAACAGCTCCTTCATTCAAATCAAAATCGACTGTTGTGTATATGTATGGCAAAAGCTCACGTGCAAATATGCAGTGTGTGGAATAGGATGGCATTAAATCAGTCCTTTAAAATCTTTTGGAAATTCGCAGTCAATAACCATTTCCTTGTTTGTGATAGGGTGGGTAAAATATATGGTCTTGCAGTGCAGTGCCTGTCTGCCGATTAAATCTGTGCTTCCGCCGTATAAGGTGTCACCAAGCAAAGGATAACCGAGGTGGGAAAAATGAACTCTTATCTGATGCGTTCTGCCTGTTTCAAGATTTAATTTAAGCAGTGTTCTGTCATTTATTGTGCTGATTGCTTCCCAGTGGGTAACGGCTCTTTCGCCGTCATCAAAAATACCGCGTTCAATAATACTTTCACGAACACGGCGGATAGGCAAATCAATTGTGCCTTTTCCGCTGAGTGCACCACTGCAAACCGCATAATAGTCCTTGTGTATTTTACCTGCCAGCTTACAGGCTGCAAGCTCATTTTTCGCAATGAGCACCAAGCCTGATGTGTCACGGTCAAGCCTGTATACTGCACGGAAAGCGGTGTCACTTTCCATATAGCAGGCGGCTGCATTTGCAAGGCTGTCACCACGATGATTTCTGCTCTCGTGAACAGGCATAAATGCAGGCTTGTTCAGTACCAGTAAATCCTCATCATTATAGACAAGCGTTACATCATCGGTGATTAACTGTTCAGGCATTTTACCCTTGTTTTCAATAGATATTTTAATCGTATCACCGGTGAATATTTTGTCGATTGTTCGTGCAAATTCACCGTTTTTTGTTATTCCGTTTTCAGTATTTTTCAGTTTCGTCAGCAGGGCAGAGGATACGCCGAAATCCCTTAGATAATCACGTATTTGTCTGCCGCTGTCCTTGTCTGTAATTTGAAATTCAATAATTCTCATAATAAAAAAAGCAGTCCAAAGAATTAATCTGAGGACTGCTGATCTGCATAATATTAGTCTACTTTTACAATCCAGCCCATTTTGTCATCGAGCTTGCCGAACTGCATACCTGTGAGTGTGTCATATAACTTCTGAGTTAAATCACCTGTCTTGAAATCGTTAATTTCAACAGTTTCACCCTCATATGTTAAGCTGCCAACAGGGCTGATAACTGCAGCTGTACCTGTACCGAATACTTCCTCAAGCTTGCCTGATTTAGCTGCGTCCATAATGAAATCAATAGTAAATCTTTCCTCGTGAACAGTGTAGCCCCAATCCTTAAGAAGCTCAATACAGCTCATTCTTGTGATACCCGGGAGAACTGTGCCTACTGTAGGAGCAGTGTAGATTTCGCCGTCAACCTTGAACATAATGTTCATTGAGCCAACCTCTTCAACATACTTTCTCTCAACACCGTCAAGCCAAAGTACCTGTGAGAAGCCAAGCTTGTGACCCTTTTCAGATGCAATGATGGATGCAGCATAGTTACCGCCGCATTTGATATAGCCTGTACCGCCCGGAGTAGCACGAACATACTCGTCCTCAACATAAATCTTAACAGGGTTCATACCCTCTTCATAGTAAGCACCTGATGGTGAGCAGATAACGATAAATTTGTATTCATCTGCGGCCTTAACGCCGAGAACAGGCTCAGTAGCGATTGTGAATGGGCGAATGTATAAGCTGGTTTCAGGCTCGCTTGGTACCCAATCCTTTTCAACTGCAACCAAAGCCTTAACAGCCTCAACAAAATCCTCAACAGGGATTTCAGGGATGCAGAGTCTGTCGTGTGTTGACTTCATTCTCTCGCCGTTTTTGTCAGGTCTGAAAAGCTGAACGCTACCGTCAGGCGTTCTGTAAGCCTTTAAGCCCTCAAAGCATTCCTGTGCATAGTGAAATACAAGTGCTGATGGGTCAAGGGTAAGTGGCTGATAAGGTACAATTCTTGCATTGTGCCAGCCTTCACCTGTTTTATAGTCCATAATGAACATATGGTCAGTGAAGATGTGACCGAAGCCCAGCTTGCCCTCAGGCTTAGCCTTTGGTGTTTGTGTTAATTCATACTTGATTTCCATTGTATATTACCTCTTTTGTAAAGAATTTGCATATTAATAATTGAAAGCAATGAGTGTGCCGCCGTTAGAACCATACAGGGTGTTAAGACCGCTTGCTCTTAAAATAATGATATTGCTCTCTTTATAATTTGTATTGTTTATAATTAATTCTTTGATTGTCTTAGCTTTTTCCTCACAGCACACGTGACTGATAATACAAAGCTTGTCACTTAAATCAGCACCCTCGGTGTCCTTCGCAATAAGGTGTGACAGCTTAATAAGTGCTCTTTTTGTCGTTAAGTCCTTGCCGGCAATTGCAACCTTGCCGTTTTCTGCACGGCCAATCAGCTTAACTCTGAGTGCTTCAATCACATTTGCAGCAAGGTTAAACAGTCTGCCGTTGCCCTTAAGAATATCAAAGCTCTCCAGACAGAAATAAAGCTGGCTTTTGTTTGCAATGAAATCCTCAACAGCATCAACAACCTCAGCAAAAGGCTTGCCTGCATCTGCTAATTTCTTGATTTCCATAGCAATAAGGGTTTCAAGACCGGCTGTGGCAAGTGAATTAAAGACGTGAATGTTTTTGCCGTCACCATTATCATCCTTATAAAGCTCAACACCCTGAACAGCGCTGTTATAACATCCGCTCAGCTTACTGGTTATTGTAATGATATATACATCTTCAGCATCACCGCAGCAGGCATCTGCAAAAGCCTGGGGTGACGGACAAGCAGATTGCGCAAGAACATTGCTTTCAATCATTCTTCTGACGAAATCATCCTGGTCAAAGTTTTTATCATCGGGGATAACATAATCACCGATTTGGAGGGTAAGGGGAATCACTTCAAGATTGCTCCACTTTTTCATATCTGCGGTTAAATCGCAGCAGCTGTCAACAACGATTTTATAACTCATTGGGCACTTACCTTTCAATATTATTAAACAATTGACCAATCGCCAAATCAATCAACTTATAGATAGACTTATTATACTCTTTTTTGCTATTATAGTCAATAAAAAATGCAGTGGTTTATCAAAATCCACTGCATTCCAGACTATCGACAAAGTGGGTGAACCACGCACGGAGAAAAACGATATAATAATTCTTATATAATTTATACTGAAGGGACAACCCTTGCGTTGTTCATCACAGCAATCTAAAAGCCTTGCAAATCGTGTGATTGCAAGGCTTTTGTGCGTTTTTCGTCTTTTGTTTGGGAGCAGTACCGGTGTACAGCATCCACTCACAAAATACGAAATTCAACTCCATTTCTCGAAGTCTGCCTTTTATTTAATTATTGACATTGCCTTTTCAATTTGTTTTTCAACGCTGCCTGCACTCGGTCCGCCTGCAACCAGTCTGTCGTTAACGCATTTCTCAAGGTTGATTGCGGTGTAAACCTCATCATCAAACAAATCGCATATTGCTTTGTATTCTTCAATCGGAAGTGTTTCAAGAGTCAAGCCCTTGTCAATGCAGATTGCCACAAGCTCACCTGTAGCCTTATAAGCATCACGGAAGGGGAGTCCCTTGGATACAAGATAGTCGGCGCAGTCAGTTGCATTGATAAAGCCCTTGGCTGCTGCATTTCTCATATTTTCCTTAATAACAGTCATTGTGTCAATCATAGGCGTAAAGGCGTTAAGGCACATTTTAACAGTGTCAACTGCGTCAAAAATAGCCTCCTTGTCCTCCTGCATATCCTTGTTGTATGCAAGGGCAATACCCTTCATAACGGTTAAAAGTGCAGTCAAATCGCCGAAAACTCTGCCGCTCTTACCACGAACAAGCTCAGCAATGTCCGGGTTTTTCTTTTGTGGCATAATGCTTGAACCTGTTGAGAATGCATCATCAAGCTCTATGAATTTGAATTCCCAGCTGCACCACATAATGATTTCCTCACTGAAACGTGAAAGGTGCACCATAATAAGTGATAATGCTGCTGCAAGCTCAATGCAGAAATCCCTGTCAGAAACACCGTCAAGGCTGTTAGCGGTTATATCGTCAAAGCCAAGCATTTCAGCAACCATATTTCTGTTAAGAGGATAGGTTGTGCCGGCAAGTGCACCGCTGCCGAGTGGGCAAACGTTCATACGCTTTTTTACATCCGTGAGTCTGTCCAAGTCCCTGCAAAGCATTGCCGCATATGCCATAAGATGATGACCAAAGGTGATTGGCTGTGCCCTTTGAAGGTGTGTGTAGCCGGGCATAATTGTTTCTTTGTTTTCGTCTGCCTTGTTACAGATAACGCTGATTAATTCCTTAACCTTCTCAGCAATTTCATCAATCTCATTTCTCAGCACAAGTCTGATATCAAGAGCCACCTGATCGTTTCTTGATCTTGCAGTGTGCAGTCTTTTGCCTGTCTGTCCCAGTCTTGCGGTCAGCTCACCCTCAATAAATGTGTGAATATCCTCAGCCTCCATATCAATGTTAAGAATGCCGTTTTTAATATCATTATATATTTCGCTTAAGCACTGAACAATTTTGTTGCTTTCGCCTTGCTCAATAATTCCTGCCGCTCCAAGCATCGTCGCATGGGCAATACTTCCCTGAATGTCCTGTGCATACATTCTGGAATCAAATTTGATTGAAGAGTTGAAATCATTGGTTTCTTTAGCAAGCTCCTTCTTGAACCTGCCCTTCCATAACTGTGCCATAAATATCCCTTTCATATTTGGTACATTAATAGTAGGGGAGGGGTTCCATCCCCTCCCGCAATAAATTATTATTCGCCTCTTTGTTTATCAAGCAGAGCCTTAACCTTGATTGAAAGACCAAACAGATTAATAAATCCTGCTGAATCTGCCTGATTATAAGCACCGCCGTCTTCACCGAATGAAGCAATGTTCTCATCATAAAGTGTGTATGGTGAGGTAATACCTGCGTTGATGATGTTACCCTTGTAAAGCTTCAGCTTAACATCACCTGTAACAGTTTCCTGTGTCTTGTCAACAAAAGCTGAAAGTGCTTCACGAAGAGGAGTGAACCATAAGCCGTTATAAACAAGCTCACCGAATTTCTGAGCAACAAGCTTTTTATAGTGTGATGTTTCACGGTCAAGTGTAATCATTTCAAGAAGCTCGTGTGCCTTGTAAAGAATTGCACCGCCCGGTGTTTCATAAACACCACGGCTCTTCATACCAACAAGTCTGTTCTCAACAATATCAAGTAAGCCGATACCGTTTGCACCGCCAAGCTCATTGAGCTTTTCAACGATTGCAAGAGCCTTCATTTCCTCGCCGTCAATTGCAGTAGGAACACCCTTCTCAAAGTGAATTGTAACATATGTTGCCTTGTCAGGAGCCTGCTCAGGAGCAACACCTAACTCAAGGAAGCCCTCTTTTGAATACATTGGCTCATTTGCCGGATCCTCAAGATCAAGTCCCTCGTGGCTTAAATGCCAAACGTTTTTGTCCTTTGAGTAGTTTGTTTCACGGTTTATTTTAAGAGGAATGTTGTGTGCCTCAGCATATTCAATCTCTTCCTCGCGTGATTTAATATCCCACTCACGCCAAGGAGCAATAATCTGCATATCCGGTGCAAATGCCTTGAGTGTTAATTCAAAACGTACCTGGTCATTACCTTTACCTGTACAGCCGTGACAGATTGCATCAGCGCCTTCCTTGATAGCAATTTCTGCAAGACCCTTTGCAATACAAGGACGAGCATGTGATGTACCGAGTAAATATGTTTCGTAATCAGCACCTGCTTTTAAGCATGGGAAAATGTAATCCTCAACATATTCATCTCTTAAGTCAAGTACATAAAGCTTTGATGCACCTGTAGCAATTGCTTTTTCCTCAAGTCCATCAAGCTCAGTACCCTGTCCAACGTCGCCTGAAACAGCGATTACTTCACAGTTGTTATAATTCTCTTTTAACCAGGGGATGATGATTGATGTGTCAAGTCCGCCTGAGTATGCAAGAACAACCTTTTTGATTTCCTTTGCCATAACTATATCTCCTTATTAAATATAATGATTTTTAACTTTGTACCTATTATATATATACTTTCCGACATTTTCAACCCTTTTTGAAAAGTTTGTATAAATATTCAAAAATATACACAAATATTCGCTGATATTGTATATTTTTACATAATCTGTTAGCTGCTTGATTCTAAATATTGTGCAGGGCTTTGCCTCTGATATTTAGATAATGCTTGTGCAATAAATCATAGAATTGAATATTTTTCACTATTTTTGACTGTTTTTCCAGACTTTTACATATATAATATGTATACGAAATAGCCGAAAATCACAACGCTTGTCCATTAAATGAATTGTTAACATTTTGTAAAAGATTTTTTTGAAAAATATGTTGATTTTGTCTGGATAATATGATAAAATGCGAATGTATATTAATAGGATTATAGGGCGTATTGCGTTGTAATCCTTATGCGTTTAACTCTTTTTATTTTGCCTGGTATAGCGTTTAGGTCAGGAAATTAAGTACTTTGGTCGGTAAAATCACGTTAAAAGCAAATAAATTAGGAGGAATTAATTTATGAAAACAAAACTCTCTAAAAGAATTTTGTCTGCTTTTCTTGCAGTTATGATGATGGTTACATCGGTTCCGATGTTTGCTCTCACTGCAGCTGCAGCTAACTCATCGGAAGCTGTGACTGATAGCTATATTGAAGCTGCAAAAAATGCAATGGCCGATTTTGAAGCTATGCTTGAAACACCTGGTGCTGCTTTCAAAAATGTTACAAATGCATATAATGCATTCGTAGCTTGCCAGGAAGCTCTTGATGCTTATGCTTACGGCGATGTTACAGTTTCTGTTCTTACAAATGCAACAGATAGCTTAAAGACTGCAACTGCTGCTGTTGAAACCTTTACAGGTGTTACAGATGCTGTTAATGCTAAAGATGCATCCAGCTACGTTAAGGTATGGGACGGCGACAGCACAGACGGTTATTCAACCCTTTACAAAAATGTACTTTGGTCTGAAACAAACTATAGTGCTGAACGTGGCTCTGCTGATGGTAACTATACAAAAATGATTGTTTACTATCCTGAGGTTACTTTCCTTTACGATGGCGTTAATACTCCTCAGGCTACAGTACGTGCTATTGTAACAGGTGGTAGTGGTGATGCAAACAAGACAAGATATGCATATGGTGTTGAGCTCACTAATACTGACGGTATCGTTCTCGAAGAGAACTGGAGAGGTAAAGACAGCGGTAACAGAGATGTTAACTGGGCTTGGAACTATGGAACTGACAGACTTTCATATACCACAACACAGAATGGCGCTTCTACTTATCTTGTTTATAACAGAACAGGTAGTTTGTTCAATTACAAATACAATCGTTATGACCAGAACTTTTCAAACATTTATAAGTTTGTAGGTTCTATGGATGATAGTAAACTCTATACAGATATTACTCCATCCTTTAAGGGTTATTTTGGTTCTAATGGTACATTTAAGACTAGTGACGTTGATCTTGAAAGAAATGTTACCGGTAATCAGGCTATTCACGTTGTTAACTACAAGGCACTTGCAGATGCAATTGCTCGCAACGGTGAAAAGATGAAGTCAGTTGACTTTGCTAACTACACTCAGGGTGGTTTGAGCTATTACATTGCAGCTATGGATGCTGCTACAGGCTTTAATCCGCTTGATTGGTTCACATCATCTAACAATTACACCGGCTGTGCTGGTGAAATCAGCAGACTTATTTCTGTTATGGATGCTGCTGATACAAGCAAGACAGACGATGCTGCTTATGCAAATCTTCGTTCTGCAATGGAGTCAAAGCGCGGCGACTATAATGGCGGCACTCAGCCTGCAGATTCAACTGCTGATTCTTGGGCAGAGTTAAAGGGCGCTTATGAAGCTGCAAGATCAATTATGGCTGGTCTTCCTTCAACAGGCTATAACAATGCTGCTGGAGCACAGGCTGCTGCTGACAGACTTAATGCTGCTGGTCTTGTTTTCAATACTGCAAAGCTTGACACAACAGAGTTAGAGGCTGTTATTGATGCTTTCGCTGGTTATGAGTCAATCTTTACAGAAGAAACAAAAACTGCTGTTGATAATGCTGTAGTTGCTGCAAAGGTTGCTGTTTGGGGTAATGTAGATAATTATCCTAATACAATGGATACTATTAATGATACTCCTGAAAATCAGGCTATCTATAATCAGGTAATGGATGATCTTAATGTTGCTATCAAGGGTCTTTGTATTGACCCGGCTGCAACTACAATGACTGCAAAGGGAAGATATTCTCTTAGAGCAGCTATCGCTCTTGGTAATTCAGTTAATCTTGATGATTTCACAAACAGAGCTGTGTTTAATAAGGCTGTAGCTGAAGCAGAGATTTATGCTGCAAATCTTTCTAATGTAGAATTTACTGATTATGCAGCTCAGCTTGCAGAGTATAAATCATATATTGAAAGTGTTGTTACTGCATTTAATTCATTAAAGAGACCTGGTGATACCTTCCTTGGTCTTCCTAATGGTACAGTTGGTCAGGTTGGACCGACTACACAGATGACAACCCTTACTACAAAGGATACTTACAGCTTCACAAGTGATTTCTCTTACACTTCATCTGCTGTAGTTATCAGAACAAGTCATGACCCAATGACCTCAAACTACGGTTTTGCAACTGCAGGTGCTACATCAGACTGTGACCACACTAACAGTGCTATCGATAGTATTTCAATTAACGCAACTGCTTCTGTAATTAATGGTCAGGGCGGCAAGAACTATATCGACGGTAATAAGGGCGGCGATACACCGGCTGCTATGTCTGATGCTAATAAATCTACCTATGCAGGTTGCTTGACAAACGGTAATTTTGAACTTAAAGACATTAAGTATGCAGGTCGCTCAACTACAAATAAGGCATCTCAGGCATTCGTTTTGTCCGATGGTTCAAAAATAAGCGTTGCTGATTCAGATAATTACATCCTTGATGATTTACTCAGAACAACAGATGGTACTGCTTCAAATCCTGTAACCGGTGCCGTATCAATTGCACCTAATGGTAAGAATGCTGCATCTGCTTATGTAATGGGTAACCTTGTTCTCAATCTTCCTGCAACTCAGCCACAGAACCTCAGTGTAACAACAAATATTACCAAGAATACTTATGTTCTTGATGGTTACTATGGTATGGTTGGTTGTTTCAACACAAACTGGGGTGCTAATGGTGGTTATGCAGGTTACTTATGGTTAACATCTGCTGCTACAGGTGAGAGAATTAACTCAGCTGTTACAGTTGTAGACGTATCAAACCTTGTTGACCTTGTTAATGTGTGCAACCAGATTACAGATCCTGGTAAATATACAGCAGATAGCTGGGCACGTTTTGAAACTGCTCTTGCAGATGCTACAGGCGATACAGAAGATAAAGATTTAACTGCTGATCAGATTGAAGTAAAGTACAGTGCTAAGTATTCAAATCTTTGGAGTGCTTACAATGCTCTTAAGCTTAAGGATTATGAGGTTCTCTTCAAGTATATGACAGCAGATGGTGTTGAGAAAACTCTCACACTTGTTCCTACACACGGCGAAAAACTCAGCAAAACATTATATCTCAATAAGATTAATTCAATTGAAACTCCTGATTATACAGATGGTAACTACACAATGAAGTTTATCGGCTGGTCACCTGAGATTGATATTGATGCTGAAATTACAGGTCCAACAACTTATGTTGCTCAGTACGAACCTATTCTTAATGTTGCAGATTTCACAGCATTCAATTCAGCTAAGGCAGATTTAGTAAATGCTCTCGCTGATCATAAGTTTACAGTTAATTCTCTGAAGGCAGTTGCTGATGAGGTTAATAAGCTTGTTTACTTTGACAGTGCTGCACAGGTTGACGTAATGGCTGATATGCAGGATGCAATTGATGCTGAAACTGCAATTCTTCAGGCTCAGCTTACTGTACTCAAGGAAGTTGATTATGATAAGTCAGTTGCAGATGCTGTTAAAGAGCAGATTGCTATAGCACAAAAGACTGACCCTGATATGTATGCAAATGACGTAACTCTTGATAGCGAGGCAACTGTTTCAGTTTGCGGCAAGGACGTTATCGGTCTTGTATTCGAAACACAGGATGATCTTGATGCTGCAATTTCTGAAGCTGTTAATGCAATGAGCCCAATTGTTTACACAATTTATCTCAATGGTGCTCCAATTGGTACAGGTGTATACGGTGAGCAGATTATCGTAAGCAGTGATGGTAAGATTTATAATAATGTAGCAGATTATGACAGCGACGATCTTGATGGCGAAGGCTGGGCTGCTTGGAATTATCATTATAAAGCAAAGACATCAGAGTCTGTTGACAAGTATATGTTCACAGCTAAGTCAATCGGATTCATCGTTCGTGGTGATGCTTACATCACATCGACTCCTGCTGATGCTCCTGATTCTAACTATCTTGTAACAATTAAGGATGCTAACTCAGATAAGGCTCTCCTTGTTGAAACTGCAACAGGTGAGTACACATTGCCAAAGGCACCTGCAAGACCATATTACAACTTTGTAAATTATGTTGTTGATGGTGCAACTTATAAGGTTGGCGATAAGATTAGCGTAACAGCTAACACAACAATCGAAGCAGTTTACACTGCTAGGGAAGAAAATACCTTTGACATTATTGTTTACAATGGTTATAATGATTGCTTAGATGGTAATGTTGCTGACGAATTAAATGGTCTTAAGTATGACGAGGTAGTTTCATTCACAGACGAGAATGCATTTTGCTGGGCTGATTCAAGAGTAAGCATGGACGGCGATGCAAGCTATTTCACAGTACTTTATTATGGCACAACTTATAGCTTCAATGTTTATAAGTCAATGACTGACACTGACGATTACTATGGCGGTCTTGTTTCTCTTACACTTGATGAGTACAATGAATTGCAGAGAGAAGATAATGTTGATATTCTTGAAACTCCAGATGGTGTTAAGATTGATCCTATCGCAGGCGGTCAGTGGGAAGAATATGTATATTCAGAGGCTAAGCCTTTCGTAGCTGCTCACAATGTTCCTGTTGCTAAGTATTCAGAGAGCAATGTTGACAAGTTCACATTAATCGGCTTCACAGCTGCTCCGGCAGGATACACAGTTGTTGAGCACGGCTTCCTGTTCACTAAGGATACAAACGTTAGCCAGATGACTGTTGAGGATGTTGATATGACTAATATCTTCCGTCTTAAGTCATCAGTTACTACTGCTGGTGATCAGTTCGTAGTTGATATTAAGAATCCTGCATCAACAGTTAACTTTAAGTATTCTGCTTATGCAATTATCAAGGATGCTGATGGTAACACATCATACATTTATTCAAATATTCTTGATGGTAGCAACAATTTCTAATAAAGGAGGTTACAAATTATGAAGAAGTTTTATGAAGAACCAGAGATGATCGTTCGTAATTATGTTTTACCTCCAAGTGATGTTGTTACAACAAGCGGTGTCGGCGAAAATGGCGGCAACGGCGGAAGTCTTGAAGGCGGAGATGAATACGATCCGTTCAAAACTAACTATTTTGATTAATTAATCATTTCAGCACCGGTGAGAAATCACCGGTGCTTTTTTTATTTGTTATTATTTTTTAGCATCTGACTATATTCATATAAAAATGATATAAAATTAACAATTTTGTTATTTGACTTATTATAATTTATATATTATTATATTAGTGATTATATTAGTGGAAGTGCGGCTTATGAATATATTGATTGTCGGCTTGGGACTTATTGGTGCCAGCCTTGCAAAAACATTAAAAAAGAATACAAAGCATCATGTTATGGGATGGAATAGAACTGCATCTGTTTCAGCACGTGCTGTCAGTGATGGTGCTATTGATGAAACAGGAGAGTTAGAGTATTTAATTCCTAAGGCTGATGTTACAATAATTAATTTCTATCCTGATGCAATTGTTCCTTTTATTAAGAATAATAAAGACTTATTTAAAAAAGGCAGTATCGTTACAGATTCCTGTGGTATTAAAACAAAAATCTGGCGTGAGATGGAAAATGAAGAGTTTGACTTCTACTTTGTGGGTGGTCATCCAATGGCAGGACGAGAGGTCAGCGGTTATGATAATTCTCTTGACACATTGTTTGATAAGGCTTCATTTATCTTTACACCATTGTCTAAAACACCAAGAAGTGTAACAGATGCCCTTGTTGGTCTTGCTCAGGAAATGGGGTTTGCACGTACTGTTGTAACAACACCCGAGCATCACGATGAAATGATTGCTTTTACATCACAGATTGCACATGTTCTTGCCTGCTCTTATGTGCTTTCACCTTTGGCGCCTTATCACGCAGGCTATTCTGCCGGCAGCTACCGCGATGTCAGCCGTGTTGCAAGAATAAACGCAGATATGTGGACTGAACTTTTCATTGCGAATGGTGAGCCTTTGGTTAGGGAAATTGATGATTTAGTATCAAATTTGATGAAATTTAAGTATGCAATAGTCAACAGCGATGAAAAGCAGCTGCACGATTTAATGGAAAAAGGTAATAGAATTAAAGAGGAAATCGGTTAATGAAAAAGCTAACGGTTAAGGTTAATGACCAGTATGATATTTTAATTGAAAAAGGCTTGTTGTCACAGGCAGGCGAGCTTATAAAAAATGTGTTGAAATGCAAGAAGATTGTATTAATCAGTGACACCAATGTATATCCAATTTATGGTGATGACATAAAAAAATCACTTGAAGAGCAGGGGTATGAGGTTTTTGAATTTATTTTTGCTGCCGGTGAGGCTTCAAAAAAGACTTCTACCGTGATTGAAATGGTTGAATTTATGGCAGAAAACCGTTTAACCCGTGAGGATGGCGTTGTTGCTTTGGGTGGCGGTGTATGCGGTGATATGGCTGGATTTGCTGCTGCAATTTACCTTAGGGGTATAAAGTTTGTGCAAATACCAACCTCATTGCTTTCACAGGTTGATTCTTCTGTTGGAGGAAAGACTGCTGTTGATTTACCACAGGGCAAAAATCTTTGTGGTGCATTTCACCAGCCGAGTCTTGTTATTATTGACCCAAATGTGCTTGATACACTCACAGATGCTTTTTTTGCAGATGGAATGGGCGAAGTTATTAAGGCAGGATGTATTAAATCTGCGTCACTTTTTGAACGACTTGAAAATGAAAATCCGAAGGATTTTATTGAAGATATGATTTATGAGTGCCTTGATATTAAGCGTCAGGTTGTTGAAAATGATGAAAAAGAACACGGAGAACGTGCACTTTTGAATTTTGGCCACACCTGTGGTCACGCAATCGAAAAGCTCTGGAATTTTGAAACTATAACGCACGGCGAAGCTGTCGGTATCGGTATGGTTATGATTAGCAGGGTCGGTGAAAAGCTCGGTATAACATCTGATGGTACCGCTAACAGAATTGTAAAAGTTCTGCAGAAGAATAATATGAAAATTGCTGATACGCATAGTGTTTCTGAAATCGTTGATGCAATGAGTGCGGATAAGAAACGAACAGGCACTGTTATGAAATTTGCTATGCTTAGAGAAATAGGTGACAGTTTTATTTACCCTGTTAAAAATGATGATATAGCAGGAATTTTTGGAGTATAAATAAATGAGTGTTGTTGAAATTGAAAATTCAATATTAAATGGAGAGGTTGTAATACCGCCGTCAAAATCTGCTGCGCACAGAGCGTTGGTTTGTTCTTTTTTAGCAGGCGGCGGAACTGTTAATCCAATCATCAATTCAAACGATATGCGTGCAACAGTCGGTGTTATTGATTCTCTTAAAAATAATGAATATGAGCTTAACTGTATTGAGAGCGGTTCGACGATGCGGTTTATGATACCTGTTGCTGCTGCTCTTGGTAAAGAGGTTAAGTTTGTTGGTGAAGGAAGCCTTCTTTCACGTACACTTGGTGAATATATGGAGCTTTTGCCTAAGCATAATGTTAAGGTTAAAAGCAATGGATTTCTGCCGTTGGAGATTTCAGGAAGCCTCACAAACGGCAGCTATGAGGTTAACGGTGATGTCAGCAGTCAGTATATTACAGGTCTTTTGATGGCACTTGCAAATGTGGATGGTGACAGTGCGATAATATTAAAAACGCCATTGCAGTCAAAGCCATATGTTGATATGACGGTTAAGGTAATGGCTGATTTTGGTGTAGCTGTTACTGAAACAGAATTTGGTTATTTAATTCATGGTAATCAGCAGTTTAAACAGCTTGATTATACTGTTGAGGGTGACTGGTCACAGGCTGCCTTTTTCCTCGTGGCAGGTGCTTTAGGAGGAAAGGTTACTGTTAAAGGACTTGATATTCATTCAACGCAGGGCGATAAAGAAATTATGAATGTACTTAAAAAGTTCGGTGCAAAGGTGGATTTTGATGATACCTCTGCAACGGCTGAAAAAAGTCAGCTGATCGGTACAGATATTGATGCTGAAAATATTCCTGATTTAGTTCCGATTATTTCAGTGCTTGCGGCTTTTGCTGAGGGTAAAACCGTGATTTATGGTGCTGAAAGGCTTAGATATAAGGAATCAAACAGAATTGAAAGTGTTGTTACAAACCTTAAATTAATGGGTGTTGACGCCGAGGAAACTGCTGATGGTATTATCATTAACGGCGGTAAAAAGATTGTTGGAAATGCTTTAAAGGGCTTTAATGACCACAGAATTGTTATGGCATTTTCTGTTGCAGCTCTGTTTGCAGAGGGTAAAACAACGATTGATGATGCAATGAGCATTAATAAATCATACCCTGACTTTTTTGAAGATTATAATATGCTTGGAGGTAGAGCAAATGTCCTCTAACTTTGGAAATCATTTAAAGCTATCCATATTCGGCGAAAGCCACGGCGAAGCAATCGGATGTGTTATCGACGGCTTGCCAAGCGGTATTCAGCTTGATATGGATAAGATATATATGGATATGTCAAGACGAGCACCGGGTAAGGATAAAACGGCTACCCCAAGGCTTGAGAAGGATATACCACACATTTTATCGGGTGTGCTGAATCATGTAACTACAGGGGCACCCCTTGCTATGGTGATTGAAAATACAAACACCAAAAGCGGTGATTACTCAAATTTAATGACTGTGCCAAGACCATCTCACAGCGATTACCCTGCCTTTGTTAAATACAGCGGTAATAACGATATTCGCGGCGGAGGTCATTTCAGCGGCAGATTGACTGCACCGCTTGTTTTTGCAGGCGCTGTGGCAAAGCAGGTGCTTGCTCAGAAGGGGATCACCATTGGTGCTCATATTGCTAAAATCGGCAGTGCTGATGATGAAATGTTTGACAAAAACAATATAAGTGCAGAGCTTCTCGAAAAGCTTTCTTCCAGTGCATTTTCTGTTATTTCACCAAATGCAGAGGAGTCTATGAGAGCTGAAGTTGAAAAGGCAAGAATGGACCAGGACAGCATCGGCGGAATGATTGAATGTGCCGCAATCGGTATGCCTGTAGGTGTGGGTGCAAATATATTCTCAACAGTTGAGAGTCATTTGAGCTCCATACTTTTCGGCGTTCCTGCTGTTAAGGGTGTTCAGTTTGGTGCAGGCTTTGATTTTGCCGAAATGCTCGGCTCAAAGGCTAATGATACCTATTCTGTTAAGGATGGAGATATTGCACTTAACAGCAACAACAACGGCGGTGTTCTTGGCGGTATGACCACAGGTGCACCAATCGTGCTCAGCGTGGTTATCAAGCCGACACCTTCTATTTCAAAGCCGCAGAAAAGTGTTAATCTGCAGACAATGACTGATGAAGAGCTTGTCGTTAAGGGTCGCCACGATCCGTGTATTGTGCCACGTGCAGTGCCTGTTATTGAGGCGGCAGTTGCCTTTGGCTTACTTGATTTAATGATGTAAAAAGGATAATTATTACAAATGGATTTGTTAGAACTTAGAAAAGAGATAGATAAAATTGACAGTGAACTCATACCGCTTTTGATAAAGAGAATGGGGATTTCACAAAAGGTTGCACAGTATAAGGTTGAAAGAGGTATTCCTGTTTTAAATGAAGAGCGTGAGCAGGAAATCTTAAATAATGTTGCTGAAAAATGCGGTGAGCAGGGCGAAACGATTAAAACAGTTTTTTCGGCTACTATGGATGCTTCAAGAGCACTTCAGCATAAAATAATCGGTGGCGGAAAAGAGCTCAGAGATTTGGTTGAAAACGCACAAATTGACGGCAAGCTGTCTGCCAACGGCGAACCAGTTGCATGTCAGGGTGTTGACGGTGCTTACAGCGGAATTACTGCGAATACCTTGTTCCCGGGCTCTCCTGTTAAGTATTACAAGCAGTTTGAGGATGTATTTGAAGCCGTTAATAAAGGCGAGGCAATATACGGCGTTATCCCGGTTGAAAACTCAACTGCAGGCTCCGTTCACGAATCATATGATCTTATTATGAAATACAGATTTTATGTTGTTGGTGCATATGATTTAAAGATAGAGCATTGTCTTTGCGCTAAAGAGGGAACAGCTTATGAGGATATTACGAATGTTTATTCACACCCTCAGGCACTTTCACAGTGTAACAATTTTCTGAAAAATTTTGATTTCACTGGTATTAACTTTACCAACACTGCTGCTGCAGCAAAATATGTAGCAGAGTCTAATAAAAATGATATTGGTGTAATTTGTTCAGAATTTGCGGCAAAAAAATACGGACTGAAAATATTAAAAAGAAATGTTCAGAATAATAATAATAACAGAACAAGATTTATTGTTATTTCAAAAAAGCTTGTTATCAGCAATGATGCAAATAAGATTTCATTAATCTTTTCTGTTGCTGATAAAACAGGTTCACTTTACAGAGTGCTCGGCAGATTTTCAATGGCAGGGCTTAATTTAACAAAGCTTGAGTCAAGACCTATTGAAAATGAGAATTTCAATTACCATTTTTATGTGGATGTATCCGGCAGTGTTAAGCAGCAATCAGCCCTTGATTTAATGTGTGCACTGTCTGATGAACTGCCTGAATTTGAATTTTTAGGCAATTTTAATGAGGGCTAATATTTTTACGGAGATGAATTTGTGAAACAGCAAAAACGCCATAGAACAAATTTAATATCTACAATTGTGCTTTTGGTTACGGCAGGTTTATTGGTGTTTTTGTCCGTTGTGCTCTATAACCACTCAAGGCTTGAGGTCAGGTTTGACACACTCATCAGCTGGTTAAACCAGATTGATGATGCCATTGTTCAGCTTGACTCAAATGTTGAGATTGTGATTTGCATTTTTGCACTTTATATAGCCAAGTGTCAGCTGCCGATACCTATGGGCTTTCTTTGTGTAATATCGGGTATTGTTTTCCCGCTGTCACAGGCAATTATAATCAATGTGTTATTCTGCACATTCTTCTTTACCGTTAAGTATTTTGAAGGCACGTTTATCGGCGGCGGCTGGACCGGTATGATATTGGGCATAAAGCAGCTGCGGTTTGTTAAGGAATGGATTCAATTTAAGGGTACAGGTAATCCCTATGTACTGTTTGTATCAAGGCTTGTGCCGTCTATTCCACTGGGTATGGTGTCAAAATATTATGGCTCTATGAAATATGATTTTGTTTATTATATTCTTCTTAGTTTGTCAGGACTTGCACCAAGATTATATATATATACAAAAATCGGTTCTACAATCTATAATCCATTTTCGGTTCAGTTTATTGTATTGCTGATGATTATAGTTGCATTTACCGGTATATCCATAATGACCTTTAATATCTTTTATGGTGTTAAGTCAAAGCAAATGAATCAGACATTACTGATTTATTCAGAAAAGGAAAAATATAAAATTGTTCTGTAACGGTCTGTCTATAAGTGGTAACAGACTAAGCAGCTATTTTGTTTAATTTCGAAAAGGAGAGAATTATGAAAGCAAGTGAGTTAATTAAAAAGCTGGAAACGAATGAGCTTGACAGCTGTCTTAAAAAGGTTTACGTTACCGACAAGGCAGTTGAGGAGCAGAAACCACGCTACATAAGAACTGCTAAAAAGTTTATTGAGCAGTTTGGTGATGACAGGGATGTTTTTGTTTTGAGTGCACCCGGCAGAACTGAGATTTGCGGTAACCATACTGACCATAATAACGGTAAGGTGCTGGCTGCTTCTATTAATCTTGATGCTATTGCTGTAGCTGCAAAACGTGATGATCCTGTTATCAATGAAAAGAGCGAGGGTCATTCACTCAATGTTGTTGACATTAGTGATCTTGAACCTAAAGAAAGCGAATATGGCAGATCCGGCTCTATGATTAAGGGTGTTGTTGCAAGATTAAATGACCTTGGTTACAAAATCGGCGGCTTTGATGCATGCACAACAAGCGATGTTATGGGTGGCTCAGGTCTTTCATCATCTGCTGCTTTTGAGGTTTTAATCGGTAATATTGTTTCACATCTTTATAATGATGGTGTTATTGATGCTGTGGAAATTGCAAAGGCTGCTCAGTACAGCGAGAATGTATTTTTCGGCAAACCATCAGGTCTTCTTGACCAGATGGCATCATCTGTGGGTACATTTGTTAATATTGATTTTGAGGATACAGATAAGCCGATTATTAAAAAAATTGACTTTGATTTTGCAGGCTCAGGCTATAGTCTTTGCATTGTGGATACCCATGGTAATCATAGTGATTTAACACCTGATTATGCCGCTGTCAGAGGTGAGATGGAGGCTGTTGCCCAGGCTATGGGTAAATCTGTTCTGCGTGAGGTCAGCTTTGATGATTTTAAGGCACAGATTGGCAGCCTTATGGAAAAAACAAATGACCGTGCAATCCTCAGAGCAATGCATTTCTTTAAGGAAAATGACAGGGTAGACAGTGCAGTTAATGCCCTTGAAGGCGGGGATTTTGACGAATTTTTAAATGTTATTACTCAGTCCGGTAAATCCTCATTTATGTATAATCAGAATGTATTTTCTCCTGCTAATCCTACAGAGCAGAAGCTTTCAGTAGCACTTTGTGTGACTGAGGATATGCTGCCATTTGGCTACAGAGTACACGGCGGCGGCTTTGCAGGCACTATTCAGGCATTTGTTAAAAATGAGCAGCTTGATGCTTATAGAGAGGCAATGGATGATATTTTCGGTGCAGGCTCATGCTATGTGCTTATTATCAGACCTGTGGGCGGAACAAGAGTTATTTGATTTTTCACTTATAATTAAGTTGAATATGAGGAGCTAAAAACAGTGAAGTACATATTTATAGTTAATCCGATTGCAGGTAACGACGATAAAAATGTCATATTTGCAAGGATAAAATCAACCTTCCGTCAGATAGACGATGAAATGATTATTGAGAAAACAAAGTATAAAGGTGATGCAGTTAACATCGCTAAAAAGTATGCTGAAGAATATGGCAAGGATTGTGTCATTGTATCCTGCGGCGGTGACGGCACCGTCCACGAGGTAGCAAATGGCCTTGCCGGTACTGACACACCGATGATGATTTTACCCCTTGGAACAGGCAATGATTTTGCAAAAAAAATATATGGCACCAAAAAAATTAACGTTGAAAACGTTATCAAGGCATTTGGCTTGTATAACGGCAAAATCAAATATAACATTAAGCCTATTGACCTGATTGATTATAACGGTGAAAAGTGTATTAATGTTATGAGCTACGGTCTCGACACTGTGGTTGAAACAATCGGCAGAAAGATTGCGGCTAAGGTTCCTGCTCTTGGTCATCAGGCATATAATCTTGCCATTTTCCCTGTACTTACAAAGTCGCTTCATTATAAGATAGCATATGATATAACCTGCATAGATAAGGAAACCGGTGAGGAATATCAACTTCGCGAGGATAACAAGGATTATGCTCTTTTTGCCATCTGTAACGCCAGCTACTACGGTGGTGGTTTTTGCCCCGCTCCGAATTCTGTTCTTGATGACGGTATTCTCGATTATGCTTTGGTTGATGGCTTGTCTCTTTCCAAGGCACTTCCTCTTATTCCAAAATATTCTGCAGGAACATTGACAGAAGATTCCAGCAGTGCAGTGCATACAGGCTACATTAAAAGCGGTACAATCTGGTCAACGGATGACTCTTATCTTCTCGGAAATTGTGATGGTGAGAATTTCCATTATACAAAGGTCGATTTTAAGGTTGAGCCTAAAGCACTCAAGCTTTGCGTTTTAAAGGACTACTAAAATGAAAAAATTTTTAAAAGCATTACTGGCAACGGTTATCTGTGTGGTTGCTGTACTTATTTTTACAGCAGGCGGATTTTTAATTTTTTACGCGCCCAGTCTGACAGCTGATATGAGTGTTAAAACAGGTGCCGTTACAAATGGTGCATCGGGTTACCTTTATGGTATTGCTCAAAAAGGTGTGCCATCTGATAATATGACCGAAAGTGTTGACATTTCAACAGCATCTGTTAAAGTTCCGAATGGCTTGCAGCATCCTATCGGCGATGTGGAGGATGTTTATTCTCAGCTTGGGAACACGGATTATATTGTTGTTTATCTTCAGGATATTTATTCAACCTGGTATTATGAGCACGAGGCTATTGAGCAGCAGAGAAGTGACGGCACATATGACTGGCAGGAATTTCTCAAAAACGATTATTTGCCAAAGGTGGAGGAAAGTGTTAAGCTTTTGTCATCATCACCATATAGTGACAAGGTCGTTTACTGTATTTATAATGAATGTGACAATGGTGTGTGGTTTGGTGAAACTGCACAGGGTGACAATGGTGCTTACGGCAAATATAATTCTGTCGGTGAGCAGAATTTCTTTGAAGCCTGGAAGCAGACCTATGATTTGGTTAAATCAATTCATCCGAATGCATTAATCGGCGGCCCCGGTTTTTGTGATTACGATAAAAATGAAATAGATAATTTTATGTCTTTTTGTTCTGAAAATGATTGTGTTCCGCAGGTAATGATTTATCATGAGCTTGTTGACAGCTCTGTATATCAGTGGCAGAATCACGTTAAAAATTATCGTCAGCTTGAAGATAAGCTGGGTATTGACAAGCTGCCAATCATTGTTACGGAATACGGCAGAATGCAGGATAATGGTATGCCGGGCAAAATGCTTCAATACATAACTCAGATTGAAACATCAAAGGTGTATGGCGATAATGCATACTGGCGTCTTGCCAACAATCTTTGCGATACTGCGGCAGATTCCAATACGCCGAACTCAAACTGGTGGTTATACCGCTGGTATACTGATATGGAGGGTCAGACCCTTGATATTAAATATCAGGATTTGTTCAAATCAAATTTAGGCAAAGCACTTGAGGGTAAGGCTGAATTCTCATCACAGGGTTTTATGGGCGTTGTTACAATGACCGATGATGAGGATAAGATTGATATAATCTGCGGCGGTCGTGACGGCTCTGCAGTTATTAAGCTTAAGAATTTGGACCAGACTCAGTTCAGTGGTAAAAGGGTCGAGGTGAAAATTGAAGAGGTGCTTTATAAGGGTATTTCAGGTGTAGTGAATACCCCTGTTGTTAAGCAGATTTATTATACCGATATTAACAGTAAAACCTTTATGATTGATATGAATGATATGGACGAATCAAGTGCATATCATATAACAGTTACACCTGTTTTGGCAGGTGATGAATCTGACTATAAAAATGAAATGTTCATTCAACGCTATGAGTTTGAGCAAGGCGAGATTTTAGGCTCTGCTTATACCTATGACAGTGCCTATGCTACCACCGGCGAAAAGGATGGAATGGTCGGCGGTATGGAAAAGGACGGCGATGGTGTTGCTGTTAAAATCAATGTACCGCAGGATGGTGTCTATAATCTGAATGTGATTTACGGCAATTCAAATGATGGTGAATATGATACAAACGGCAAGCAGAATCCTGATGACAGAACGGATTCCGTATCACTGATGACTGTTGATGATAATGCTTGCGAGGTAGTGTTCCCGAATACCATAAAGAGCGAATACACCGATTGCCTTACAATGAGCTATGAGCTTGAAAAGGGCGAACACACTGTAACCTTCAAGCACGTTTCAGGCACAATTGTTCTTGACAGTCTGCTTGTTATGGATGAGAAGGATGAGCTGAATCATTCTGTTTACGGCAATGATATTGCTGTGCTGAATGATGCTGACAGAACAACTGACAGCGTTCAGTCCTTTTTAGCTGTTGTACCATTTGACGGCTATTATGATTTAGCCTTTGCAGGTGCAAAATCAGCAAATATTAATCATATTCCTGCTAATTTTAAGGCTGACGGCAGTAATACTGTTTATCTTATGAGAGGCTTGAACTATATAGATATTGACAGTGCAGAGCGTAACAGCCTGTCTGTTGTTCCTTCTGAAATCAGCGGATTGACGGTTGATTTAAATGCTGAAAATGCCAAGCTCAGCGGCGGTGCGTCAGTTCAGTTAAATGCTGCAACAAATCAAAAATATATTGATGGTATCAGCAGTGAGTCGGGCAGTGCTGTGTTTACTGCGACAGTAGAAAAAGACGGAACCTATGCTTTCACAATCCTTTATTCAAATAATGACGAGGGTGGAAAACACGATTATAACGTCGATTTGATTGAACGCTATGTAACAATTACCGCAAATGGTGAGTCACAGGATGTGTTCTGCAGAAATACATATAGCTGGGATACCTTCAAAACAGTGACCTGTTATGTTGATTTAAAACAGGGTGATAACACCATTACTCTGTCAAACAGCGGTAATTATAAATTTGATAATCAGACAGCTTATGCTCCGAATATCACATTAATTTCTGTTAACGAATTCGCAGTATTTTAAAAATTTGAGAACATTTGAAAAACTCCTTCATAGTATGTTATTGAAGTTTACTTCAATATTTTATGAAGGAGTTTTGTTATGCCTGATAATCCTATTATTGAAACAGGTGAAAGACGCATAAATGAAGCAGTGTGTATTGACACAAAGCGTATTTTTGACAGCTGTGTCAGCAAGGACTGCCTGGAGGATTTAAGAGTTACATTTTTCTCAAGAAGTCAGCGACTTATTGATGAAGCCGTTACAGTAAAAACCAGAGAGTGCTGTATTGAAGAGGTAAGCATTGATGTTGAAGAGGTACCCTTTAACAGAGGCTTCTACAGTGTTGATATTACCTTCTATTTCAAGCTTAGCTTTGATACTTATGCAGCCCCTTGCACAACGCCTCAGGTAGCAATCGGCTTTGCACAGTTCAACAAAAAGTGTATACTTTACGGCAGTGATGGTGATGTTAAGGTATTTGTATCCAATCCTTGCAGCGAGGCAATTGACTGCCCTGTAGCACCGCAGTACGCTAATCCTATTGCCAAGGTGCAGGCGGTTGACCCTGTAATTCTTTCAACAGAAATTTGTGAGGCTTGCGACTGCTGTGTATCCGTTTGCTCATCATTTCCGCAGTCAATCCTGAATTCTATGGAGGACACATTGCCATCCTGCGGTGCATCAAAGGCAATTCTTGTTACACTCGGTTTGTTCTCAATTGTGCAGATGGAAAGAGATACACAGATTCTTATCCCTGCATATGACTACTGTGTGCCTGACAGGGAATGCAATTGCAACACATCCAATCCGTGTGAAACCTTCCAGAACATTGATTTCCCTGTGGATGAATTTTTCCCTGTTGACAGAGACGGCGGATGCAGCTGTTCTTGCGACAATGCCAGTCAGGCTGAATAGGTTCGCATTCATCAATTCTTTAAACAACAAAAAATCCTGCTTTTGCAGGATTTTTTTTATTGCTGTATATTTGTTGACAGAATGAAATTATCTAATATATAATCATTATGTGATTTTTATTCTGCGGAGGATGCTATGATTATTGAAGGAAATGAAAAAGAATGTGCAGCAATGCGAGAATTTCATAAGGGCAACAGGCAGGAGGGCTTAAAACTGCAGGAAGAATTTGCCTCGGAATTTCGCAGTGAATATGCGGATAAGGACCATTGCCCCTGCCAAAAAGCTTGCCGATACCACGGAAATTGTAAGGAATGTGTTGCGATTCACCGTGCACATCAGGAGCATGTTCCCAATTGCCTGAGACCAATGCTTAACAAAAAAATCAAAGCATTGTCAGAATTAACAGAGCATACTCTTGCAAATGAAATCGAACCGCCAAAAGAGATTTTAAGAAAAGAATAATTATAAAAAATATATAAGAATTATTATGAAAATTTTTAAATGTAATCAATTTGAAATTGCAATAGATGAAGCTGAAACATTAAAGTGTTTTGACGAAATGGAAATTGTCAAAAATCAGCAATACAGAAATTTTGAAAAATATGTTGATGAAAAAATGACAGATGAGGAAAGTCAGTTTTTCAGTTCGTTATGTATTGATCCTAAAAAATTTAATATTGAACATGCTTCTTATTTTAAAAAAGATGGATGGAGCACAGTTATAAAGACAAATGTTATCGGTGCGTTTATATCTTATCCTGTATCAAACTTTGTAACAATTGAAGATGTTATGGAAAATGGAATTGAGGTGCTTGAAAATATTGAAGCAAACGACATAACTGTTGGTCATTTTAAAATACATATTTTTACTCCCGACGAATGTGATTTGGTGTCAGATGATAATAAAAATGCAATCAGTATAGAGGTTTTTATTAGTGATTTGCCATGGCTTTTGAATGAAAAGTGCAACCATAAAGCACCTAAATCTCCATCAAAATTTAATGTGTATTTAATTGAGCATCACCCTAAATTTGCTATGCAGTTTATGAAATTTCGTTGTCTTATTCCCGATTTGTTTAGAAAGCATATGCGAAGAAAACAGTTAAAAAAATCTTTGTCTAACGAGCTTGAAAATTTGAAAAAACATTTCGATATTGATTGTACGGTTTTGAATAACAATGATGTATTAGAGTACAAAAAGCAGTGGGTTCAATCCTTTTTGCCTGTTGGTGCTGACAGTGGATTAAAAAGGAAGGCATATGATTTGTGTGTTAAAAACAAAAAGTGCAACACATTTCTTTGGCATATATTTAGTTTTGAAATCATTGAAAGCGAAGAAAATCCCACTGAAAAATTTAACAGCATAAACAAAAATAACTGTACTTTGCTTTTTGAAACCGGATTAAAGGATATTGTAATTAAAATGACAAAAGCAGAAAAAATTTGTGATTGTGATATTGTTAAATTTTGTAAGAATGTTGCAGGCTGGAGTGATTTTGTTATAACAGCCGATGATTTTTCCTGGACTTATTCAAGAACGCATGAGGACGGCTGGTGCGGACCGTATTTTTATAAAAAGGAAATGTAATGTTTTTGTTTTTCCACTGACTGTGGAGCAAATCAACGCGTAGTTCATTGAAATTATGTGGTGTACATCTTATAATTTTATCGGAGGGATACGTGATGAAGAAAACTGTTAAAATTATAATGATTGTTGTCATTGTGCTGGTTTGCGGAATTCTGCTGTCTACTTTCGGTAAAGAAATTTACAGTTGTGGATTTAGTAATAATATTTCAAATACAGATGTGAATTTAGGAAATTCAAACATCTATGATGAATCAGACCTTCAGTCTGCTGCAAATGTTATTCTTGATGAAATCGGCAGCTGGGATAGTGTAAAGAAAGTTTATGATATTACCTATTGCGGTGATGAACTATCAGTTGATAATCTTGATTATTGCAATATGTTAGGTGATATGCATTATACCCAGTGTGTTGTTTTTGAATCATCCTTTAAATCTGCTGATTCAAGGCATAGCGGAGGATTTAACCCTAATAGCCAATATACTGACTGGCAATGGTATCTTGCAAAAACAGATGACGGAGAATGGGTATTATTAACCTGGGGATATGCATAATATAAAAAGTCACGAACCAACTTGTTCGTGACTTTTATTCATTATAATTGATGTGTTTTAGAATTGTAGGGACCGATGCCCTCATCGGTCCGTTTTGAGTCGATGCAGGCACCGACCCCTACGAGTATTTTTATTTATCAAACACCGGGTACATTCTTCTGTAAAGTGAATTGATTTTTTTGAAATAATCCTTGTCAATATTTCTTATTGTGTCTGCTGTTGTTCTGAAACGCCAGTTTTTCTCAGGCACACCCGGGATATTCATTCTGGCATCACTGCCAAAACCGCACATATCCTGCAAGGCAATCATTGCAACATTTGATGCGCTTTTCCACACAGCCTCAATAACCTTTCTGCAGGATGGACTGTAATATCCGCCCTCGCCCCAGTTATCACTGGTAAAGCCTACATAGTCAAGGGCAAAGCGGCGCTCATCCTCGCTTGCCTCCCAGAGCCAGCCGAGAATCGTGTTATTATCGTGTGTGCCCACATAGTTAATGCTGTTTTGCGATGCGTTATGGGGCATATGTGATGAGTCGCTGTTTGGGTCAAAACCGAACTGAACAACCTTCATTCCGGGGAAGCCTGTGTCCTCTAAAAGCTGAACAACATCCTCACCGAAAACACCTAAATCTTCGGCTATAATCGGTGCGTCAGGGTATACCTCAAACACCTTGTCAAACAGCTTCATTTTAGGTCCGTCAACCCATTCACCAATCTTTGCAGTGTTGGAGTCGGCAGGCACCTGCCAGTAGGATGCAAAGGCTCTGAAATGGTCAATTCTTACGGTATCATAGGTTTTAAGAGCGTGACCGAGACGTGAAATCCACCAGCTGAAATTGTCGTTTTCCATGGCCTTCCAATCATAAATCGGATTGCCCCAAAGCTGTCCGTCCTCGCTGAAATAATCAGGGGGAACACCTGCTACCTTTTCAACCTTAAGGGTCTTTTCGTCAATCAAAAACATAGGCAGATTTGCCCATACATCTGCACTGTCCATTGCCACATAAATTGGCATATCGCCGATAACGGCAATGCCTTTTTTGTTAGCATATTCCTTGATTTCATCCCATTGCTTGTAGAAAATATACTGCACAAATTTCCAAAAAGCGGCACTTTCTTCGTATGAATAAATGTCCTTGATGCAATCAAAATAGTGGGCATGTTTACTGCTCCACTCCCACCAGGGCTTCATATTTTCCGTCTCTTTAACTGCCATAAAAACACTGTAATCTGTCAGCCACGGATTGTTTAATTCAAAGGCTTTTATTTCTTTTGCAAGGCTGTCATCCACATTCAAAAACGCTTTTTTCAAAATTTCAAGACGCTTTGCTGCGGCAAATTCATAGTCGGCAGTATAGGATGTGCCGTCATAAATATTGCTTTTTACATCGTCTTCATTAACAAGCCCCATATGCATCAAGCCCTTGGGATCAATAAAAAGATAATTGCCTGCAAATGCCGACGGTGAACAGTATGGCGAATTGGCACCATCAAGGGGATTAAAAGGTAGAACCTGCCAGTAGGTAAAGCCCATATCTGCAATTTGGTCAATAAATTCTTTGATGTTATTATCAAACACACCAACACCGTAATCAGACGGCATTGAGCTGATGTGCAGCAGTACACCTGCACCTCTTTGCTTTAACATAAAAATCACCTGAATTTTTGTATATAATATCCTGATTTTATCATTTTTTTACTTAAAAATCAATATTTTTTAGGCATATTGCTATTGTCAATTTATTCTTAAAATTATTATATTATTTATAAATTAAATATTGATTATATATGTGGTATTTGTTATAATGTTATCCGTATAATGATATAGTTTGATGAACTCAATAACGATAGGTTAGAAAAGGCTGATTTCGTCTTAAGTGTCGTTAAAAATGCTCGGTATACGGCAAGTATTCCTGTGCTTTTTGCCTAGCCTAATCCAAAATCAGCACTTTTCTAACTGTTACACACCTGAGATACAGAAAATTGAGTATAGCTGTGCATTTCTTTTTCGCAGGCATACTGCCGTATGGCAAGAGAAAAAATGTGCAGATATGCCAATTTTCTGCATCTTCAGGCTATCGGGATTGAATTTATCAAACTATAGCTTGATGAGGTGAAATGAATGAGCGACAGCAGCAGAAAAACGGCAGTAGTAAGCGAAGAAGAACTTGAAAAGCAGAAACAGTTTACTGTTAAGGTTAATTCGGTTTTATCTGCACGTTATGAAGAAAAACCAAAGGCTTGCGTTATAACCTACGGTTGTCAGCAGAATGTTGCCGACAGTGAAAAAATCAAAGGTATGCTGGAGCTTATGGGCTATGATTTCACCGATGACAGGCTCAGTGCCAAGCTGATTATCTTTAATACCTGTGCGGTCAGAGAGCACGCAGAGGACAGAGTGTTCGGCAATGTAGGCTCGCTTAAAAGCTATAAGCGTGAAAATCCGGATGCAGTGATTGCCCTTTGCGGATGTATGATGCAGCAGGAGCATATTGCAAACAAGATTAAGCAGTCCTATCCCTTTGTTGATTTGGTTTTCGGTACGCACGTTATTCATTGCCTGCCGGAGCTTTTGTACAGAGCACTCACAGGCAGAAAGCGAGTTTTTGAAATTCCTGATTTTGACGGAGCAATTGCCGAGGGTATCCCTGTTAAAAGAGATAATGATGCGAAAGCCTGGCTGCCAATTATGTATGGCTGCAACAATTTCTGTACATACTGTATTGTGCCCTATGTAAGAGGCAGGGAGAGAAGCCGCAGCAAGGAAAATATAATCAGCGAATTTAAGGAGTTAGTTGCACAAGGCTATAAGGAAATCACTCTGCTTGGACAGAATGTTAATTCCTACGGCAAGGATTTAATCCCTTATGTCAGCTTTGCACAGCTTTTAAGAGAGCTGAATGACCTTGACGGTGATTTCAGAATTCGCTTTATGACAAGCCATCCGAAGGATTGCACAAGAGAGCTTATTGAAACAATGGCTGAGTGCGACAAGGTTGCACAGCATCTTCATCTGCCGTTCCAGAGCGGAAGTGATAGAGTGCTTAGGGCTATGAACAGACATTATACAAGAGAACAGTATTTGTCACTGATTAACTATGCTAAAGAGCTGATGGGTGACGAGCTGTCTATCACAAGTGATATTATCGTCGGCTTCCCGGGTGAAACCTATGAGGAGTTTAAGGAAACACTTTCACTTGTTGAAGAGGTAAAAGCAACCTCGCTTTTCACTTTCATTTATTCACCGCGAAAGGGAACACCTGCGGCTGAAATGCCTGACCCTGTGCCTGCTGAGGAAAAGTCACGCTGGTTTAAGAAGCTGACAGATTTGCAGGAAAAAATCAGTGCATCACAAATGGCACTGCATCAGGGGAAAACCTATAAGTGCTATGTGTATGGCAAGGGTAAATTGAATGATAATTATGTTGCTGCCCGTAATGACGGCAACTTGATTATAGAGTTTGAGGGTGACGAAAGCCTTATCGGCACCTTCCAAAGAATAAAAGTTATCGAACCTCTGACCTTTGTTATGAGGGGAGAATTAGTAAAGGAGAAATAATTATGAGCATTGAATCAGCATTAAGAGAATTAGGCAAGGAAATCCAGAAGGACGAGCGTTTCGTTGCATTACAGGCAGCTGCAAAGGCTAACGACGGTGACGAAAAACTCCAGCAGCAGATGCAGGAGATGCAGCTTCTTTCACTCAAATATCAGCAGGAGGCTGAAAAGGGCGAAGAGGCTTCACAGGAAAGAATTGCAGAACTTCAGGAAGAATATCAGAAGCTTTACGCCGAGATTATGGAAGGCGAAAATATGCAGAAATATTCTGCAGCAGCATCAGAAATGGAGCAGATGGCACAGTATATCAGCGGTATGATTGGTCTTTTCTTTGACGGTCAGGACGCAGAGACTTGTGAGTTACCACAGGATAACTG
>CAYNGP010000002.1:0-20220 GCA_964396885.1 uncultured Bacteroides sp. | reverse complement strand
AAAGGCTGAGGATGGCTGCACACACGATTGCTGCACCTGCGGTGGCTGCCATTAATTAAAGAAAAACGAAATTTATTTTCGTAAATAAAAATCAGCTAAACAAAATTGCCGAAAGAGGAGGAAACAAAATGGCAAAAAACGAGGGTAAGCTGTCACCAATGATGATGCAGTACTTTCAGATAAAAAGTCAATATAAGGACACCATTTTGTTCTTCCGTCTTGGTGATTTTTATGAGATGTTTTTTGACGATGCCAAGATTGCTTCAAGAGAGCTTGATCTTGTGTTAACAGGTCGTGACTGCGGTCAGGAGGAGCGAGCACCAATGTGCGGTGTTCCATTCCACAGTGCAGATAATTATATTGCCAAGCTGGTGTCACGCGGCTACAAGGTTGCAATCTGTGAGCAGATGGAGGACCCGTCGACAACCAAGGGTCTTGTTAAAAGAGATGTCATAAGAATCATCACGCCGGGTACCGTTATCGAGGGCAATATGCTCGAGGATGGTTCAAACAACTACCTTTGCTCAATCTATTTTGGCGAAAAGGATATGGGTGTTTGCTTTGCCGATGTTTCAACAGGCGAGTTCCATATCACCATTTTAGACGGCGAGGATATTGAAAACAGGCTGATTAACCAGCTTTCTACATATTCACCCAAGGAGCTGATTGTGAATTCCAAGGTGCTTGACCTTTTAGGTGTTGAAAGCTTTGCCAAAAGGCTCGGTGCAAGTGTCGAGGTGCTTGACGATGAAAAATTTGATTTTTCAACCGCATCATCCCTTGTGCTTGAAACACTTAAAAAGGATGAGATTTCATCGCTGGGTATCGGTCACAGCAAATCAGGTGTCAGCTCAATCGGTGCTGTAATCGGCTATCTTAAGGAAACACAGCGTAAGACTGAAATTGAAACACCGTCAGAGATTGATTTTTATGATGACGAGCAGTATATGAATCTCGACATCAGCGCAAGGAGAAATCTTGAGCTGACCCGCTCAATGATGACAGGTGACAAAAAACACTCATTGCTGTGGGTGATGGATAAAACCAAAACGGCTATGGGCAAGCGAATGATTAAATCCTGGATTGAAAGACCGCTTATGTCCATACCGAAAATTGTAAAAAGGCAGAACGCAGTGGGCGAGCTTGTTGATACACCTATGCTCAGGGATGCTGTTCGTGAAGCCTTAACTGGTGTCAGTGATATTGAAAGACTTATGACCCGTATCGTTTACGGCACAGCAAATGCCAAGGAACTTAAGTCACTGCAGTTCACCATTGAAAAGCTGCCCCTTGTTAAAAATAATCTTGCAGAATGTTCAACTGCACTGCTCAAAGAAATCTATCATTCCATTGACCTTTTAGAGGATGTTTATGATTTAATTAACCGTGCAATTGTGGACGAGCCGCCGTTTTCTGTTCGTGAGGGCGGAATGATTAAGAAGGGCTTTAATGAAGAAATTGACGCACTTAAAGCAATTATGACAGACGGTGCAGGTATCATTGCTGCTATTGAAACCGAACAAAGAGAGCTGACAGGTATACCTAAGCTTAAGGTTGGCTATAACAAGGTGTTCGGCTATTATATTGAGGTTACAAATTCCTACAAGGATTTAGTGCCTGAAACCTACATAAGAAAACAGACACTCACAAATTGTGAGCGATATATCACACAGGAGCTTAAGGATTTAGAGGGCAGAATTATCGGTGCTAAGGACCGCTGTGTTGCACTTGAGTATGAGGTGTTCTCAGCGGTAAGAAACGATATTTCAGCTCAGCTTGAACGTTTGCAGAAAACAGCAAAGTCACTGGCAGTGCTTGATGTGCTTTGTTCACTTGCTGAGGTTGCTTTCAGAAACAATTATGTTTGCCCTGTTATTTCTAACGACGGTGTTATTGATATTAAAGACGGCAGACACCCTGTTGTTGAGGCTCTTTTGGAGGATGCTCCGTTTGTGCCTAATGACACCTCACTTGATTTGGAGGATAACCGCTGTGCCATCATCACCGGTCCTAATATGGCGGGTAAATCCACCTATATGAGGCAGATTGCTTTAATCAGCCTTTTGGCACAGGTTGGCTCATTTGTTCCTGCAAGGAGTGCTCACCTCGGTGTGGTTGACGCAATATTCACCCGTGTTGGTGCAAGTGATGATTTGGCAACAGGTCAGTCCACATTTATGGTTGAAATGAACGAGGTTTCAACCATCCTCAAAAATGCCACATCAAATTCACTCATCATTCTGGATGAAATCGGCAGAGGTACATCAACCTTTGACGGAATGAGTATTGCAAGGGCAGTGCTTGAATTTGTATGTAAAAAGAAAAGCCTTGGTGCAAAGGCATTATTTGCTACTCACTACCACGAGCTCACTGCAATGGAGGGTATGATTGACGGTGTTAAGAATTACTCAATCGCAGTTAAAAAGCGCGGCGATGATATTACTTTTTTAAGACGCATTGTCCGCGGCGGTGCTGACCAGAGCTTTGGTATTGAGGTTGCCAAGCTTGCAGGTGTGCCGGACAGTGTTGTTAAGCGTGCTAAGGTGATTTTAAAAGACCTTGAGGCAAATGCAGTTAAAATTGAGTTTAAGGCTGAGGACAGTATTGTTGAAGAGGAAACAGCCGACATTCAGTATAACTTCACTGCCAACGGCAGACAGGAAATATTTGAAATATTAAAAACGATAGATGTTAATACATTGACACCTATTGAAGCCATGCAGACATTATACGATTTAAAGAAAAAAGCACAAGAGCTTGAGTAAGGGAAAATATGCTTAGTACAAACGATGCGTTAAAAATTATTATCACATTCTTAACACCGATGTTGATAGCTGCTACTGTTACTACTGTTTTCAGCACAATATCCACTTTAGCAGTATATTATTACAATAAATCACGAGGTGTTAAAGAAAAAAGTGCAACATATTCTTTGATTTTTCTTTTCGGAATATTTGGTGTGATTGTTTATTATTTCAAAACTAAAAAAGAAAATGCTGATTATCACGATGTTGATGAAAGCAAATCAAAAAAGCTCAGAATTATATCAATTATTTTAATCGTTATAGCAGTTATCGGCTTCGGTGCAAATATGTATGCTTCGCAAACAGGTATGTACGATACTGATGCTTATAAGCAACTGATGGAAGAATGGCATTCTGCAAGCTATGATATGCACGATAATGATTATGCAGACTCAAATATAGATGAATGGAGCACCGACAAAACGCTCCAGTATGAATAAGAATTAATGATTATTGAAAGGAGGGGACATAATGCCTAACATTAATATTTTACCAAAGGAAATATATCAGCTTATTGCAGCAGGTGAGGTTGTTGAGCGTCCCTCCTCAATTGTTAAAGAAATGATAGAAAATTCCGTTGACGCAGGGGCGGAGCATATTACTGTTGAAATCAAAAACGGCGGCTCTACCTATGTTCGTATTACCGATGACGGATGCGGAATTGAAAGGGAACAGGTTAAAAAAGTTTTTATTTCCCACGCTACAAGCAAAATTTCAAATGCGGATGATTTGAATGCAATCGGTACTCTCGGTTTTCGTGGTGAGGCTATGGCGTCCATCTCTGCTGTTGCAAAGGTTGAGCTTTTAACAAAGGCTGACAGCGAGGATGTGGGCACAAGGTATGAAATCGCAGGCGGTGAAGAAATCTCCATTGACGATGCAGGCTGTCCTAAGGGCACAACAATCGTTGTTCGTGATATTTTCTTTAACACACCTGCAAGAATGAAATTTTTAAAAAAGGATGTTACTGAAGGCAATGCCGTGGCAGGTATTGTTGACAGAATGGCTATTTCTCATCCTGAGATTTCTTTCAGATTTATCCGTGACGGAAAGCAGACTTTGATTACCTCAGGCAATGGTGATTTGAAATCTGCCATCTATTCCGTTTTTGGCAGAGAGGTCAGCGAAAGCTTAATTGATGTTGACTATACCTATGATAATATGAGGGTGAGCGGCTATGTGTCAAAGCCCACTGCTTCCAGAAAAAGCAGAGCAATGCAGTTCTTTTTTATCAATCATCGACTCGTTAAATCTGCAACTGCTATGGCAGCATTGGAACAGGCATACAAAAATTCCATAATGGTTGGGCGTTTCCCTATGTGTGTGCTGAATATTGAGCTCAACCCTGCTCTTGTTGATGTGAATGTGCACCCTGCAAAAATTGAGGTGCGCTTCGCCAACGAAAAACCCATATTTGATTTGATTTACTACGGTGTGAAATCATCAGTTGAGGCTGACAGGTCTGTTAAAGAGGCTGATTTTTCACCTAAGCTTGAACAGATTTATGATACACCGTCTAAGGTTAATAAGACCTATACATCTAAGATTGATTTCTTTAAGAAAAAAGAGGAGCCTCCTGTTCAGCAGTCATTCAGAATTCAGCCGAGGGAAGAATTTTTCCAAAAATCATCAAGCAGTACACTGCACGCTCCGAGAGCATCATATTTTTTGGATGTTGAATATGAGGACAAGGTTGAAGAAATACCAAAGGCAGAAGAAGTACATATTGAAGAGGTTAAGCCTGCTGCTTTGGAAGAGGTGCAGGAAAGTCCTGTAACCTGCGATGAAAAGGATAACAAAAATATTGATTTTAAATTAATCGGTGAGGCATTCAAAACCTACCTGATTGTTGAAATAGAAAACGAGCTTTATTTTATTGACAAGCACGCTGCCCACGAGCGAATGAATTATGAGCAGTTCAAGGCACACGCCACTGTTGAAACACAAATGCTTTTAAGCCCTGTTGCAGTTAATCTGTCAAAGGATGAATACACTGCCCTTTGTGATAATATGGATTTGCTGAGTCAGTGCGGCTTTGAGGCAGAGCCGTTTGGTGACAGTGCAGTGATAGTCCGTGCTGTTCCCTCATTAGTGGGTGACAGTGATGTGAAGGACTTGATTTGTGAAATTGCCGAAAAGCTCCTTGAACATAAAACAGATATTACACCGGATAAAATCGACTGGATTTATCACTCAGCGTCCTGCCGCGGTGCAGTGAAAGCAGGGGATAATACATCACCAGAGGAACAAAGATTATTTGTTGCAAAGCTGCTTTCAATGCCTAACATCAGATTTTGCCCGCACGGCAGACCTGTGTTTATAAAAATATCCAAATATGATATAGAAAAGCAGTTTGGCAGAGTGTAGCATATGGATAATATGAAGAAGAAAATTATTGTTGTTGCAGGTGCTACCGCATCAGGAAAAACGGCACTTGGTATTGAGCTTGCCAAAGCAGTAAATGGTGAAATCATTTCAGCAGATTCAATGCAGGTCTACAAGGGAATGCCGATTGCAACTGCTGCTCCCACTGAGGAGGAAAGACAGTCAGTGCCTCATCACCTTGTGGAATTTCTTAATCCTGATGAAAGCTTTTCCGTTGCACGCTGGTGTGACCTTGCAAGAGCAAAGATTGATGAAATTACAGCGCGTGGTCACGTTCCTGTAATTGTCGGAGGAACAGGGCTTTTTATTGACAGCCTTGTTGATAATATTATTTTTGAAGAAATTCCTGTTGATTATGAGTTAAGGCAAAGGCTTATGGAAAAGTCAGAGGATGACTTATATAACGAGCTTTTGACTCTTGACCCAAAGGCGGCAGAGAATATACATAAAAACAATAAAAAAAGAGTTGTGAGAGCACTGGAACTTTATTATTCAGGCTCATCAAAAACACAGCAAAATATAAATTCGAGAAAAATACAGTCACCCTATGAAGCACTTTATTTCTTTATGAATTACCGTGACAGGCAAAAGCTTTATGACAGGATTAACAAAAGAGTTGACAGAATGCTTGACCTCGGTATTATCGAGGAAGCACGTGACTGTTTGGATAAATACACAGGCACATCTGCCCAGGCAATCGGTCATAAGGAGCTGATGCCGTATCTTAAAGGTGCAGACAGTCTTGAAAACTGTGTTAATAAATTAAAACAGGAAACACGTCATTATGCCAAAAGACAGATTACCTGGTTTAAAAAACGTGAAAATGCAGTTATTCTTGAGCCTGACACTGCAGGCTATGAGAATATGACCGCATATGCAGTTAAAAAATGTGAGGAATTTTTAAATGGCAGCATCTGAAAAAAGAAAAGTGAATAAAAATTCCGATACCATAAGGAAAGATGTTGTGGTAATGGTGATTGTTCTGCTGATTATTGCAGGCTACATTTTTGCCGAATGCTACAAGGCAACACATGTTGATGTTGAAACGATTACGGCAGTTACCTCAACCGTTTATGACACTGTTGAAACAAAGGCGCTTGTTATCCGTGACGAGCATATTGTTAACAGCAATGGCGGTGTCGTTACCGTTGCTTGTGTGAATGACGGCGAAAAGGTTAAGGTTAACGGCAACATTGCTATGGAATTTTCAGGTGAGGAGAGTGCAAAGAATTACTCAACCTTAAAGACTCTTCACAATCAGCTTGATTACTATATTGAACTTGAAAGCAAAACAGCAGGCTTGACCACTGATATTGAAACGATTGATAAGGATATATTGAATGACATCAATTCCTATGTTCGTATGGCAAATACAGGTGCTGCTGAAAAGCTGTCAAAATATTCGGATGATTTGAATGACAAGCTCACAAGACGTCAGATGATAATAGGTCAGAAAATTGATTTTTCAGCAGTTAAAGAGAATTTGCAGGGGCAGATTAATGCTATTGATGCAAACGGCTGTAATCCTACAGGTTATCTTGCAACGGAGCAGTCGGGCGTGTTTTCATCTTACACCGACGGACTGGAAACTGCTTTTAATTATAAGGATGTCGCAAAGCTTGATGCCGCAACACTTCAATCCTATATTGAACAGGCTGAAAGTGCTCAGAAAAGCTCACCGTCCTTCGGTAAGCTGATTACAACCTATGAATGGTATTTTTGTGCCGTGGTTAATGCAGACGATGTTAAGGGTATTGAAAATGGCGACAAGCTTGATGTTGCAATTAAGGACAGTGACAAGGTTATCAAATGTCAGGTTGTTAACGGCGCAGAGCCGGAACTCGGTGTTGATCAGACCGTGCTTATCATGCAGTGCTCACAGCTTGATGCTGACATTACCTCAATGCGACTTGAGGATATTGAAATAAGATATAATTCATATTCCGGTTTTAAAGTGCCTTCAAGTGCAATTCATATTAGTGACGATGGCAAAAAGTGTGTGTATGCACTTGTTGCAAATCAGGTTTCACAGCGTGAGGGCGAAATCATTTATTCAACAAAGGATTATTCTGTTTTTGCTTATGACCCGAATAACAGCAATTCAATCCGTTTTTATGATCAGATAATTACGAAAGGAAAGGACTTGCACGATGGAAAAGTTTATACTTGATGAAGACAGACTGAAATCTGTTGAGGATAACTATAAGGCTATTCAGCACAGGATTGAGGAGTCGGCGATTAAGGCGGGCAGAAATCCTGAGGATGTAAGGCTTATGGCAGTTACCAAAACTGTTGAAAGCGTTTATATTAACAGAGCACTTGATTTAGGTGCTGATTTGATTGGTGAAAACCGAGTGCAGGAGTATCTTGGTAAAAAGGATGAGCTTCACCTTGACGGTGTTGAAAAGCATTTAATCGGTCATCTGCAAACCAATAAGGTTAAGCAGAATGTTGGCGAGGTTGATGTTATTGAGTCTGTTGATTCCGTTAAGCTTGCTAAGGAAATCAGCAGGGTATCTCTGAATAAAGGAATAACCACGGATATTCTTGTTGAGGTTAATGTGGGCAAGGAAGAGTCCAAAAGCGGTATTTACCTTGAAGGACTTGAAGAGCTTTTGCTGGAGATTGCCGCGATGCCTTCAATCAAGATAAAGGGCTTAATGACAATTCCTCCCATTTGTGATACTGAGGCAGAGGTTTCACAATATTTTGCTACAATGCATCAAACTTTCATTGACATTAGGGATAAAAAATTAGATAATGTCAATATGGATGTTTTGTCAATGGGCATGAGCGGTGATTTTGAGTCCGCTGTTGCCAATGGTTCAAATATAGTCCGAGTAGGCTCTGCTATATTCGGCGCAAGAAAATATTTTTGATAGAGTGAAAAGGAGAGCGATATGGGATTTTTTGATAAGATTAAAGATATTGTTTCAGATAATGACGAGGACGATTTTGACGATTTCTATGATGCAGAAAGCAGCTCTATCGGATTAGAGCCGCCTGTAAGAGAAAGAGCCGCTCGAAGAGATCGTGCACCAAAGGCTGAAAAGGAGGAGCGTTTCAGCGAACGTCCACGTATGCGTCGCCACGAAAGTGATAAGGTTGTTAACATACATACAACAACTCAGCTGCAGGTTGTACTCGTTAAGCCTGAAAGATTTGACGAGGCTGCTGCAATCGGTGACAACCTTAATGAAAAGCGTACAGTCGTGCTGAATCTTGAAAGTACGAACCGTGATGTTGCAAGAAGACTTCTTGATTTCTTAAGCGGTGTTGCTTATGCAAGCAACGGTCAGATTAAACGTGTTGCCAACAGCACATATATTATTACACCTTATAATGTTGATGTTATGGGTGACCTGATTGATGAATTAGAGAATAACGGCATGTTTATGTAAAACTGCAGAGGAGAATATATTATGATTACACCAAGACAAATTCGTGAAAAAAAGATTTCTACCGTTGAGCGTGATGGCTATGACAGAAATGAGGTCAACGAGCTTTTAGTTGATATTATTGAGTCTTATGAGGCTATTTGTGAGGAAAACAAGGAGCTTTACCGCAAAATGGAAATCCTTGCTAACCGTATTGAAGAATACAGGGATGATGAGGATTCCATCAAAACTGCGATTATCTCTGCACAGAAGATGGCACATCAGGTTACAGTTGAAGCTAAGGAAAAGGCAGAGCAGACGATTGCTGAAAGTGCAGCATCCGCGCAGCAGACAGTACAGGATGCAAAGGCAAAGGCTGATAAGATTGTAGGCGAAGCAAGAGAGTATGTTGCTAATCTTACTAAGGAAAAGGCACAGGCTGCCGATGAAATTATTGCTGATGCGCAGTCAAAGGCTAATGCAGCCATTTCAAGTGCTCAGCTTGTTGCACAGGATACACTTGACAAGGCTAAAAAGCTGACAGCTGAAATTGTTGAAAAGGCAAAGAATGAGAAGGGTCAGCAGCAGGCTATGATGTCAAGGCTTAAGGATGAATCAAGAGAGTTTAAAGCAAATCTTGTTAGTCTTTATGAAGCACAGCTTAATAAGCTTAAGGATTTGGCACAGTCAGGTATGGATGATAATATCGAAGATTTAGAGAGTGAGCTTGACGCAATTGTTGATAATATTGATAAGGCAGCAGCAGGCGAGCTTGAAATGCCGGCAGTTGAAGAAACTGCTGCAGAAGAAGCAACAGAAGAAACTGTAGAAGAAGTGGTTGAAGAGGTTGCTGAAGAAGCAGAAGAGGCAGAGCCTCAGGCTGAAGAGATGCCTGCAGAGGAAGAATTTGTTCTTGAAGAAACTCAGCAGGATGAGGTTGATGATATAATCAATGAAATTGAAGCTATGGAGCCTACATTTGAGTCACTTGAAGACGACGATGATGACGATGAGCCGCCTACCGAAGAGGAGGTTGAAAACGCACTCAATGCATTCACTGCCGATGAAATAACACCGGTTGATGATGCAGTTACAGCAATTCCTGTTATTGAGGATGAGCCTGAGTTTGAGAGTGCACAGCCATTTGAAACATTTTTCAATGTTGACAAAACAGATGTAGATACAAACGAAACAATCTCACTCGTAGCCCCTGATGAGGATGACGATGAGGATAACAGAGGAAAGTTTAAAGGCTTTTTCAAAAAGAAAAAATAATTCCTAAGGAGCGAATATATATAATGGATTACAATCAAACACTTAATTTACCAAAAACCGAATTCCCTATGAGGGCAGGTCTTCCTGCAAGAGAGCCTGAATTCCTTGCAAGATGGGAAGCAAATGACCAGTATGCACAGCTGATGAAGCATAACGAGGGCAAGCCGTTGTTTGTTCTTCACGATGGTCCTCCATATGCTAACGGTGATATTCATATCGGTCACGCACTTAACAAAACACTTAAGGACTTTATTGTAAGATATAAGAATATGACAGGCTTCCAGTCACCATTTGTACCGGGCTGGGATACCCACGGTCTTCCTACTGAACTTGCCGCAAGAAAGAAGGCAGGTATCAGTGCAGAAACAAATATTTCTGATTTAGAGCTCAGAAAAATCTGCCGTGACACAGCACTTAGCTATGTTGACTTGCAGAGAGAGTCTTTCAAAAGACTTGGTATTATTGCTGAGTGGGATAATCCTTATATCACTCTAAAAAAAGAGTTTGAAGAGGAGCAGATTAAAGTTTTTGCCTCAATGGCATCTAAGGGCTATATTTATAAGGGTTTAAAGCCGGTTTACTGGTGTGCTGATTGTAATACTGCTCTTGCTGAGGCTGAGATTGAATATGCCGAGGATCCTTGTCATTCAATCTATGTTAAGTTTAATGTAACTGACGATATGGGCAAGCTCACCGCTATGGGTGCGGATTTAGCTAAAACATATTTTGTAATCTGGACCACAACAACATGGACTCTGCCTGCTAACGTTGCAATCTGTGTTGGTCCTAACTATGAGTACTCTGTAATCAAGGCAGACGGTGAGTTCTATGTTATGGCAACAGATTTAGCACCTGCAGCTATGGAAGCAAAGGGCGTTACTGATTATGAAACTGTTGGCATTATCCGCGGCAGCGAGCTTGAGTATATGAAAACGCAGCATCCGTTTATTGACAGAACATCACTTGTTATTGTTGGTGACCACGTTACTCTTGAAAGCGGTACAGGCTGCGTTCACACTGCTCCGGGTCACGGTGTTGAGGACTTTGTTGTTTGTAAGAACTATCCTGAAATTCCGATTGTTGTTCCTGTTGATGCTAAGGGCAGACTTACTGAAGAAGCAGGTCAGTTTGCAGGTCTTACAACTGAGGAAGCAAACAAACCTATCGCTATGCACCTTGATGAAATTGGTGCCCTGTTTGCTCTTAAAAAGATTGAACACCAGTATCCTCACTGCTGGAGATGTCATAAGCCGGTTATCTTCCGTGCAACAAGCCAGTGGTTCTGTTCCGTTGATGACTTTAAGGATGATGCTGTTAAGGCAGCCGAGGATGTTAAGTGGTTCCCTGAATGGGGTAAGGACAGACTCCAGTCTATGGTACAGGAGAGAGCAGACTGGTGTATCTCCCGTCAGAGAAAATGGGGTGTTCCTATTCCTGTTGTATATTGTCAGGATTGCGGTAAAGAAATCATTGACAATGATGTTATGATGAATATTTCAAAGGCATTCGGTGAGGAAGGCTCAGACGCTTGGTTTGCACACGATGCTGAATATTTCCTTCCTGAAGGCTTTAAGTGTCCTCATTGCGGCAGTGATAAGGGCTTTGATAAAGAAAAGGATATTATGGACGTATGGTTTGACTCTGGCTCATCACATGCGGCTGTCTGCAAGAACAGACCTTATTTAAAGCGTCCTGCAGATGTTTATCTTGAGGGTGCTGACCAGTATCGTGGTTGGTTCCAGTCATCACTTTTAACTGCTATTGCAGGCGGCGAGAAAAAAGCTCCTTATGAGCAGACTATCACCCACGGCTGGACAGTTGACGGTGAAGGCAGAAAGATGTCAAAGTCACTGGGCAATGGTATTGCTCCGCAGGATATTATCAAGCAGTATGGTGCTGATATTCTCAGACTTTGGGTTGCCAGTGCAGATTACCACGCAGATATTCGTATCAGCAAGGAAATCCTTAAGCAAATCAGCGATAACTACCGCAAGCTCAGAAATACAGCAAGATATTGTATCGGTAACCTTTATGACTTTAATCCGGATACCGATATGGTTGAAATTGATAAGCTTGAAGAGCTTGATAAGTATGCACTTATGAAGCTTGATGAGGTTATTGAGGTTGCTCGCAAGGGTTATGAGGAATATGATTATCATACCACTGCATATGCACTGCATAATTTCTGTGTAGTTGATATGAGTAACTTCTACTTTGATGTTCTTAAAGACAGACTTTATACATCTGCACCAAACAGTGCAACACGTCGTGCCGCACAGACTGTTCTTTATAAGGTGCTTGATGCACTTACACTTTTATTAACACCGATTCTTGCGTACACTGCTGACGAAATCTGGCTTGCTATGCCTCACGAAGCAGGTAAAAATACAGAGTCACCTTTGTTCAATGATATTCCAAAGGCAGATTTCATTGCAGCTGATGATGCATTCATTGCTAAGTGGGATAAAATTCATGAGGTTAGAACTGATGTTCAGAAAGCTCTTGAGCTTGCAAGAAACGGAAAAATTATCGGTAAACCTCTTGAAGCAAAGGTTACATTATTTGCTGATGGCGAGCTGTTCGATTTCTTAAAGTCAGTTGAAACACAGCTTCCTGAAATCTTCATTACCTCAGCAGTTGTTATCGAAAACGGCGAAGGTGAGGTTAAGGGTGATGTTGAGGGACTCAGCATTACTGTTTCAAAAGCAGAGGGTGAGAAGTGCGAACGCTGCTGGAAGTATTCTGACACGGTTGGTACTGTTGCAGAGCATCCAACACTTTGTAAGTGCTGTGCCGATGTTATGCGTGAAATTGCTGAATAAATATATTGATTAAGCACACTGTAATATTGTGTGCGGTAGGGTAAAACAACTGGTTTTACCCTACTGTTATAAGGAGTGATTTTGTGAAATTAAAGAATAAAAATATCTGGTCTGTTGTTATGATTATCGTTATTATTGCTATTGATCAGATAACAAAATATTTCGCAAAATCTTATCTTTATCCCAACGGGGCAAAAAATTTCATTCAAGGCTTTATAGAGTTCAGGTATGCTGAAAATACAGGTATGGCATTTTCTATGTTCAGCGGTGCAAGATGGTTTTTTGTTGTGCTGACAGCAGCTGTTGTTCTTGCAATGGTTGTTTTTATGTTTAAAAAATGTCAGCAAAATCTGTGGCTTTACTGGACTTTAGGTGTTTTAACTGCAGGTGCAGTGGGTAATCTGATTGACCGCATTTATCTTGGCTATGTTATTGATTTTATAAATCCTACCTTCGTTAATTTTGCAGTGTTCAATATTGCGGATTGTGCCGTTACGCTCGGTGCCGTCAGCCTGATTGCTTACCTTGCTTTTGATATGTTTAAAAAGGATAATAAGGAGAGCAAGGATGAGTGAAAATTTTAGCTTTATTGCCGATGCTGCAGGTGTCCGAATTGATAAATATCTGACAGAAAACCTAAATGGCTTTACCCGCTCGGCTCTTTCAAAGCTGATTGAAGATGAAAATGTGCTCGTTAACGATAAGGTGGTTAATAAGAATTACAAACTCAGGCTGAATGACAGCATATCCGTTTTTGTTCCTGATGCTGTTCCTCTTGAAGCGGTGGCTGAAAATATACCGCTTGATATTGTTTATGAGGATAATGACCTTTTGGTGGTGAATAAGCCCAAGGATATGGTTGTTCACCCTGCGGCAGGGAACTACACAGGTACGCTTGTGAATGCGCTTCTTTATCATTGCAAAGATAGCTTGAGTGGAATTAACGGTGTCATTCGCCCCGGTATTGTTCACAGAATTGATAAGGATACCTCAGGTCTTTTAATCGTTGCGAAAAATGATATGGCACATCTTGATTTGGCTCAGCAGATTAAGGAGCATTCCTTTCACCGTGCATATGAGGCTGTGGTTTATGGCAATGTTAAAGAGGATAACGGTACCGTTCATCAGCCCATTGGCAGAAGTCCAAAGGACAGAAAAAAGATGGCTGTTATTGATAAAAATTCCAAGGACGCAGTTACGCATTATGAGGTGATTAAGCGTTATGGTGATTTTACCCATATTCGCTGTGTGCTTGAAACGGGCAGAACGCATCAAATCCGTGTGCATATGTCCTATATTGGTCATCCATTGGCAGGTGACAGTGTTTACGGTCCAAAAAAGGTTATTACAGAGCTCAGAGGGCAATGCCTTCACGCCGGTGAAATCGGCTTTGTTCATCCGAGAACGCAGGAATACATTGAATTTAAGGCACCATTGCCTGAATATTTTGAAAAATTTTTAAATAAACTTGAAAAGAAACAGGGGTGATATATATGGGAAAAACCTTTGAAAACTGGCTTGTTGTATCTGATATTGATGGTACTCTTAATAATAAAATCAGAAAGCTGCCAAGCAGAAATTATAATGCAATTAAAAAGTTTACTGACCTTGGCGGTAATTTTACACTTGCTTCAGGCAGACTGCAGTCAAGCCTTGAGCGAAATTATAACAGAATTACACCAAATCAGCCTGCTATTATTCTGAATGGTGCAGGTATATATGATTATACTAAAAGAGAAATGCTGTGGCAAAATACAATAGGACCAAAGGGCAGAGATTTTGTCAGATATATCTATAAGGATTGTGACGAAATTTTTAAAAGTGTTGATATTGGTGTTTATTTTGCCGACTATGTTTACATTGTTAAAAGCGGACTTTTTGCAAAAGGCACAATGTATTTTGACAAGGCAAAGCATGAATACGTAAACTCAATTGACGATGTGCCTGAGGATGGCTGGATGAAGGTTATTTTCTGGTCAAACCCTGTAGTTATCAATAAATTGAAAAAAGTTATCGAAAGCATGGAAAATCCTGATGCAAACTTTATGGCATCATCGCTTTTCTCCCTTGAAATGCTGCAGAAGGATACGCATAAGGGTGTGGGTATTATGAAACTTGCCGATATGCTCGGTATTGAAAAAAGCCACGTTGCAGCTATCGGTGACTATTATAATGACTGGGACATGCTTAAAACTGTAGGTCTTCCTGCCTGTGCAGGTCAGGCTCCAAGTTCAATTCACAAAATATGCAAGTTTGAGGCATGCCACTGTAATCAGGGCTGTGTTGCCGACTTGCTTGAATACATAATGTCCGGCAAGGCTGAAGAAGCAATTGCCAAAGAAATGTTAGAACAATCAAAATAAAGAGGTAATATAAATGCTGACAATCGGAGCACATTTGAGTGCATCAAAAGGTTATACTGCAATGCTTAAGCAGGCACAGGAAATCGGTGCAAATACATTTCAGTTTTTCACACGAAATCCACGCGGCGGCAATGCAAAAGCTATTGATCAAAAGGATGTTGATACATTCCTGGAGCTTATGAAAAGTGAGGGCTTTCCTGTTATTCTTGCTCACGCACCATACACGCTTAACTGCTGCAGTGCTAAGCCGGAGACAAGGGAGTTCGCTCTTAATACTTTTGCTGATGATTTAAAGCGTATGGAATACACACCGAATCAGCTTTATAATTTTCATCCGGGCTCTCACGTTGGTCAGGGTGAAGAAGTTGGTATTGAACAGATTGCGGAAATACTCAATAAGGTTTTATTCCCTGAAATGACGACAACTGTTCTGCTTGAAACTATGGCGGGAAAGGGTTCTGAAATCGGAAGAAGCTTTGAAGAACTCAGGGCGATTATTGACAAAGTTGAGCTTAGCGATAAAATGGGTGTTTGTCTGGATACCTGTCATATTCACGATGGCGGTTATGATATTGTCAATAATCTTGATGGTGTTCTTGATGAGTTTGATAAGGTAATCGGTCTTGACAGATTAAAGGCTATTCACCTTAATGACAGCAAAAATCCAATTGCAGCACATAAGGACAGGCACGAAAAAATCGGCGAGGGTTATATTGGTTTGGATGCTTTTGAAAGAATTATCAATCATCCATCACTTAAAAATCTGCCGTTTTTCCTCGAAACCCCGAATGAGCTTGACGGATATGCTAAAGAAATTGAAATTCTCAGAAATTTGTATAAAGAAGATTAATGTTAAGCATTAAATAATGATATGATAAAAGACAGTCACAGCAAATTTGCTTTGACTGTCTTTTATTTAATGCCTTGTATAACCATATATTTTTGATTGTATTCGGAATTCTGCAGGGGAAATCTTCATATGTTTTTTGAAAACCTTGCCAAAATAGTTTTCATCGGAATACCCACAATGACTGCTTATTTCTTTCAGCTTCATATTTGTTGAATTCAGTAATTCAATGGCTTTTTCCATTTTGAGCTTAGTCAGATAGTCACTTGGCTTTTCTTTTGTATATTTTATAAATTCTCTGGACAGGTGACTCTGTGAAACCCCAAGATAGTCTGCTGCCATGGCAATGGTTATCTGCTTTTCAAAATTATTTTGAAAATATTTTATTGCATTGTCAACGAGATTTGAATTTTGAGAAATACATGGACTGCACAGTGCACACAAAAACTGAAAAAGCTCACTGCTTGCATCAAAAGTATTTTTTATATTTGAATTTAAAGTCTTGCTGTATAAGTCAAGCAGTATTCTGATTGCAGGATGAAATTCAGGTAAAGACATTATTTTGCCTGTATGTTTTGTTGAATACGCATAAAATTCTTCCGCTGCACTGCCGTTGAATATTATATAGATGAAGTTCCATGGAGCAATATTATTTTTATCGTCAAAATAGTAGCTTTCATCTGCAGGCATCTTTAAAAAAAATGCCTTTCCTTTATCAACAATATATTTTTTGCCGTTGATTTCAACCGTTCCGCTTCCGCTTAGCGTGTATTGAAAAAGCATTGCATCCGGACGCTCTTTGTTACACCAATGATATTCACTGTTATTTATTACATCACTGCCAACCGATATAAGATCTATGAACGATAATTTGAAATTGTCAAAAAAATGAAAAGCATGGTCATTATGAAAATTTGTTCTGTTTTTATACATCAAAATATTACCTTTATTATCAAATAATTACTGTTGAATTTTAATCTTTATGCTTGTAATATAGAATTATAACAAGCTATATTGTAAAGTGTAGCATAAAATATGTATGATGTAAATATCAAAATATTACTTGTTGTGAGGTTGCTGTTATGCATAGAAAATTTGCAAAAACACCGCCCCTCGGTTGGAACAGCTGGGATTGCTTTGGTGCAGGTGTTAACGAAGAACAGTTAAGGGCAAATGCCGATTATATGGCAAAGCATTTAAAAGAGTATGGCTGGCAATATATCGTTTGTGATATACAGTGGTATGAGCCGAAGGCTAAGGATAACGATTATTTTAATTTTACACCGCTTAATATGGATGAGTATGGCAGACTTATGCCTGCTGAAAACCGTTTCCCAAGTGCAAAGGATGGCAAGGGATTTAAACCGCTTGCAGACTATTGTCACAGCCTTGGTTTAAAATTCGGTATACATATTATGCGTGGTATTCCGCGTCAGGCAGTTCACGCTGATTTGCCTATTCAAAACAGCGAATTTACTGCACGACAGGTTGCTCACCATTTTTCTGTCTGCTCCTGGAATACAGATATGTATGGTATGCGTAACTGCGATGGTGCACAGGATTATTACAATTCAATCATTGAGCTTTATGCTTCCTGGGGTGTGGATTTCATAAAGTGTGATGACATTTGCGTTACTGAATTTCGCAAGTGGGATACCCCTTATTCTGCTGATTATGAAATTGAAATGATAAGAAAAGCCATTGATAATTGCGGCAGAGAAATTGTGCTTTCTCTTTCTCCCGGACCTGCTGAGATTGACTGTGCAGAGCACCTGGCTAAAAATGCCAATATGTGGCGTCTGACAGGTGATTTCTGGGATAAGTGGGATAAGCTTTATGATATGTTTGACCGCTGCTATTTGTGGCAGAGCTGGGTCAAGGAGGGCAATTATCCTGATTGTGATATGCTCCCTTTGGGCAGGCTTTCTAAAAACGGAACCTGCCACGGTCCGCAGGACAGAATGACACAATTCACCAAACCTGAACAGCTTACTATGATGAGCCTTTGGGGAATCTTTAAAAGTCCATTGATGATGGGCGGTAATATGCCTGATAACGATGATTGGACCTTGTCACTGCTCACGAATGCTGAATATATGAAAATGCATCAGACCTCTTATGGTGCACACCAGCTTAGCAGAAATGAGAAAAACGGCAAGGGCAGTATCATATGGGCGTCAAACGGAAAGAACTGCAAATATGCGGCATTGTTTAATACTAAAGACAGTGAGCAGACTGTTAAACTTGATTTAACCGAGATTCTGATGCCCGGTGAAACGTATTCCGTTTATGACATCTGGGCAAATGAAAAGCTTGGTGAATTTAAAAATTCATTTAAGGCAGTATTCCCTCCTCACGGTGCAGGACTTTATAAAATTACAAAATAATACTGCATAAATAAAAGCTGATGGTTTAATACCATCAGCTTTTTTATATTGTTACTTTTCAATCTCTGCGATTGCAGAATTGATTGTTTTTATTTGGTTATAAATCTCCTGACTGAATTTCTTTTTACGTTCGTATGTATAAAGTCCGTTTTGCTCCTGTTCAACATCATAAAGCTGTGTATAGCAGAAACCGAGCATTTTGCTGTTTGACATTAATGCCTCTGTTAATCCTTTGTATCTTGCTAAAAATTCATCCTCAGTAGTCACATCAGCACCATATCCCCAGGATTTATATTCTTTGTCGGTTTCCCACTTTATTCCGCCATATTCACTGACAAACACAGGCTCACCATTGTATTTCTGCCTGCCGGGATTATCAAGCAGTACGTGCTCGTATAACTCGTTATCGGTCATCAGTTTGTCATAGCTTGCCTTGAATTCATCCACATCATAGCGATAATCGTGAACATCGTAAATATCTGTTTTGCCGGTATGGAAATTTCCGCTTGTGTCAATGCAGGGGCGTGTAGGGTCAAATGATTTTGTGAAATTATAAACCGTTGAAAGGAGCGGATCGTATTGTCTGCGTTTTCTGTAGTCCCAGGTTTCATTGAACGGGCACCAGCCGATAATTGCAGGATGGTTGAAATCTCTTTCAAGTGCTTCCTTCCATTCACTTAAGAATATATCAACTGTTTTTGGGTTGGAATAATCAATTCCCCAGTTTGCATATTCGCCCCAAACCATATATCCCATTAAGTCGCAAAAATATAAAAACCTTGGGTCAAACACCTTTTGATGAAGCCTTGCTCCATTAAAGCCCAGTGCCATTGACAGCTCAATATCTTTTAACAGCTCATCGTCATTTTCGGCAGTGTAAATGCCTTTCTTATAGTAACCTTGGTCAAGTACTAAACGCTGAAAAACACTTTTGCCGTTAAGCATAAACTTAAATCCGTCAAGGCTTACATTTCTAAGACCGAAATAGCTTGTTACTTTGTCGTTGCCAAAGGTTATTTCAAGGTCATAGATATTACCATCGCCAAGCTCCCAAGGGTGTATTTCGTCAAGAGGGATTTGTACAATTACATTGTTTGATGCATTTTTAACCTTTGCACTGCCTACGGCTTTGCCATCATATAAAGCTTTACAATTCAAGTCTTCATTGCCGATTAAATCAAACTGTATTGTAACATTTTTCTGATTCACATCAGGGAATATTTTAAAGCTTTTTATATAGCTTTTTGGTACATATTCAATATAAACATTTTGCCAGATGCCTGTTGTTCTTGTATAGCTGCAGGCATAGCTGTTTTTACGGTCACTTTGTTTTCCTGTGGGTATCAGAGAACTTCTTGTATCGTCCTCACAGATTATGAATAGTTCATTTTCACCATTATTTACATAATCACTTATGTCAAATGAAAAAGAGGTGTAGCCGCCTTTGTGGGTGCCTGCAATTTTTTCGTTAATCAATACAGTCGTTTTGTAATCTGCTGCTCCTATGTGCAGAAAAATACGTTCGTTTTTTGCAATATCAATGTGCTTTTTATACCACACAATATTTAAAAAGTCCTTGTATTCAATACCTGACAGACTGCTTTCAATACAAAATGGTACATTGATTTTATGATGTGTTTCTGCTTTTTTATAAAAATTTATGATTTCTTCTGTGCTCATAAATTTGCAGCGCGTTTTTTTGGCTTTTAAAAATCCAAAATCCCATTCACCGTTAAGGCTTTGCCATTGCTCACGTTCAAATTGTGGATTTGGATGTGTGCTTAAATTATCTTTCATAAATGCTGCCGTCCTTTTGTTTTTTACAGTATATAACAAAAACCAGAGAAAGCTGAGGTTCCGTAACGCAGTGTTGCTTAAAATTACTATCTTTTCAGTTATAATTGTGTTAAAAATCCACATAAGGCGTCAAGCCTTATGTGGATTTTGTGCCTTATTCTAT
>CAYNGP010000001.1:78311-91872 GCA_964396885.1 uncultured Bacteroides sp. | reverse complement strand
CAAGACTGATTAACAAAATCATTTCTTTAATAAAAGCAGATTATATCGGAATTGACTTTATCTTTAATAACGGACATATTGTTTTTAACGAAATAGAAGACACTGTAGGTGCAAGAATGGTTTACGATAAAACAGAAATTGACATAATAAAATTATACTGCCAATATATACAGGACTGCCTAAAATAAAATATTTTCTTGTATTTACAGTTAATATGTAGTATTATATTTAAGTTATGTTAGTAAGGAGGAATCACAATGATTTCAGCAAATAATATTACAGTACAATTCGGCGGCAGAGTGCTTTTTGAAAGAGTAAATGTTACATTTTCTCCAGGCAACTGCTATGGTATTATAGGTGCAAACGGCGCAGGTAAATCTACCTTTTTAAAAGTTCTGTCAGGTGAGCTTGAATCACAGAAGGGTGAAGTATTTATAACACCGGGTGAAAGACTTTCTGTTTTAAAGCAGGACCACTTTGCTTATGATGAGTATGATGTTATCCGCACTGTTTTAATGGGTAACCCAAGACTTATCGAGGTTATGGAGGAAAAGGACGCCCTCTATATGAAAGAGGATTTCACAGAGGAGGACGGCATTAAGGCAGGTGAGCTTGAGGCTGAGTTTGCTGATATGGACGGCTGGAATGCTGAAAGTGATGCCGAGTTTATGTTAAATAAGCTTGGCGTTTCAGACGAATACCATTATCTTAAAATGGCTGAGCTTCCGTCAGATCTTAAGGTTAAGGTGCTCCTTGCTCAGGCACTTTTCGGCAATCCTGATATTCTTCTTCTTGACGAGCCTACCAACCATTTGGACTTGTCAGCTATCCGCTGGCTTGAAAATTTCCTGCTTGATTTTGAAAATACGGTTATTGTTGTATCTCACGACAGACATTTCCTTAACAAGGTATGCACACATATCTGTGATGTTGACTTTGGTAAAATTCAGCTTTATACAGGTAACTACGATTTCTGGTATGAATATACACAGATGCGTCAAAGACAGGCAAGAGATCAGAATAAAAAGAATGAGCAGAAAATTAAGGAACTGCAGGAATTTATTCAGCGTTTCTCTGCAAATGCTGCTAAATCAAAGCAGGCAACCAGCCGTAAAAAGCAGCTTGATGCCCTTGAAATGATTGAAATGCCTGTTTCAAGCAGACGTTTTCCATATGTTGATTTTAAGCCTGACAGAGAGTGCGGTAATGACCTGCTCAGAGTAGACCACCTCACCAAAACAATCGGTGACAGAAAGGTGCTTGACGATGTTTCTTTCGTTATTCACCCAAGGGAAAAGGTTGCTTTTGTGGGCAGTGACGTTGTTGCAAAAACCACACTTTTCAAAATCATTATGGGTGAAATGGAGCCTGATGAGGGTGAGTTCAAGTGGGGCGTAACTACAAGCCAAAGCTATTTCCCAAGTGACAACAGTCCGTACTTTGACGGTGTTGATTTAACACTTGTTGACTGGCTCAGACAGTATACAACCTATACACTTGAGGCTGATATCCGTGGCTGGCTTGGCAGAATGCTGTTCTCAGGTGACGAAGCACTCAAAATGGCAAACGTTCTTTCAGGTGGCGAGCGTGTCCGTTGTATGCTTTGTAAAATGATGCTTTCAGGTGCAAATGTTCTTGTACTTGATGAACCGACCAACCACTTGGATTTGGAGTCAATCACTGCACTTAATAACGGCCTTATCCGTTATCCTGAAACAATTTTGTTCACCTCTCACGACCACCAGTTTGTGCAGACTGTTGCTGACAGAATTATTGAAATTTCAGGTAATACAGTCCTTGACAGAAAGGGCACATACGACGAGTTCCTCGAGGACTTCAACGAAGAACAGCTTAAGAAATATTAATATTAACATAAGAAAAAGAGGTCTGTTTCAGACCTCTTTTATTCTTTTCGGGATTTAGCTAAACGAACAATAATTGCTTATTACAATACGCTCTTTATTCCACAATTAGCTTCCATTTCTTAAATATAAAATACCCTATATTGATTCCGATAAAATAAAGTAAAATGTCGAAAACATCGAAAAATCCGCGCTTTGTTGCAACCTGAATAAGCTCAATTGCCAAAGGTATCACAATTGAAAAAATAAAAAGCTTGCTGTATTTAAGCTTTCGCACAAAATATCCCATCGGGATAAAAACGGCAAGATTCATAATGCTCTGAAGTGCCATTTCACGGTTTGAAAAAGTATCTATTAAACCTGTCAGAGGATTAAATATAAACACCCGTTCAATTGAAAAGCGTAGAAATAGTACAGCAAATAATACTGCAAAGTAGGCCGCAGATATAATATAAAACAATTGCTTATTTATTTTTTTGTTAATTATCAAACTCAAAGCGGCTATACATCCTGCTATGCTTATAACAAGAGCCAAAATGCTAATGGCAATATATTTGATATCTGAACTTTCGACAAACAACGGTATAGCTTCCATAATGACACTGTAATATAATAAATATCCTATAATTGCCCCTAATAATGCTATAGCAAAAGTTTTCAATAACTTTTTACCGTTAAATTTTTTCATTTGGTATTCTCCATTTTATTAAACATAGTTGTGAATTTCGGTACAAGATTATTTAATAATAAAAACACTAAAAACCAAAAATATATCCGAAAAGATTTAAGATTATATCATCAATTGTCAACAAAATAGCTTGTTTTAGTTGTTAAATAAAAGTTACTGTTTTAATTTAATATTATTATAGCAAATTAGTTTTGTCAATGATTGTTACAGGAAATATAAAAAGGGGAATGACGTGCTAAACCAAAATTGCGAATAATGTAGATAGAAAGGCTCTCATAGAACGGTCAAGCTCGTCATCCCCCTGTTGAAGGCTTATTTCATAATGAAACAAACCGACAAGGCAAAGTATAAAGTTAATTAGTATAATATTCTATAACTTGTTCTGAAACAATGTTGATATTTGTTAATGCTTCATCTGAGAAGCAAAGATAATTTATATCATCTAATGATGAAAATACAGTGTCTCTATTGATGTCAACAAATCGGTTTTGTTGGTTGTCCAGCACAAATGCTACAGGTAATGCGTTTAACCCCAGTGAATATTCGTTGCATTCGAGAGTTTCAAGATATTCGTTGCAGTAATCTTTTTTTACAGTGAACACAAGATATTCGTTGTTGTTTTTTAAAGGCATTCTGTCATCAATTGGCACAAAACTGAACTCGTCTTTACCAGTCATATCAAAAAAATTCCATTGATAAATTACTATGTTTTTACCAGTTTCATCAACATCATTTTTTATTGTATCCGTTACTTTGCATATGTATTTTGTGCAGTTAAAGCAATGCTCTGTTTCCAGACATTTAACCGTGAATACAGAATTGTATTCATTAAGTATCATTTTAGCTTTTTCTAAATCTAAATCTAACAAATCAAAATCAATGCGTTGACTATCTTCTTCTGTGAAAGAAACCGTGGCGTTTGGGTAAGAACTTTCATCAAGAGAAACAGTAGGATATGATAATCTTATAAAAATTCCGAAACCGGCAGTAATTAATATCAGTAAAATACAGATAAGAAAAGCAATTGCTTGATTTTTAGATAATTTACCGAACAATTTTGCCATCCCTCATTTCTATGATTTCGTCACAAAGGTTGTCAAGATTTTCTTTGTCATGGCTTGCGATGATAAAGGTTGTGCCCGAATTCTTGTTGGTTTCTTTAATGATTTCTGTCAGCAAATTAACAGATGCTTCATCAAGTGCATTAGTGGGTTCGTCAAGAATAATTAAATCAGGTTTGTTCATAAAGGCTTGAATAAGATTAACCTTTTGACACATACCAAGCGAATATTTTTTTATGTTTCTTTTATCATTTGGCTCAAGACCAAATCTTTCTAACCAGTTTTTGATTTCTTTGTCTGAAACTTTGTTTGTTGAAACGCTGTTTAACATTGATAGGTTTTGAAAAGCACTCATATATTCAAACAACGTGATGTGTTCAATCAACAAGCCGACGCTTTTGGGATAAATACCGTTACCTACCTTTACACCGTCAACAATAGCTTCTCCATTGCTTGGCGTTAAAAGACCGCAAATTGCTCTGATAAGCATTGTCTTGCCGCTTCCGTTTTTTCCCACAAGACCATAAATTCTGCCTTTTTGAAAGTCTTGGCAAATATTGTCTAAAACGGTATTTCCGTTTAGTTTTTTTGAATAATTTTTCACTTCAATAAATGACATATTTACCACCTTATAAAACATCTTTTCGTTTTAATATCATGCCGCCTATAAACAAAATTGCTGTATCAATTACAGCTATTGCAAGGTAATATACGGGCAATGGATAAGGGAAAAGTGTTTTGTTGTTTATAAATTTACTTGTATAATACCAAGATATTATATCAAGCTGCTTCAGTTCATTTGGTATGAAAAATAGAATTAAGGACAACACAGCTATAAATATACTTATAATTATAATGCTGATTTTTTCGTTCAAAATTGCCGAAACAATCGCACCGATTAGTGTAGCTGTGAAAGTGATTATTACAGAATTAATTATCGCTATTAAAAAAAGATTAATGTCAGCTGTATCAAAAATGCTGCTATGTTTTGAATAAGTAACTGCCAGTATACCCGTGTTATATAAAATTCCGCTTATTACACATACTATGAAAATATTGAACATTTCACGGCAATAGAATTTTAAATAAGATTTTTGTCTTAATGCTATGTAAAAGCATTTTGTCAAGTATTTTTTGTTAAAGAGTGTGCTTATTAAAGGTACTGAAATTATAATGTTTAATATACTTATGATTATATTTATATCAAGCATATCACTTGTTATATCAATACCAAGTCCTTCTTTTATTTCGGTAAAGATGTTGAAAAAAGATATAGCATCTGCATAGTTGATTCTAATTATGGCTATATATACACCCATTAAAAACTCAACCGCGGAAATGATTAAAATGTGCAGCTTGCTGTTTTTAAACGTAATCATAAGCAGTTTTTTAACCTCTTGATTGCCAGTGGTGCAGGTAGAATTGCAAATATAATATATATAGCAAAGGTTAAAACAAAGTATGAATACGTACCGGCGCCTACAGAACAGCCGAAAATGTAATTTCCAATATTAACATAATTTAAGGCACCTGACATATCTGCCAGATTTATTGCTGCAAACATAAATGATATAGCAAATATTTTGTTCCTTACTAAATATGAAAGCTGATAGCCGATAACTGCAATCAGACCTGACGCAACAGAGGATATAAGCATATAAAGAGCAAAATATAAATATGGTGAAAAAATATAAAGTCTTTTAAATAAGAATTCTGGTCTGCCAACAAGATTGTCATTGCAATATGTATAGGATTGCCACAAATCCCATCCATACTCATTGGTTGAGTTAATAGGGAATGTGATTGTGCACAGTACATAATTTAATACTTGTGGCAGAAATATAACAAGTGTGCCACAAAAGAACACGGCAATCAGTTTTGAAAAATAATATTTTTTAATTCCTGTTTTAGTTAAACAGAGTGACAGTCGGTTGTTTGTGTAGTCAGATACATAACTGTCAGAATAAGCAGCACAAGCAGCAAAAGGCAAAATGATAAAAAATATTCTTGAATAAACAGAATTATAAAAACCGTTAAAGAAAAAATTTGCCTCTGCAGGTGCAACATTTGTTATGTCTTTGCCGTATTCGGGAATACAGCTTAAAATAAAGCTGACTAAACTGAACATAACCATAATTATGCTTACACTCAAAAATCCCGTGGAGCATATTGCATTTTTCAATTGAAACTTTATTTCTTTTTTCATACCATACTCCATTTACTAAATAAGGCGGTATAAATTATTAAATTTATACCGCCTAAGTGTTATGATGACACATTATTTATAATACTGCTTTGTCTCCGAATATTGTGAAATCAATAGTTTTGCTTGAGTTTGTGCTTTGTGAAGCGTAAAATCTTACAGTGTCGCGAGAACCGTATGATGCACCGGATTTATAATAAACATGATGACCTGTTTTTGTTCCTGTACAGAAAAAGGATTTTTTATCTGAAAGTGTTGAACTTCTTGTTACATCGTAAACCCAAGTTTTAATGATGAAGGTTGTTGAGCATTTAAAAAAGATAGTGCTGCAATTAACACTGTCTGCCTTTGTGACATCACCTATTGTTGCGGTTGCACTATTAGCAGGAATAGTTCTTGTTCCAATATATGTGCTGGCAAATGCACTGACTGAAGCAAATGTTGTGATAACAATCAAAAAAGTGCAAACGGCAGTAATAAAACTATTTTTATTTAGTTTCTTTTTCATGAGTTTTCTCCTTAATAATAAAAATGTTTTTTAAATAAATTTTGTGGCACTTTACCCAAGATAGTTAAAACATCGGAGCTCCCTCATTTCATTTTTCGTTAGCTATTATCCTGATTACATTTTCACAATATCACAAAATTTACCATTTGTCAACAATATATTTTCTAAAAAAGTATTTACACAAAAAGTATCTATGTGTTACAATACATATAATTAATAAAGATGGTGAATAGTTATGAGTCAGACTGTTGACAATTTTAAGCGCGGAACAGCTGAAATGCTGGTGCTTTATCTGCTTAGTAAAGAGGATCTTTACGGCTATCAGATTACACAGGCTTTTGCAGAAAAAAGCGGTGGAGTGTATACGATGCTGGAGGGGTCTTTATACCCTATTCTTTACAGGCTTACGGAAGCCGGTTATGTCAGCGATTACACAAAACAGGTGGGTAAGCGCCGTACAAGAAGATATTATCATCTGGAGGATAAGGGCAGAGATTATTATAAGGAAATCCTTGCTGAATATGATGCTGTTACTGACAGTATTATGAAAATTCTTGACAGAAACGAGGATGATAATATATGAAGCGCACACCATTGAATGCTGAAATCAAAAAATATATAATTGATGTAAAGTCATATTTGATATGTGACTGGAAGACCAGAAATAGGTTCATTCGTGATTTGAAAAATGACATTTCCGATTTTGTTGATGAAAACGAAAATGTCAGCATGGATGATATTCGCAAACGCTTCGGCGAGCCGCAGGATATTGCCAAGGGCTTTTTTGAAAATGCTGATATAAAGAAGATTAAAAGAAGAATGAATATCGGTAGAATAATTGCCATTGGAATTGCTCTTGCTCTGTTAATTTGGGCAGCAGGTGTAACCATTGCGGTTATGGATGTACATATTAAAGAACCGGGATATTTTGTTGAATATATGCATGATGACCCTATCCATGGTGAAACGATATATGAAACTATAGGAGATCCATTAGAATGAAAAAAATAATTGCTTTATTATCAGTAATAGTAATGCTTGCTGTTATGTGCCCGACAACGGCATTTGCAAATGATGAAATTGTGACAGATAGCTATATTGAGTACTTTGATGATGGTAGTTACATTGTTACAAGAATTACAGAAAGCACAATAACAACCTTTGCCACTCAAACAGTCAGCAAAAATAAATCATTAGATTATTATGAAAGTGATAATACTAAGGCGTGGACAGTTACATTGTCTGCAACCTTCAGTTACACCGGCAGCTCTGCTACCTGTACAAGTGCAACAGTTTCGTCAAAAATCTATAACGATAAATGGAAAGTGACATCTGCAGTTCCTTCAAAAAGCGGTAACAAGGCAACAGGCACCTTTACTGTTAAAAAATACTTATTAGGTGTGCCGATAAAAACAGTTAACAAAACACTTACCATCACCTGCAGCAACACAGGTGTGTGCTCATAAAAACATCAACCCACGGACATTATCCGTGGGTTTTGTTATTTATAATTTTGAACTCGTCTAATGAAATTGTAGGGGCGGCTATCAGCCGCCTGCAAATGTTAATGTGTTGGTATTGCAAACGGGCGGATAATATCCGCCCCTACGAAACAAAAAATAATAAAATTTTGCAGTTCGGGGAAAATTATTTATAATACTAATATGTAATCACATTGACAATTTAATTTTTAACTGTTATACTGAAATAAGCAAAAATTTGTCGATGAATTTGAGGGTGTAGCTATGAATAAAAACAGAGTTCAGGTTAAAATCGGCGGTGCTTCATACACCATTATTACTGAGGATGACCCTGAATATGTAGAAAATCTGGCTGAACAGATTAATAATGAAATCCGCTCAATTTGTAACTCAAACACTTCACTGTCTATGACACAGGCGGCTGTGCTTGTTGCTCTTGACCAGGCTGATGCCTGCAAAAAGGCTTCTGCATCAAGTGATAATTTAAGAGTTCAGATTAAGGATTATCTTGAGGAAAGTGCCAGAGCAAGAATGGAGGTTGAGGTTGCAAGACGTGAGGTTGAGCGCCTTAACAGAGAAATTTCCGATTTAAGAAACAAGCTTGCGAACAGATAGGAAATAACAGAGTTATATGAAATTTGAGATTTTGGCTCCTGCCGGCGGCATGGAGTCCTTAATTGCCGGTGTACGCAGCGGTGCTAATGGTATTTACCTTGGAGGGAAAGCCTTTAACGCTCGCCGCAATGCCGGCAATTTTGATTATGATGAATTAAAAACCGCAGTTGATTACTGCCATAAAAGAGGGGTTAAGGTTTACTTAGCCTTAAATATTTTAGTCAGTGATGATGAATGGGAGCTTGCCTACAACACAGTTAAGGATGCGTTGACGGCAGGCGTTGATGCGTTTATTATTCAGGACATCGGCATTGCTAAAATGATTAAAGAGCATTTTCCGGGTGCAAGGCTTCACGGCTCAACTCAAATGAGTATTATGACACCTGCAGGTGCAAAGGCAGCAGAGGAAATGGGCTTTTCACGAATTGTGCTGCCAAGAGAAATGAGCCTTGATGAAATTAAGAAAATCAGACAGAATACGGATTTAGAACTGGAATTATTTGTGCACGGTGCACTTTGTATGTGTGTTTCAGGTCAATGCTATCTTTCGTCCGTTATCGGTTCACGCAGTGGTAATCGTGGCTTGTGCGCCCAGCCCTGCCGTTTGCCCTTTACTGCTAAGGGTGACAAAAACGAATGTGCACTTTCTCTTAAAGACCTTAGTTTGATTGAACATCTTGGTGAGCTTGATGGAATTGTGTCACTGAAAATTGAGGGCAGAATGAAGCGCCCTGAATATGTAAGTGCAGCAGTTACAGCCGTAAAAAATGCCATTGACGGCAGTTACTCAAACCGTGACAGCCATAAGCTTAAAAGTGTTTTCTCTCGCAGTGGTTTTACTGACGGTTACTTTACAGGCAAAATCGGTGCAGATATGTTCGGCACAAGGCAGAAGGAGGATGTTGTTTCTGCCAAGGATGTGCTGAAAGACATCAGTCACAATTATGATAACGAAAATCCGCTTTTGCCTATTGATATTAAATTCACTTGTTTTGAGGGTAAGCCCTGTCAGTTAACTGCGTCGGCAATGGGCAAAACAGTTACTGTTAAGGGAGACGTGCCTGAAAAGGCTATTAACAAGCCGATGAGCGAGGAAAGCTTGCAGGCAAGATTGTCTAAGCTGGGCGGAACACAGTTCTATGCAAATAATATTGAAATCACACTTGATGACGGCTTGATTTTGCCTGTGTCAAAAATCAATGAATTAAGACGAAAAGCAGTTGAAGAAATAGAAAAGCAGGATGAAATTGTTGTTGAGGCAAAGCCTTTGGTAAATCCTGTTCCCTTAATTAAAAATGTTGTGCCTTATGCCACTGCCTCCTTTAAATCAGCAGAGCAAATCCCTGATAAACACCCATTTAAAAATGTGTTTATTCCGCTTGACAGCAGTCTTGAAGATTTTGTGGATAACCGTGCAGGTGTTGTTTTGCCGAGAGGATTGTTTGGTATTGAGGATGAAATGAAAAAACAGCTTGCCAAACTGAAAAAAGCAGGTGTTACCAAAGTACTTTGCGGTAATATCGGCAGTTATAACCTTGCCAAAGAAATGGGCTTTGAGGTGTTCGGCGATTTTGGTTTGAATATTTATAACAGCGAAAGTGCAAACTTGATTGATAATCCGATTTTGTCCTTTGAATTGACGTTAGAGCAGATTAATAAAATTAATGCACCGAACACAGGTGTTGTTGTTTATGGCAAACTGCCGTTAATGCTCACCAGAAACTGCCCGATTAAAAACAGTATCGGCTGTTACGAATGTGCAAAACAGGGCAGGTTAACGGACAGAAAGGGCTATGAATTTGAGGTGCTTTGCTCAAAATACCCTTGTGTTGAAATGCTTAACACGCATCCGATTTATATGCTTGATCGGTTAAAAGAGGTTAAAACTGATTTTATTCATTTTTATTTTTCAACAGAAACGGCTGATGAAGTCAGCCAAATCATTGAACTTTATAGTAACGGCGGAAAGCCTGATTTTAAATACACACGCGGACTATATCAAAGGGGTACATTTTAATGTTGATTCTTGCATCTAAATCACCAAGACGAAGGGAGCTTTTATCCCTTATCACAACGGATTTTGTTATAAAAAGTGCAGATGTTGACGAAACTCTGCCACAGGGAATTTCACCGCAAAAGGCGGTTGAATATCTGTCAAAAATCAAGGCAGAGCCATTTGCTGACGGCGAGGCTACTGTTATCGGTGCAGATACTGTGGTTGCGGTTGGTGATGTAATTCTTGGCAAACCTTGTGACAGGCAGCAGGCGTGTGAAATGCTGAAGGCTTTAAGCGGTAAATACCACAGTGTTTTCACAGGGGTAACCATTATCAAACCTGAAAGCAGTGTTACTTTTTCTGTAGAAACGAAAGTTAAGTTTTTTGATTTAACCGATGACGAGATTAATTCTTATGTTGCAACAGGCGAATGCGATGACAAGGCAGGTGCCTACGGCATACAGGGAAAGGGTTCGCTTTTGGTGGAAAAAATAGATGGTGACTATTTTAATGTTGTTGGATTGCCTGTCAGCAGATTGAATAAATATTTGTAAAAAAAATAATATTTGTTCAATATTATTGGACATTTTTTTATACAATGTACTAAATGTACTATTTTTATCTTGAAAAAACTGTTGTTTAATGTTATTATTAATATGTTATAGACTTTTTGTGAGCAGTTGCTCACGGTACTATATCATTTCACTATATTAGCAACAAGTCCTACCGATCTTGAAAGGAGATAATTATGGCGGCAGATTTACATTGTCACACCAAACTTAGTGACGGTTCAGTTGGAATAGAAGATTTAATCGTTATTGCACAAAAAAGCGGAATTAATACAATTGCTATAACAGACCATGATTGTCTCGCAGGCACAGTAAGAGGTCAGGTTATCGGTAAAAGATATGGCGTTAATGTTATTACCGCTGTTGAAATTTCAGCCTTTGACAATGAGGCAGGTAAGAGAGTACATATCATCAGCTATTTAGCTGAAAAACCGGATAGGTTGGAAGGTATTTGCAAGCGTACTTCTGTAGCGAGAAAAAGAGCAGGTCAGATTATGATGCTTAAAGTTGCATCTCGTTTCCCTGTTTCAAATGATTTTATTGTAAGCCATGCGTCAGGCTCAACCAATCTTTTCAAGCAGCATATTATGCATGCACTTATGGATGCAGGCTATACAAACAAAATTTATGGTGAGCTTTATGATGCGTTGTTTTCACCTGAAAGCTCAACCAATCTTCTTGCACCAATCAAATACCCTGATGTTAAAGAGGTTATTGCGGAAATTCACGGTGCAGGCGGTATTGCAGTTCTTGCTCATCCATATAAATACAATAACATTCCTGAGCTTGAGAAGTATATCGAAATGGGTCTTGATGGTGTTGAGGTTTGGCATCCGTCAGCTACAGATGCAAATATTGAGGAAGTCAGCACGCTTTGCAAAAAGCATAAGCTTCTTTTAACAGGCGGTTCTGATTTCCACGGTATTTACGGCAGAAACACTGTAACACTCGGTACTTGTTTAACACCTGATGAGCATGTTGATAAGCTTATGGGCTACAAGGCTAAAAAGAAAAGAGCAGCCCGCAGAGCTGAAAAAGAAGCTGCTGCAAAAGCTGCAGAATAAAATAAATTAAAAAATAACACCCTATGATTTCAACAAATCATAGGGTGTTTTATGTTACATCATATCAGCCAATATGTCACTGAATTCTGTTGGGTTTTCAAGGTCAAGACCTGCAATAAGTCTTGCGGAAGAGTAAAGCAGCGTAACATATTTCTTTAATTGCTCATCATCTGCCTTTTCAAGCTTCTCAGCAACCGGGTGATTTGAATTGATTTCAAGCACTAATTGAGCCTTAACACCCTGTCCGCCATTTGGCATCTGATTGAGTACCTTTTCCATTTCAAGTGAAACATAACCCTCGGCAGAAAGTGAAACAGGGTGACTGCCAAGCTTGTTTGAGAATTTAACGGATGAAACCTTGTCACCAAGTGCTTCCTTCATTTTTTCAAGAAGGTTCTTTGCATCCTCGTTCTTTTTGTTGATTGCTTCTTTTTCAGCATCTGTTGAAAGGTCAAGGTCATCCTTGCAGATGTTTGCAAAGTGCTTGCCGTCATATTTCATCAGCATCTGAATTGCAAATTCATCAACCTCGTCGGTGAAATAAAGTACCTCGTAGCCCTTTTCCTTAACAGCGTCAAGCTGTGGAAGAAGTGCGATTTTTTCAGCACTTTCACCGCAAGCGTAGTAAATGCTTTCCTGTGAATCAGCCATTCTGCCAACATATTCCTTTAGTGTTGCGTAGCCGTCACCGTTGGAGGTTTCAAACATAAGGAAGTCCTTAAGTCCATCCTTTTCCATACCATAGTTTGCATATACGCCGTATTTCAGCTGCAAACCAAAGGTCTTGAAGAATTTGTTATACTTTTCTCTGTCATTGTTAAGCATTTTTTTAAGCTCGTTTTTAAGCTTTTTGTCAATTGCTTTAGCAATAATTTTGAGCTGATGATCGTGCTGCAGCATTTCACGGCTGATGTTAAGGCTAAGGTCAGCACTGTCAACAAGACCCTTAACAAAGCTGAAATAATCAGGCAGTAAATCACTGCATTTGTCCATAATCAGCACACCGTTTGAATATAGCTGCAAGCCCTTTTCGTATTCCTTAGAATAGAAATCATATGGTGGATTTTCAGGAATGAACATCAGTGCATCAAAGGTTGCCTGTCCTTCAGTCTTTGAATGAATAACAAGCTGAGGGTCAGTGTAATCCATAAATTTCTCTTTATAGAAACTGTTGTAATCCTCCGGCTTGATTTCACTCTTTGATTTTCTCCATAATGGCACCATTGAATTGAGGGTTTCAACGGCAATTTCAGTGATGTATTCGCCTTCTTTTTCAGGATCAGGCACCTGGTGACTCATTTCCATCTGAATCGGATAGCGGATATAGTCACTGTATTTCTTGATAAGCTCGTCAATTTTGTACTGCTCAAGGTAGTCACTGTAGTTTTCGTTCTCGTTATCTCCTTTGATATAAAGAGTGATAACGGTTCCTGCATCCTCTTTTTCGCATTCCTCAATTGTATAGCCGTCAGCACCTGTGGATGTCCACTTGTTTGCAGCGCTTTCGCCGAATG
>CAYNGP010000001.1:73811-78301 GCA_964396885.1 uncultured Bacteroides sp. | reverse complement strand
CTGTGCGTTCTCGTTATCAGCATTTTCCTTTTTAAAGTTGAGTGAGCCGCTCTTTGCGATTGTTCCGAGATTGTTTTCCAACTCTTCGGCAGTCATACCGATACCGTTATCGGTGAGGGTAAGTGTTCTGTTCTCTTTATCAATATCAATTGTAATTTTAAAATCGTCACGAGCAAGCTTAACGCTGTCATCTGTCAGTGATTTGAAATACAGCTTGTCAATAGCGTCGCTGGCATTTGAAATAAGCTCACGAAGAAAAATTTCTTTGTGTGTGTAAATTGAATTAATCATCATATCAAGGAGTTTTTTAGACTCGGCTTTGAATTGCTTTTTTCTCATATTTATCATTTCCTTTTCAAGAATTAGCACTCTATTGTATTGAGTGCTAATTCTAATTATAGCCTTTATTTTCCAAAAGTCAAGGTATAGTTAAAAAATATTTGACATTTGTCCCGATATGAAATAATATAATAATTAGAAATTATATGTTAAGGGGTGGGTTTTATGGCAGTTAAAACTAAAACAAAGGGCAAAAAAGCACTTAAGGCATTGGTGATTATTGTTGCGGTCGTTGCGGCAATTGCTATTCTTATGACAGTGGCAGGCAAGCACAAGTCAGATCCAAGCCAGATTAAGCAGTATGACACAAAAAATCCTTATATTTTGGCTGAAACCGATATTTCTGCACACAGAAGCGGCGGCGGTATCGCACCTGAAGAATCATTAATGGCATTTAAAAACTGTGCTGAAAATGACAGCTTCAATATTGATGTATTTGAATTTGATTTACATATTACGAAGGATAACGTTTTAGTTCTTCTGCACGATGATACCCTTGACAGAACAACGAATGTTGAAGAGGTTTTCGGCGAAACGGATGTAAGACCTGAAACCAAAACATACGAGGAGTTAAGACAGCTCAATATCGGTGCAAAATTTGTTGACCCGGATGGTAAAATGCCTTTTGCAGATATGAGCGAGCCTACTGATGACTTAAAGATTTTAAGAGTCGAGGATGTTCTTGATTACTTAAACTCAAAGGGTGACTATAAATATATTATTGAAATTAAGAACAGTGATGATCTCGGCAAAAAGGGTGTTGACATTCTTTATCAGATTCTCGTTGAAAAGAATCTTCTTGACAGAGTAATTTTTGGTACCTTCCATGCAGAGGTCAGTGAATACGTTGATGAAAATTATCCGGATATGGCGAGAAGCACAGGTATTGTTGAGGTGCTCAAATTCTGGTTTGCGGCAATCACAAACAGCAAGAGCTATGAACCGCCTTGCAATGTTCTTCAGATTCCATATGGCGGAATATTCAACACCTTTGGTCTTAATACAGGTACAGCACAGGTAATCAACTATGCTCACGAACATGATATGGCTGTTCAGTACTGGACAATAAATGAAGAAGAGGATATGGAATACTTAATCAGTATCGGTGCCGACTGTATTATGAGTGACTATCCTGATGTGCTTTATGATGTAAAAAATAAATAAGTAATATTAAGGAGTGGCTTGGTTTGCGGGCTGCTCTTTTTTATTAATTGACATAATTTTACCACTGCTGTATAATTAAATTAATAAAATGAAAGTGTGGTATTTTTATGATTGAAAAAATATCAAAGGGCAAAATTTATTGCCTTGTGTCGGCAGTACTGATTTTCGGAATTTATATTCTTCAAAAGGTTATTAATATTGCAGTTGAGCCGACAAGGAGCATAGTGCTGTTACAGGCATTTGTATTCAGTCTGGTAACTGCAATCGTATATTATTTGTTGTCAAAATCAGGTGAGATTTTTTATGGAATATTAATGGCGATGTTCGGAATCAGAATGTTGCCGCCCGATATTCAAGCACTGGCAGATTTCAGCCAGGGAGCAAATTTGCTTTATTATTTTGTGCAGAAATTTGCTTTTGTTATTTTTGTGGCTGTAATTGTTAAGCTTTATGAACAACAGGAAAAGCCAAGAATGATTAAACCACTGCCTATTATCTGTGCAATAATTGTTGTACCGTTTGTTGATGAAATATCAAACACTCTGCGCAGCTTTTTGCTCTCACAAACAGGCAATATGCTCTATGCATATTTAAGCGATTTTGCTGTTTATGCAATTGCAATGATTTTCCTGCTTTATGTTGCGGTTCGCTGCGGTGATGTAAGCTCAAGGCTTGTATGCAATTTTCAGATTGTTGCATTACTGCTGAATTTGGGCAGACGTGCTTGTGCAGTAATCTATTTCCTTATAAATGGGGCTCATATCAGCAAAAGCTATTATTGCTGGATTTTGATTTATTGTTTCTTTATCGGTGCGTTCTATATTTTAAGAAAACGCAGAATGGCTAATAAAGCTGCCTGAAAATATTTATTTAAGTTAGTGAGATAGTATGAAATTACATTATAAAGGGAAATATGATTTGAACCCTGATTCATTGCCGCATAATGAGCATATGCCAAATGCTGTGCCCTTTAAAGAGGCGAAGGATTCAAAAACACTGGGGCTCATTGGGAATGTACTTTGTTTTGTTATTATTGTTGTTTTAACAATTCCTGCGGTTTTAAGAAGCAGGGAAACTTACAGTTCTTTGCAGCTGATGCTTGGTTGTGCGGCTTCAATGCTGATATTGTTTCCGCACGAACTGCTTCACGCAATCTGCTTTAAAGAAGATGTTTATCTTTACACAAACTGGAAGCAGGGAATGCTTTTTGTGGTTGGGTCTGAAACAATGTCAAAGAGCAGATTCATTTTTATGTCACTTTTGCCGAACATTGTTTTTGGTTTTATACCTTATATAATCGGTATGATATTTCCGCAGCTGACCTTTTTCCTTGCACTGGGCACTCTTGCAATCGGAACAGGTGCAGGTGATTATTATAATGTTTTTAATGCTGCTACCCAAATGCCGAAAGGCGCAAGAACTTATATGTATAAATTTAATTCATTCTGGTATATACCAGAATGATTATCATACAATATGAAAAAGCATCCGAAGATTTTTCTTCGGATGCTTTCTTTATAATGTTAATTCAATGGTGAGCTTTCCTTCTGTTCGTTCACTTTGACAGTTTCCTTATTTAATTTCATAATCGGAATCATAAGGCCCGGCATACCGGTGTAGCCTGTGATGGTGTGTACAATCTGTCTTACAAATGGGAAAAGCTGGTCAAAGGAGCCTGTATGAATATCGGGTTTTTCATCCTCCGGACCATATTTAAATTCAGCTACCATTTCAATTTTAATTTCGAATGGATTGAGGTCGGCATCGGCAACTCTCAGTTCCATAATACCGATACAGGTTGTATTGTCATCAAGATAGTTAACATTGTATTTAAGCTGATTTTGAAGCTTAAGCTGTGTACCCGGTTTAACTTTGTTTTCAATTTCAAGCTTATTAACCTTATAGCCCTTTAATTCAATCATTTTTATGCTCCTTATTTAACATTTTCAAATTTAAAGTCATCAACGCTTGGGTCAACTGCGTGTCCGTCAAAGCGGATAAGTGACAGATTTTCAACATTAGCGGCATCAATAGCGTGCTTGTAGCTGTCACAAAGTCTGCCCCAGCGTGTCTTGGTTTTTTCAATAGTAACATTCTTTGCCCAGCGGATGAAGAATGCTGAGTTATCAAAGCTTTCAACACCATAGTCAAGGCAAGGACGTAAATCGTAAAGACCGCACTGCCATTTGCTTGTTTTGGTTAATTCAACACGGCAGTTTTCAAAGGTGATGTCCTCAATAATATTATCCTCGTTACCGTGAATTAATACACCATTTTCACCTTTTGTTGTAACATTGAAGAAACGGACGTTTTTAATACTGCCGCTCTTTGTGTTTTCGTCACGGTTGAATGTGGTAATAACAATCGGCTCGGCAGTGCCCCACCAGTCAGGGCAGAAACGGCGTGTTTCAATAATAATGTTCTGATAGGTTACATTTTCAACATTACCGCCGTCACGAATCTGGATTGAAAGACCTCTGTTTGATTTGCTGATTACGCAGTTTGAAACAATAACATTTCTGAAATCGCCAACACCCTCAGTGCCGATTTTAATAGCGGCAGAGGTTGATACAAGTGTACAGCCGTCAATAACAATGTTTTCACAAGGACCGTATTCGCTGTTACCTTTAGATGCCTTAAGGCATATACAGTCATCTGCACAGGTAACGTGGCAGCCGAGAATTCTGACATTAGAGCAGTGGTCCGGGTCAATACCATCACTGTTTGCAACATCCAAATCATTGAGAATTCTGATTCTGTCAATGAGCACATCGTCACAGCCTGCCGGGTGAAGAGTCCAGAACGGAGCATCAATAACCGTGAAATCCTTAAAGGTGATGTGATTGCTCTTTTCAACATACATAACGGTTGGGCGTGGATAAAAGTCACCTGTTACATAGTATTGGTCTTTTCTTGCAACAAATGCATGACCATTGGCATCAATAGTACCCTCACCGCTGATTGTGCAGTTGTCAGCCTCAAAGCCA
>CAYNGP010000001.1:0-73801 GCA_964396885.1 uncultured Bacteroides sp. | reverse complement strand
GCGTTTATGGGTTGCGCTGGCAAGAGCGGAAATGAAGCTGGGCTTGCCTGTAACAGGGTTGCCGATTAAAGCAGTTTTCGGGTCGTTAATAAGCTTGTTAGGTCTGATGTAGCCGTCAATATTGCTTGTGGCTTTAATGGTTGCACCCTTTTGAATGTGCAAATCAACATTGCTTCTCAGTCTGATTGAGTCACTGTAGAATACTCTGCCGCTTGGCAGTACAACCTGACCGCCGCCGTTTTTGCAGCAGTCATCTATAGCGTGCTGAATAGCAAAGGCGTCATTTGTCTTGCCGTCGCCTTTAGCACCGTATTGCATAACATTATAGATTTTCATAATATTTATCCTCGAAAAAATTTTATTACATTTATCATATCATAAAAAAATAGGCATTACAACATCAATAATAACTAAAATTTTATGCTTTTATACTTTAATAATTTAATTGACAATATTTACACCTTATAATATAATTAACTATGGACTGCTAAGTCCATATTACAAACTATTTAGGAGAATTAAAATGGTTAGAGCTATTGTAGGCGCAAACTGGGGCGATGAGGGTAAAGGCAAAATCACGGATATGTTTGCCGGACAAAGTGACATTGTCGTAAGATTTCAGGGTGGTGCTAATGCGGGGCACACCATCATTAACGAGCATGGCCGCTTTGCTTTTCACTTAATGCCGTCAGGTGTGTGCTATGATCACACAACTTGTATTATCGGCAATGGTGTTGCACTTGACATCAACAAATTTCTCAATGAGCTTGAGGATGTTAAAAAGGCAGGACTTAATCCAAACCTTTTAGTCAGCGAAAGAGCACAGATTCTTATGCCTTATCATATTCTGCAGGATGTGTATGAGGAGGAAAGACTTGGCAAGAATGCTTTCGGCTCAACTAAGTCAGGTATTGCACCTTTCTTCAGCGATAAGTATGCAAAAATCGGTATTCAGGTTAACGAGCTGTTTGACGATGAAACATTGAAAGCAAAAATCAATAATATCTGCACATTAAAAAATCTAACCTTTAAGCATGTATATAACAAGCCTTTGCTTGATGAGGAGGAGCTTTATAACACCTGTGTTGAGTACAGGGAAAAGATTGCACCTTATGTTTGTGACACACACACATATCTTGCTGATGCACTTAAGGAAGGCAAAAACATTCTTCTCGAGGGTCAGCTTGGTACACTTAAGGATCCTGATTTCGGTATTTATCCGATGGTTACATCATCATCAACACTTGCCGGCTATGGTGCAGTTGGTGCAGGACTTCCTCCGCACAGCATAGAGGATATTGTTGTTGTAACAAAGGCTTATTCATCAGCAGTTGGTGCAGGTGAATTTGTAAGTGAAATTCTTGATGAGGATGAAGCGCAGGAGCTTCGTATTCACGGCGGTGACAAAGGCGAGTTCGGTGCTACTACAGGCAGACCGCGTCGTGTTGGCTGGTTTGACTGTGTTGCTACACGCTATGGTGTTGCGTGCCAGGGTGCAACTCAGGTTGTTATGACTGCTCTTGACTGTCTTTCATATCTTGAGGAAATTAAGATTTGTGTTGGCTATGAGGTTGATGGCGAGGTTATTAAGGATTTCCCAACAACTCCAACACTTAAAAAGTGTAAGCCTGTTCTTAAAACAATGAAGGGCTGGCACTGTGATATTCGCGGTATCCGTGATTATAACGAGCTTCCACAGGAAACAAAGGACTATGTTGAATTTATTGAGGGTGAGCTTGGCTACCCAATCACAATGGTTTCAAACGGACCTGAAAGAGAAGCAATTATTTACAGAAATAAATAATCTGATATAAAGAAACAGAGGCAATCACAATTGCCTCTGTTTTTTATATTCTTATAAATTCTTTTACTCTGTCAATATTGTACAAGCCTTGGTAATAGCCGAGATTATAAATATCTCTTTGCTGTGCAGGGCTTACATTAAGCGTTCCGCAGTTCAGCGGTTCTTCTGGGCAGATAATGAAAGCATTGCCAAGCTTCTGCTGTTCAAAAACATACTCCCTTTGAGCGTTGTACATATTGTGGCGGTCAAGAATCCCCTGAGCCATTAACGGATATTTTTTCATTGCTCTTTTCACAGCAGAAGAATGACCCATCGGCTGCTTAATGTAGTTTTTATCCTGTGTAAGAATGACTACACATTTTTCACAGCCGTCATCAAATGCTCTTTTCAGCGGTATTGAGTCGGTAACACCACCGTCAAAATAATAATCCTTACCAATCTGTACGGCCTTGGTTGCAAGTGGCAGGGCACAGCTCGCCCTTAGTTCCTCGCAGCCATCACGAAAATCGGTGGGATAAAAATATTCTGCCTTGCCTGTTAATGCGTTGGTAGCTACAACACACATTGTTGCGTTTGAGTTATCGTATGTGTCATAGTCCAATGGGTATATATCATAGGTCAGCTCACCGAATATCCATTTTGAATTCAGGTATTCTCCGTTTTTCAGCATGGAGTTGATACTTTTGTATCGCTTGTCGCCTGAGTAATTGATTGTTATATCTCGCATTCGGTGCAGGTTTTTGCCTAAATAGGATACACCGTTGCAGCTGCCTGCAGATACACCGATAACATATGGGAACTCAATACCCTTCTCCATAAATGCATCAAGCACACCGCTGGTATAAAGAGCACGGATTCCGCCGCCCTCTAAAACCAAACCTGTTTTATACATAATATCACCTATCGTGTTTTCTTATATTATAGGCAATGAGCAGAAATTTAAACCATGGTTCGGATTGCTATGCATTGCCTGTGCAAAACTTAAACATTTGCTGCAATTAATTTTGCTTTCTGACTATGTCGTATTCACTGCCGTCAGGGCGAAAGTATCGACAGGTTTTATTTTTATCCTGCATCATACGAACATATTCGTCCTCGTCTAAAACAAGTGAGCAAAAGGACTCGTCAGTTTCTTCATCATATTCGTTATACCAGCATTTTTCACAAAGATTGTCCATTATGTCACCTGCTTAATTATTAGTTATTGTAATTAGACTTTGAGAAATGGAACTGAATTTCGCATTTTGCGGTGTATGCTGTACATTGGTACCGCTTCCGAGCAAAAGGCGGAAAATGCACAATTCCCTTGCAAACTGAAATTTGCAAGGGAATTAAATTGTTGTAATTGGCAATTTGTTAATTGTCCACACAATAAAAACGATAGATGAATTTTTATACTTCATTTATCCGTGCGTGGTTCAGCCCACTTTATCAAAATTTAATATTAGTGGTGGAACAGGCGGATGCCTGTCATTGCCATTGCCATACCAAAGCTGTCGCAGCATTCGATAACTGCTTCATCTCTTACTGAGCCGCCCGGCTGAGCAATATATTTAACACCTGAACGTGCAGCACGCTCAATGTTGTCCTCGAATGGGAAGAATGCGTCTGAGCCGAGAGCAACGTCTGTCATCTTTTCATGCCAAGCCTTTTTCTCCTCAGCAGTGAAAGGAGCAGGGCACTCGGTGAAATATCTCTGCCATACGCCGTCCTTGAGTAAATCCTCGTATTCATCGCTGATGTAAAGGTCAATTGCATTGTCAGCATCACACTTTCTGATACCATCAATGAATGGAAGGTTAAGAACCTTTTCATTTCTTCTTAACCAAAGCATATCTGCCTTGTTGCCTGCCATACGTGTGCAGAGGATACGGCTTTGCTGACCTGCACCAACGCCAAGTGTCTGACCGCCCTGTGCATAAACAACAGAGTTTGACTGGGTATATTTTAATGTAATCATTGAAATGAGCAGATCAATCTTTGCGATTTCAGGAATATCCTTAACCTTGGTTGGCATATCGTTGAATAAATCCATGGTGATTTTAGCATTGTTGCGCTTCTGCTCAAACTTAATGCCAAATACCTGCTTTGTTTCCATTTCTTCAGGAACATAATCAGGGTCAATCTGAATTACAAGGAAATTACCTCTTCTTTTTGCTTTGAGAATTTCAAGAGCCTCATCAGTATAGCCCGGCGCAATAATACCGTCGCTTACTTCCTTCTGAAGGAACTTTGCAACTGATGCATCGCAGACATCTGAAAGTGCAGCGAAATCACCAAATGATGACTGTCTGTCACAGCTTCTTGCTCTTACATATGCTTCACAAATCGGTGAAAGCTCTAAGTCCTCAGGAACCATACAAACCTTTCTGTCAACATCACTCAAAGGCTGAGCAACTGCAGCACCTGCAGGTGAAACGTGCTTGAATGAAGCAGCACTTGGAAGACCTGTTGCCTCCTTAAGCTCCTTAACAAGCTGCCATGAATTGAATGCGTCAAGTAAATTAATATATCCGGCAGCGCCGTTTAAAATTGTAAAGGGCAGTTCGTTACCGTCCATATGTATTCTTGCAGGATTTTGGTTTGGGTTACAACCATATTTTAACTTATACTCTGTCATAACTTGCTCCTTTCAAGCGTGAAATAATAAAAATAGATAAAGATATTTTATACTATTAGATTGAAAAATGCAAGTGCAAATGCTACAATAAGTAATTATGAACGGAATTTTGTTAGTAAATCATTTTTTAAACAGTGATAAATTTAATGAATTGCACAGTCATTTGGTTAAAAGTGCCAAAAGTATGAATATCAATTTGGCAATAAAGACGAATTTGGAGCTGGCTTTTGATAAAGTTAATACTGACTTTGTGCTTTTGTGGGATAAGGACATAAATCTTGCACGCTCTATTGAAAAAAGCGGAGTGCCTGTTTTTAATTCATCGTCATCGGTTGCAATGTGTGATGATAAGGCTCGCACCTATGTTGAGCTTGCAGATGTAGTTCCACAACCTAAAACATTGATTGCACCAAAAACTTATTTTGATGTTGATATGAGTGAATTTGTTGACACTGCCATTGCGCGTTTAGGTTTACCCCTTGTGTTCAAGGAGTGCTTTGGCTCTTTTGGTGAACAGGTGTATTTGTGCAAAACTCGTGAGGAGATTATAAGCCACATTACCGCAAAGCCATTTATTTTGCAGGAGTTTATTGCTGACAGTAAGGGCAGTGATACACGTATTGAAATTGTGGGCGGTAAATTTGTAAGTGCAGTGAAAAGGTCTAATCCAAATGATTTTCGCTCAAATGTTACAAACGGTGGAACGATGACTGCAATTATTCCTGATAAACAGATTATTGAAACAGCAATCAAAGCCTGTGAAATACTGGGGCTTACCTTTGGCGGTGTGGATGTTCTGGATAATGGTATGGTGTGCGAGGTGAATTCAAATGCGCACATCATCAATATTATGAATGCAACAGGTATTGATATTGCACCGATTATTTTTAATGAAATTATGGAGCAGTTAAAATGAGCGGTGTTTTGATTTATACGAAAGCAGAGGCCCAGCGAAATCGCTTTGCAGTTGCTAAATTTACAGAAAATTTGGATGTTCGCCTTGTTGATGAAAGCTATAGGGGTAATGCCGATTTTGTAATCAACAGAACGAATGACTATAAAATTGCAGAATATTTTGAAAAAAAGGGTATAAGGGTTTTTAATCCGTCGTCACTTTCAAAGCTTGCAAATGACAAGCAGCTTTGCTATGAATTTATGGCAGATCATGGTGTTGAAATTATGCCGATAAATTATACTGGCGTGCCTGTGGTTAAAAAGAAGGTTGACGGTCACGGCGGTACTGAGGTTGAAATGCGCACAGAGTCTGAAAATTTTCAGAAGGGTTATGTTTATCAAAAACCTTGTGATACCCTTGGTAAGGATTTAAGAGTTTGGGTAATGGGTGGTGAAATCGTTACTGCAATACTCAGGGAGAGCAAAACGGATTTTCGCTCAAACTTTTGTCTTGGCGGCAGTGCCACACCTTATACTCTTAGCAGCGAAGAAAAACAGCTTGTAAAAAAAATAACCGCCCTTGTTAAAAGCGATTATATCGGAATTGATTTTATTTTCAATAACGGCAGGCTTGTTTTTAATGAAATTGAGGACACTGTTGGTGCAAGAATGGTCTATGACCAAACGGACATTGATATTTTGTCACGCTATTGCGACTATATAAAAGAAGAGCTGAACTATGAAAAAAATAATTGAAACGGATAATGTGGATAAGCTGTTTGAAAAGTTGTCAGATGATCCGCATTTTAGCTGTGAAAAATCAATATCAGGGTTGAATGTTCGGTATAATGCAGTTTTTACTGTAATCGGCAATCCGAAAATTAATTTGATTAAGCTGAACGATACATCGGTTAAGGTTGACATTCTGCCGAATGTATTGATGATTTTGTTGGCAGCAGGGATAACTCTGTTTTTCTGGGCATTGGCAGTTTTCGGCATTTTGAAGGACGGCTTTCCCCTTGGCGGAATTATTACCGCCTTTGTTGCGCCGCTGTTTATGTGGGTGCTTGAATGGGTTTTCCTCAACATAATGTCAAAAATGATTATTGAGGAACTTGTTGAACGGAATAAATAATGTATAACGGAACGATGTTGACATTGTCCCCTGTGATTTAAATCACATCAAAAAATACCCCTTGCAATATAAATTGCAAGGGGTTAAATATTTGGTAAATGAATTAGTCGTTTGCCTTACCAACTGAGCCGAAGAGCTCCATTTTTTCCTTAACAGTATCACAGATAGCCTGTGCACCAGGAGCAAGAAGCTTACGAGGGTCAAAGCCTTTACCCTGTAAATCCTTACCTTCTTCAACGTACTTACGTGTAGCTTCCTGGAAAGAGAGCTGGCACTCTGTATTAACATTGATTTTAGATACGCCAAGGTCAATAGCCTTTTTAATCATATCCTCTGGGATACCTGTACCACCGTGAAGAACAAGAGGCATAATGCCTGTTTCCTGCTGAACAGCATCAAGTGTTTCAAATGAAAGACCTGCCCAATTTTCAGGATATTTGCCGTGAATATTACCAATACCGGCTGCAAGCATATCAACACCAAGGTCAGCAATCATCTTACATTCTTTTGGATCAGCACATTCACCTGCACCAACAACGCCATCTTCCTCGCCGCCGATAGAGCCTACCTCAGCCTCAATTGAAAGACCGAGAGCGTGAGCAACATTTACAAGCTCGGTTGTTTTAGCAACATTCTCCTCGATAGGATAATGAGAGCCGTCAAACATAATTGATGTAAAGCCTGCTTTAATACATTTGTAGCAGCCTTCGTATGAGCCGTGGTCAAGGTGAAGTGCAACAGGAACAGTGATTCCAAGCTCCTCATCCATTGCCTTAACCATAGCAGCAACGGTCTTGAAGCCTGTCATATACTTGCCTGCACCTTCGGATACACCGAGAATAACAGGGCTGTTCAGCTCCTGAGCGGTTAAAAGAATGGACTTTGTCCACTCAAGGTTGTTGATGTTGAACTGACCAACTGCATAGTGGCCTGCCTTAGCTTTTTTAAGCATTTCTGTTGCAGAAACTAACATAATAACTATCTCCTAATATAATAATAGTAAAATTTACTAAAATATTATACAACATTATCATTAAAATATCAATAATTATTTATAATCAATAATTTCTTTGGCTATATAGATTGGTCGTTTTTAGTTTCAATATAATTTTTTGCGAGGTATTCGCCGATTATTCCTATAGTGAAAAGGTGAATACCACCTAAAAATGCAATCCGTATAACAAGCTGAGTAAAGTAGAATCCGTTCTGTTATCGTTGATAAAGCTGAGAAATATAAGAAGCCGACAGGCTGCTGCCTGCCGACTCCTAAGACAAAAATGAAAAGCGTATTAATTATTGTTGTTTACCTTTTAATAATTTTGACAATGGCTTATAAATTATCATTGCAATCACCACACAAATCATTGCCTTGGCAAAGGTGAACGGCAGGTTGAAAATTAACAGCGCCTGAAAAATATTTTCAACACTTGGCAGTAATACCTGATACATACCGAGAACGGCTTCCTCCGGAAAACCGAGTACACTGTAATAAAGCGGATAAATAATGAAATAGTTTGTGAAAACGCTTATGCCTGCCATTGCAGCAGCACCTGATACACCGCCGATGATTGCACCCTTTTTCGTTTTCATTTTCTTGTAAATCAAGCCGGCCACAAGTGCAAAGGTTGCACCGAGGATGAAGTTTGACAGCTCGCCCACAAAACCACTCTGGCTGACAGCCATATGTATCAGGTTTCTGAGCAGGCAGATGACTACACCTGCCACAGGACCGTAGGCAAAAGCACCGATAAGTTCAGGCAAATCTGAAAAATCCAGCTTAATGAAGCTTGGCATAATCGGTATTGAAAACTCAATGTATTGCAGTGCCACACCTATTGCGGTTAGCATTGCTGTTCCTGTCAGTGTTCTTACTTTTTTGTTGTTCATCTTTCTTCTCCTTTGTTTTGGGGGAGTAAAAAAAGAGAAGCCCCAACTTGAAAAAGTTGGGGCGCAAATGTTTTGACCTATGGTAAGGACACAATAATGTTATATGCTATTATACCTTACCCAACATTTTCTCTCATCCGGACTTTAACCGTCGGTATGGGAATTTCACCCATTCAGCTGCAGTGATGCAGGTCGCAGACTTTAACTGCCGGTGAGGAATTGCACCTCGCCCCGAAAATATTTTGTATTGTTATTATATACAACTGTTTTTATTTTGTCAATAAGTAATGCAGGTTATTTTTATTAAACTATGTAGCCTTCCATTTTAACGGATTCTTTTTCGTTAACAGGTGTGTATTTATCCTGATAATAATTTTCAATCACTGACTCAAAGCTGCCGTCAGGTGACACTGTGATTATGGAACAGCCACGCTGAGCACCGTAGTTGGCAATGCCGAAATAAGCAAGGTAGTCAACTGAATAGCCGTAGCTTAAGCGTATACCTTTATAGTCAAGTGAAAAGCTATTTAAATGATCATGGCCTACAAAAATGCCCTGTGTTGAGCCAAGCTCAAGTGCAGCATCAAAAAGTCCGCTGTTTTCATCAGCACAGCAAATCATATCACCGGGCTCATTTAAGGTTCCGTAATAATATTTAACATTTTCTGTGTCCTTATAATCATTTGTTATATATTCATTCCAAGCATCCTTATACTCAATAAGAGGAATGTGGAAAAAAGCAAGTGATTTAGGTGTTTCACCGCCATTTTCTTCGGTTAAAGCCGTAATCTGCTCCTTGTACCATGCAATCTGATTATCGTGCATTTTGTCGTATTTAAGGATAATTCCGTCAATTGCTCTTTCACCAACATATGAAAGAGAATCAAGCATTATAATGCTTTGGGTGATTTTGCCCTTGGTGTTTTTTACATTAACTATGTAATTGCTGTATCCGTCAACATCCTCAGGACCCGGCTGCAGCAGGCAGTGCGGATAATCCTCGCTTGAATAAAATGCAGCAATTTCCTCGCGTGTATATTTTGAATAGGACTCTGTATCGTGGTTACCGAAAACAGGACACCAGTAAACACCAAGCTGTTCCATAAGCTCAGAAAAAAGCATAGCTGAATTTTTGTTGTCTGTTGTTCCTGCCTGGAACGGAACGGGGAAAGCAATATCACCTGAAACCACAACTAAATCAGGCTTTTCCTCGCTGACCATTGCGGCAACGGCATTGAGTGCCATATTGTCTTTCTTTATACTCATAAAGCCTGCACCAAGGTGAATGTCGGTGAGCTGCATAATTTTGAAATCACTATCAGTAGTAAAGGTGTAATATCCGTCATCAGCAATTACAGGCTCAAGCTGATTTTCATATTTAACCGTTTCCAGCGATTTTATAAAATTCTGATTTGATTTTATGCCAACGTTTGACATTACGGAGCCGATTACAGCAAGCAGTGCAATAATCGCAATCAGTGAGGTAATAACAATAAGTGCTATTTTGCCCCTTTTCTTTCTTCTTAATTTTTTCTCTTCTGCGGTTAATACTCTCTTTTCTTTTCTGCTTTTAACAGCCATAGCTTTCTCCTTTATTTTTCAGGTATATCTTCTACACTATCATAATAATTATCCATTGTTACAGCTTCCTTTGCATTGACAGCAGCATATTTATCCTGATAGTAGTTTTCTTTTCTGCAATCAAAGCTACCGTCAGGCATAATGTCAATGGTGGTGCAGCCTCTCTGCAAACCGTATTTCATAATGCCGAAGTATGCAAGGTAGTCAATGGAATATCCGTATGTAAGCTGGATTCCCTTATAATTAATAGAGAAATTGTTCAGGTGATCGTGACCTACAAAAATTCCCTGTGTTGAGCCGAGCTCCGCACATTTGTCAAAGAAGCCGTAGTTGTAACCGCTTGAACAAATTAAAAGGTTTTCCTCGCCGAGTTTACCATATTTGTATTTAACATTTTCAGTATCTTTAAAATCATTGTCGATTAATTCATACCAGCCGTCTTTAAATTCAGGGTTAGGGATGTGATAAAACGCCAGTGATTTAGGTGTTACACCATTGTTTTCGGCAGTGAGGCTGTTAACCGTTTCCTCATACCATTTAACCTGATTTTCGTGAATGGTGTCATATTTCATTAAAAGACCCACAAGGTCATTGTCAACATATGAGTGTGAATCGAGCATAAACAGACTCTGTGTGATTTCACCCTTGGTGTTTTTAACATTCACAACATAGTTGCCTGTTCCGTCAATATCGTCAGGACCGGCCTGTGAAATGCAGTGCGGATAATCCTCGCCTGCATAAAAATCAGCAATCTGCTCACGGGTATAATAAGAATAGGATTCTGTATCGTGGTTGCCGAAGGTGTGGCACCAGTAAACACCAAGCTGTTCCATAAGCTCAGCAAAAAGCTTAGCACTGTTTTTGTTATTCATTGTGCCTGCCTGAAAAGGAACAGGGTATGCAATATCACCTGTAACAACAACTAAATCCGGCTTTTCAGCACTAATCATTGCAGCAACTGCATTCAGTGCCATATTGTCCTTTTTAATACTCATAAAGCCTGCACCAATATGTATGTCAGTTAATTGCAGTACTTTAAAGTTGTCATCCGTTACGAATGTATAGTAACCGTCATCACCAAGCTCAGGTACAAGCTGATTGTCATACTCAACAGTACTGATTGATGAAATAAAATTTTTATTGGATTTTATTCCCACAAGTGACACGCAGGTGAGCGCGGTGCATAAAATAGCGATAATTAATACAAATATTAATAGAATTTTAAAAAACATTTTCGATTTTTGCTTTGGCGATTTTTTAACCTTTTCCATAAGCGCTCCTAATCATTTATTAAATATTTGCACTGTGCAATAAGTGTTTTAACGGCACTGATTGCAACAGTAATTCCTATAACAATTGATAAAATGCTGTCAATTGCAAAGTTGATTTTAACTGACAGTGTTAAACTGAGAAGTGTGGAGAACGTGATTGCACAGTCAAGAAAGCTATCCATTATCAGTGTTTTGTATACAGGTGATGGGTGTTTTTTGTTAACATAAAGATAAACAATACCCATAATCAGCTTAACGAAAACAGTAACAGCAATTAATATTGCATATTTATAAATGTATGAAATCTGAACAGGGTACATCAGTCTTTCAACACCGTTATATGCAAAATAGGCACCGGTGAATGCAAGAATTAATCCGATTACAAAGGATGCAAGTGCCTGAGCTCTATTGCTTTTTCGTTCATTAAGCTTAATGGCTAAAATGAAACCGACTAAAGCGATTATACAGGATAATGTGTCACCAAGATTATTTATTCCGTCGCAGTAAATGGCAAGTGAGCCTGAGCTGATGCTGACATAAAGCTTTATTAAAAATAAAATAAAATTTACGCTAAAGCCGAAAATTGCCGCTTTAACACCTGCTTTTCCCAAATTACCACCACCTGAAATTAAATTATACCATATTTTATAAAAAATAAAAATGGTGAATAGTGCACAAAATACACTTGGTGATTTTATGGAGTTTGCTTATATAATTATTTTATCATTAGTATCGTTAACAGTATTATTTATTATTACAAAAATAATCGGATTCAGGCAAATCAGTGAAATGAGCTTTTTCGATTATGTTGTCGGTATTACAATCGGTTCTATTGCTGCAGAAATGTCTACTAATATTGATATTGAATGGTGGAAGGGTATTTCAGCAATGGTTATTTACGGCGTAGTGGGTGTTGTACTTTCTATTCTGGCTCAAAAAAGCATTAAGGCGAGAAAGTTTATTTCAGGTAAGCCGATTATAATTATTGAACGTGGTAAAATCAGTGAAAAGGGATTAAAAAAAGCACGTATTGAGCTTGACGATTTGCTCTCAAGTGCAAGGGGCAACGGCTATTTCAATCTTTCTGATATTGATTATGCTATTATGGAAACAACGGGAAAAATCAGCTTTCAGCCTGTGGCACAAAAAAGACAGCTCAATCCTAAGGATTTCAACTTTTCGCCAACAAGAGAGGGTCTTTATATTAATGTAATTATGGATGGGCATATTATTGATGATAATTTATCTGTGGCGGGAGTAACAAAAAAAGAGCTTGAAAATATGCTGAAAGCAAAGGGCGATAAGCTTGAAAATATTCTGCTTGGAACAATTGATATAAATAAACAGTTGACAACTTATCTCAAATAATATATAATGCTCATATGAACAATTATTCATATGAGGTGTGTATTATGAATGAAGATAATGAAATTTTTGACGAAGAGCTGGTTTATGACTTAGCCGATCTGTTTAAAGTGTTTTCCGATTCAACAAGAATAAGGATTTTGGCGGCACTGTTTTCAGGTGAGCTTTGTGTGGGGGAAATCGCCGAAAAGCTTGAAATGAGCCAGACAGCGATTTCGCACCAGCTCAGGGTACTTAAGCAAAATCATTTGATAAAATACAGGCGTCAGGGCAAAAGTATGATTTATTCACTTGCCGATGACCATGTAAAAACTATTATTAATTGTGCTACAGAGCACGTGGAGGAATAATTATGGCAGAAGAACATAAGCATCATCACGGCAGCCATTGCGATTGCTGTGAACACGAACATCATCACGATGAACACGAGCATCATCACCATCACGGCGACGGCTGCGGCTGTGGTCATGACCATGCACACGAGGAACTGAACAAAAAGGATTTTGCCTTTAAAGTCGGCTGCGGCGGAGTATTGCTGGTTATTGGTTACATATTAAGTGAACTGATTGAAAATGGCATTTTAAATCTTAATGACAAAGTGCCGCTGATTTGTTTCGGCATTTCATATCTGCTGATGGGCTTTTCCGTTATCCAAGAAGCCTTTGAGGGTGTATTTCACGGTGATGTGTTCAATGAAAACTTTTTGATGACTATTGCATCCATAGGTGCATTTGCTGTTGGTGAATATACCGAAGGCTGTGCAGTTATGTTTTTATTTACTATAGGTGAATTTTTACAAAGTCTTGCCGTGCAGAAAAGTCGTAAATCCATTAAAGATATGCTTGAGCTGAAGCCCCAGCAGGTTACAGTTTTGCGTGACGGCAAGGAGACTTTAATAGCACCCGAGGATGTTAAAATCGGTGAATTTATGATAATCAAGCCGGGTGAAAAGCTTGATGTTGACGGCGAGATTGTCGATGGCTGTGCTGAGGTTGATATGAAGGCACTCACAGGCGAATCAGTTCCGGTTACAAAAACAGCAGGGGATGAGGTATTAGCAGGCTCTGTTGTTATTGATGGTGCAGTTACTGTTAAGGCAGTTAAGGCATATAAGGATTCAACCGTTGCCAAAATTCTTGATATGCTTGAGGATGCCGAGGACAAAAAATCAGGTGCAGAGCAGTTTATCACAAGATTTGCAAGAATTTACACACCTATTGTTTGTCTGATTGCACTGCTTGTTATTGTTTTACCACCACTCTTCTTTGGCGGCGAGTGGAAGGAATGGATATTCAGAGGCTTGTCAGTATTAGTCGTTTCCTGTCCTTGTGCACTTGTTATTTCAATTCCGCTCAGCTTTTTTGGAGGAATCGGTGCATGCTCAAAAGAGGGCATTCTGATTAAAGGCGGTAATTATCTTGAAGCATTGGCAAAGGTTGATACAGGTGTCTTTGATAAAACAGGTACTATAACAAGCGGTAAGTTTGAATATGTAAGCTGTGAATGTCATAATTGTCATTGCAGTGATAATAGTCATCGAGAATTATTGAAGATAATTGCAGCCTGCGAGCGTTACTCAACACATCCTATTGCGAAATCCATTTGCCTTGCCTTTGGTCATTATTCTGATGAATGTGATGTTAAGGATGCAAAGAATTATCCGGGCAAGGGCGTATCAGCAATCGTTGATGGTGTTAAATATTATGTGGGCAATGAAAAACTGATGCAGGAAATTGGTGTTGCCTTTAATGAAACAAAGTCAATCGGTACTGCAGTGTATTGTGCAACAGAAAATGAGTTTAAAGGAAATATTGTCTTTGCTGACATTATTAAGCAGGACAGCAAGGATGCTATTGCTCGTCTGAAGTCACAGGGTATTAATAATACCGTTATGCTCACAGGTGACAAGGAGCATATTGCCAATGATATTGCAGCAAAGGCAGGCATTGATACCGTTTATGCAAAGCTGCTGCCTGCTGATAAGGTTGAAAAGGTTGTTGAGCTCCAGAAGAATGGTGCAAAGGTCCTTTATACAGGTGACGGAATTAATGACGCTCCTGTTCTTGCTCAGGCTGATTTAGGTGTTGCAATGGGTGCAGTTGGCAGTGATATTGCTATTGAAGCAGCCGATATGGTGATTATGAGCGACTCGTTGTCCAAAATACCTGTGGGCAGAAGAATTGCAAAGAAAGCAATCAGAATCGTTAAGGAAAACATTGTCTTTTCACTGGCAGTTAAAATTCTGATTATTGTTGGTTGTACAATCGGAATATTTGATGAAAATGCAATGTGGCTTGCAGTGTTCGGAGATGTGGGTGTGTGCCTTATCGCCATTGCAAACGCAATGCGAACATTGATTGTTAAAAAAGATAAATAAAACCACAAGTAACAGAATTTTACTGAAAGAAACGTAGGGGAACTGACAGATTCCCCTACGATTTATTTTTTCAATTTGTTCTGTTATTTGTGGCTTTTTATTTTACCTGATGTTTTTTGAAACTTCTGCCTGCCAGCGGAAGAGCTATTAATGTTATTGCAAGATATAATATCACGATCATTGATATAATGCTTAAAACAGTGATGCCGATAGGGTATGACAGATATTCTTTGAATATCGACACTCCTGACATACTGTGATAAGGCAGAAGCCATGCAATGTGATTCCATATATCATTACTTCCCGGTTTCAGAAATACAGGAAGAAAAATGATAAGTACATCAATAATCAACACAGGGAAAGCAGTTTTCATTTTTGAAGAGCATAATAGTGTAATCGAAACTAAGCCGAGCATAACAATATAGGCTATTACTATTGTAATGATTGTTGCCTGTAAAAATGTAAGTGAATAAGGAACGGTGGTGTCCATAATCTGTAAAGGCAAATTTGCTCCATCTGCTCCTATGGTTATAAGTGGAATAGCCAGCGCAGTCATTGCGTTTACCGTAAAAACTGCAGTTGCAAAGATTAAAGATGTAATGATTTTGGCATATATGATTTTGCTTTTGCCGTATTTTGTTGAAAGTATAACGGCATCAGTTCCGGCCTGATATTCGTTTGCAAATACAGATGCAAGAGCGATGCATATTCCTAAAATAGATATAATCAGCATTACAGCTGTATCACCGAATAAACTCCATCCTAAAGCGTAGCCATATTCATATGGTTCATTTATTTTATCATTTTTATCAATCCAGTATTCTTTTTCGCTTTCAGTTAAATCATTGTTGTTATTAATAAGATTTTTAACAGTTTCATTTCTTGTGTTATAAAAATTTGCTCCGTTTGTTAAATCAATTTTAGGTATGTTGTTGTTACCAAGTCCGTTTGGCATATAGGTGTTGCCAAGCATATTCATATAACTGCTTCTGGGGGACAGATAGCCAAAAAAGACTTCATCTTTAAATGTAACCTCTCCGCCCCTTTCAATAATAATATTGTCAGGATTACTGTATTTCTCCTGATATTCTTTAAGGTCGTGTGTTACACGCTCTTCAGTTATTTCACCTGAAATATTATTGTAGCATTCGTGCCTGTATTCAACAGCTTCGCTGCGTGAAAGCATATTTCCATCCTCATCCCATGCGAGAAACTGAAAAAAAGGCAGTGAAAAGAATAATGCAGTTGCTAGAAAACAGCATATTGTTACTATAATGGTTAATTTCCTTCTGCAAAGCTTCTTCATTTCAAGCTTAATAAGTTCAAGCATTATTTTTTACCTCCTGTTTTATTTTCACTGTTTTGAAAATGGTATATATACAAATCTTCAAGTGTGGGTTCAGTGGGCACTGCAATTGAAAAGGGTTTGTTGTCGCTTACAATTCTAACGATTGCATTGCCGCCGTCACTGTGGTGAAGATTGACAACACTGTAGTATGCATTAACCTCATCAATTTTTGATTCGGGTATTGTGCAGTTCCATACCTTGCCGTCAATCTCATGAGTGATTTCAGCAGCCGGCTTACCGGAAATCAGTCTGCCATCCTTCATAATCAGAATATAATCTGCAATGTATTCAATATCAGATACAATATGAGTTGACAAAATTACAATCTTGTCCTTTGCAAAATCAGCAATAAGATTGCGAAATTTTACACGCTCCTTGGGGTCAAGTCCTGCTGTCGGCTCATCAAGAATTAATATTTTAGGATTACCGAGTACTGCCTGTGCAATTCCAAGTCGCTGCTTCATTCCGCCTGAAAAGGTCTTGATTTTTTTGTTAGCAACATTAGTCAGTGATACTAATTCAAGAAGCTGATGTATTTGCCTTTTTGCATTTGATTTTGAAATACCCTTTAGTGCGGCAATGTAATACATAAATTCAAGTGCGGTGTAATCGGGGTAATATCCAAAATTCTGCGGAAGATAGCCCAGCAGCTTTCGGTAATTTTCACCCATAGCTTTTGCTTGATTTCCATCAACTGAAATTTCACCCGATGTAGGGGTGAGTACATCGCATATCATACGCATAAGTGTTGTTTTGCCTGCTCCGTTTGCACCGAGCAAGCCATAAACTCCGGGTTTAAATGTTACAGTTAAGCTATTTACAGCAGTCTTGCTGCCAAAGCTTTTTGTAAGATTAGTTAACTTAAGCTCCATATTTACCTCCTGATTTATTTATGAAAATCTATAAGATGTTTGATTTGTGCAATTTTTCAGTAAAAGCTTTATTTCAATGGCGGTGCACAAAAGAGCTATAGCAAACAGAATAGCCCAGCCGCTGATTAAAGATGCTTCGTACAATTTTGGTGCAGCTTTTGACAAGGCAAATGCTCCTGCCATAATAAGAACGCCCCAGGCAATGCAGTAGTAATTACATTCCTTTGTTCGTATGTGGTTAAGAATATACAGGCAGCCGAAAGAGGTTATAAGAAAAGGGACACAAAGATACATAAAAATATGAAGTAAGTTCATAGGTGTTACAATCACTGCCATGGCACTTACACAGGTTAAAATAAGTATATCTGACAGACCGAGAATTGTTATTCTTGAAATCATAACCTGATTAAGGGTGAATGTTGTTGATAGCTCCACCTCTGCAGTGTTATATATAAATGCTCTTGACAATTCATCAATACATAATATAAAAATAATTGGTATTAATGCAGAAATCAGACTCAGTGAGTTCGCTTCATTCGGTAATTCAAACAGAAGAATTCCGAAAAGCAATAAAGCTGAAAACTGACCAATCCATACTCTTTTTTTGATGAATTTTATTTGTGTCAAAAAGAATTGAGGGAATAACATATCTGCCTCGGCAAAGGTCAGCTTATTCATTTTGGTTCTTGCTGTTAAAACTATTTTGTTAATCTTATCTTCATTCTGTTTCTGCGGAATGTCGGAATAATATTTGCCAAGTGCATTTTTTAAATCCTTTTTCATTATGAAAAATCCCCCTTTTCAAATTTTTTGTTGAGTGTGTTGACTGCTCCTTTAATACGATACATAACCTTGAATCGTGATAATTTCATAATTTTCGCAATTTCATTTATCTGTAATCCTTGTCCATAACGCAGTAATAAAATTTCCTGCTGCTCAGGCGGTAATGCTTTTAAGCATTGCTCTAAGGCGATTTTATTTTCACTTTGCCCTATTTCATCTGCTGTTGATTTAATTTCCTCTCTTTCCGATAGTGAAAGCGGCATCGTTTGTCTGTATCGGTTTATACACAAGTTTCTTGCTATGGTATAAAGAAGGGCTTTGGGTTTGCCTTGTTCATCATAATTGTCAAGGCTGTTTATGAACTGCAAAAAGGTTTCCTGCGTCAAGTCCTCTGCATCCGAATCGTTTTTGACTTTCCAATAGCAATATTTGTATATGTCGTTATAATTGCTGCGGATAATGTCCTCAACATCATCTGCTGTTAAATCAGAAAGTCTTTTATCCTCTGCCACTTTTTCACCTCTTTTATCCTTTTTTGAATCGATTCTATAATGTATAACAATCGACAACAATAAAATGTGCAAAATATTTGAAAAAAATTAATACTATTTTTATTTTTGAATATAAAAAAGACAAGTAACTATTGTTACTTGTCTTATCGTTTAATTATCAAATTACATCAACAACTGTCAGCTTGTTTTCGTTAACCTTAAACTTAACATCAAAGTTCAGATATTTCACACCATAAACACGGTTGCTGTCATTCTGGTATGACGGTCTGGGATCCTGACTTAATATGCCGATTATTCCTTTTTGTTTGTCCTTTGGTATTTTTTTAATTAATTCTTTTGGGAAATCCACATTAAGGCTGTAGTCAACATAATCCTGTGCAAAGCTTTGTCTTGCATCGGGGTGACTGTCAGTATAGGTAATGTATGGCTTGATGTCAAGAATGGGCGTGCCGTTCATCATATCCACACCGGTAACATAAAGCACTGTGCCGTGGGTTTTGGTATGCTCAATCTTTTTCAGCTTAACGCAGGACATAGCAATCGAGTTTGGTCTGAAGGGTGAGCGTGTTGCAAATACACCCTTTCGCTTTTCACCGCCAAGGCGCGGAGGGCGAACCGTTGGCGAAAAATCTTCTCTTATACTTTCACTGAATTGCCACAGCACCCAGATGTGGCTGAATTCCTCCAGTCCTGCAAAAGCCTCAGCTACATTGTAGGGCGGATTAAAAATAATTTTACCCTCAAGTTCAGGCACATTGCCTGCTTGTCTTGGCACACCGAATTTTTCCGGCATATCGGTGTAAATTTTACCTATAATTTTCACACATAAGTACCTCTGCAAATAATTCTTTCAATTGCTGCCGCAAACAGCGTTGTTATAGCATTGCTTGATAGTATAGAAATAATCAGATTCTTTTTGCTGTCACAATTTTTTCTGAGCGCTAAATACACAACAGGAGCTTCAACAATAAGTGTCATAATTAAAAACACGATTGTTACAGTGTATGACGGCGTATTATCAATAACCCTGTCAAAGGTGTAACCCGGTGTGCTCCACAGTGCATTCACAAGATATGGACAGGCAAAGGACAGCAGATTAGCCGCAATTACAAATAAAGCTGTTTTCCATAGCTTGTTTACTTTGCCATAGTAGTTAATTAGTATTGTTTCAGTTGTAATTGTTATAACTGCAATAATCGGTAGAATATAAATTGGCCGCACACCACCAAACCAGTACCATGAAGAATTGGCAAACGCCGTAATCGGAACATATAGAGTGGCTGCAAAAATAATAGAAGATAAAACAATATTATTTGACTTTTTCATCAGAATAAAAACTCCTTAATTACTCCGAAGGTGTCACGTACATAGTAGGTTGCTCTTAAAAAGTGACTGGTGTAGGAGCTTATTCTTGCAGGGTTCAGACCCTGCTTGTCGGCAATGAGTGTTGCCCTTTTAAGATGAAAGCTTGATGTTGCAATTGCCACATCGGTGCTCAAATTGTTATCATCAATTATCTTTTTTGAAAAGCTGATGTTTTCATAGGTATTGGTGCTTTTGTCCTCCAGGTAAAGTCTGATCGGCTCAATCCCTTTTTCTGTCAGCACATTGAACATACATTGTGCTTCGCTTATAGCTTCGTTACTGCCTTGTCCGCCTGAAAGCACTGCCACACTGTCCGGGTGCTCTTTGAGGTATTTATAAGCACTGTCAATTCGGTAACCCAGCATCCAGCTTGGGCGTTCACCAACAACGGCACAGCCTAAAATAATAACCGTTTTTTGGTCTGTCGCATTCGTAGTTGATGCCGCGATTGTTGAGCCGAGTGCGATAAAAAAGCAAAGCATTACCGAACATACTGCTGCAAACAGGGTATCAAAAGCTATTTTGCCTGCCTTTTTTGCTCTGATCTTTTCAACAAGTTTTAATACAGGATTTAAAAATAACCCAAGGCAAATCAATGCTGCTGAGAAAATCATCCCTGCAAGATTGCCGATATTAAGTATGTGTGCGAATAAAGGCGCAATAAAGTAAAACAGCAAAATACCGCCGACTATAACAAATATAAATCTAATCCACTTTTTCATTGTTAATCCTTTTGTAAAGGACTGCTGCTGTTATGACAACGATTGCAACAAGTATTGCCATAATAATATAAACCCAGTTTGGGAGCATATGAAAAGCAATGTCCAATATCCTTGCAATAAAGCAAAGAGGAAATACAGTTGAAACTAAGAATAGTACCAAGCCCTTGTTTTTTGCTTGACTGATAATTTCTGCCCTGGTGTATTCAAGGTGCAGTCTGTGAATCCCAACAACAAATAGCAAAATACCCACAACAACGGCAAAAAGCGATACTGCGGCGAACATGATTTCCCAGTGTGTGTAAAATAAAATAGGGAATGCCCAAATGCAGTAGAGCTCTGTTACTCCGCCAAGCAGTGCACTGAATATTGACATAAACAGTGCAAATAAAAACAACAGCTTAAACTCGTGTGATATTTTCTTTTTGTTATCTATATTATTATCGCTATCATGAATCTCCTGTACAGTCGGCGAAACAGGTGCATTACCTATTAACAGCTCGTCAATGGTTATACCAAGACAATCTGCAATATCAGGCAAAAGGGTAATGTCGGGGTAACCGTCACCCTTTTCCCATTTTGATACAGTTCTGTTGCTGACATTGAGCAGCTCGCCAAGCTGAATCTGGTTCAGTCCTTTTTCTTTCCTTTTTTCTGAAATAAGCTTACCGGTAAGTTTTGCATCCATTTCTCTTTCCCCCTGCCATTACTATAACATACTGTCGCAAAAAACACAATGTACGGCTTTTAGAACAAATCCACGCTCCGTGGAATATACAAAAAACCACGGTGTCAAGCGGAATCTGACACCGTGGTTTTCGTTATATTATTCAGTTCAGCAATCCCACAATACCAACGGTAAGTCCGCTTGCTGCCATTAATAAGGCGAGAATGATTGCAGTGATTTTAACCCATTTTCTGTTCATTTTATTTCATCAGTTCATTTGCCTCAGCAATAAGCTTTTCGGCAATTGCACTTGCCTCCTCTTTATTTTTTCCGATTGCGGTGATGTATGCCTTGATCTTTGGCTCTGTGCCTGACGGACGAACAATCACCTTGTTTCCGTTCATTAATGTATATGCAAGCACGTTTGATTTTGGTAAATCAATTGTGCTGACACTTGCATCTGCAATATTAATGGAGGAAGATGTTTTATAGTCATCAACCTTAACAACCTCATAGCCTGCAAAGTTGCTTGGTGCAAATTCTCTGAGGTTAGTCATAATTTCATCCATCTTTTCCATACCTGCAGCACCTTCAAAGGTGTAGCTTTCAACCACATTGAAGTAGTAGCCGAATTCATCATAAAGGCTATCCATAACCTCGGCAAGGCTCTTGCCCTGTGATTTGTAGTAGGCTGCCATTTCACAGATAAGCATGGATGCAACAACAGCGTCCTTATCTCTTGCGTGTGTGCCTGCAAGGTAGCCGTAGCTTTCCTCAAAGCCCATTACAAAATCATCGGCTCTGCCCTCAGCCTCAAGCTGGGTGATTAATTCGCCGATATATTTAAAGCCTGTTAACAGGTTTTTAAAGGTGCAGTTGTATTTTTTAGCAATAACCTCAGCAAGGTCTGTTGAAACGAAGGATTTAACAGCAATGCTTTGCTCGGAGAGTGTGCCCTTTTCAGCTTTTTGTGATAAGAGATAGTTGAGCATCATTGCACCAACCTCGTTACCGCTCATCAGCTTATATCCGCCATTGCCGTCCTGTACTGCAATACCAACTCTGTCGCAGTCAGGGTCTGTAGCTAAAAGTAAATCAGGCTGAATTTCCTCTGCCATTTTCAGTGCACATTCAAATGACTGTCTGATTTCAGGGTTAGGGAATGGACAGGTTGGGAAGTTGCCGTCAGGTAACTCCTGCTCAGGCACAATATAAACATCCTTGACACCGATTCTGTCAAGAATTGCTTTGACAGGCTTATTGCCGGTACCGTTTAACGGGGTATAGATAACCTTAAGATCAGAAGCCTTAACAATGTCAGGGTTAATACACTGTTTCTGCACCTCGTCAAGGAATGCATTAATCACAGTGTCGCCCATATATTCAATCATGCCGTCAGCAACAGCCTTGTCAAAATCAATTGATTTAATTCCTGTGAAATAATCAACCTGCTGAATAAAGTCATAGGTTTCACTTGCTTCTTCATCGGTCATCTGATAACCGTTTGAGTTGTAGCATTTAAAGCCGTTGTATTTTGCAGGGTTATGTGATGCGGTGAGAATAATACCGCTTGATGTTTTGAAATATCTTATTGCAAAGGACAGGCATGGAGTTGGCTCAAGCTCCTCATAAATATAAACCTTAACACCGTTTGCAGCGAGAACCTTAGCAGCTTCAATTGAAAAATAGTCACTTTTGATTCTTGAATCATAGCCGATTGCTACAGATGGATTTTCAAAATGCTTGTTAAGAAAATCAGCAAGTCCCTGTGTTGCACGGCATACAGTGTAGTAGTTCATTCTGTTTGTACCAGCACCGATAACACCGCGAAGACCTGCGGTACCGAATTCAAGCTCACGGTAAAATCTGTCAAGAATTTCATCCTCGTTGCCTTCAACTGATTTAAGCTCTTCAATCAAATCAGGGTCGATAACTGCTTTTTCAAGCCAAAGCTTATATTGTGCGTTAATATCCATAAAAACACATCCTTATTTATAATATATAATATTACTTATATTCTAAACCTATTAAAATATATTGTCAATAATTACAATTGCTGATATAATAAATTTGGTGATTTTATGTATGCAAAAGTTAAAAGTCTGGGGGTTTTCGGTCTTGATGCCTTTGGCGTAACTGTAGAATGTGATATCAGCAGCGGTCTGCCTCGATTTGATTTGGTCGGTTTGCCTGATGCAGTGGTCAGGGAAAGCAGAGAGAGGGTACGTGCTTCAATCAAGAACAGTCATCTTGATTTCCCTGTTTCAAGAATAACTGTCAATATTGCCCCTGCCGATATTAAAAAAGAGGGATCGGTTTATGATTTGCCTGTGTTTATTGCAATACTCAAGGCAAGTGGTCAGTTAAAGGGTGACACGGACGACTTTGCTTTTATTGGTGAGCTGTCACTGGATGGTGAAATCCGTGGTGTGAACGGTGTTTTGCCTATGCTCATCAAGGCTCGAGAAAGTGAAGTCAAGGCAGTGTTCATACCCAAAGAAAATGAGCTTGAGGGCAGTGTGCTTGACGGTATTGACGTTTTGCCGGTCAAAAATATTTTTGATGTTATGAAGCATATATCGGGTGTGGAAAAAATTGCACCCTGCTACAGCAATGCGTTTAGTCATAACAGAACGGAATATGCAATAGATTTTGCAGATGTTAAGGGGCAGCAGGAGGCTAAAAGAGCCTTGGAAATTTCAGCAGCAGGTGGTCACAACTGTTTGATGATAGGCCCTCCCGGTGCAGGTAAATCAATGCTTGCGAAAAGACTGCCTACCATTCTGCCTGACATGAGTTTTGAAGAAAAGCTGGAAACGACTAAGGTTTATTCAATTGCAGGCAGAATACCAAAGGGCACTGCTTTGATTGGTGAAAGACCTTTTCGTTCACCGCATTATACTGTTTCTGCACAGGCATTAACAGGTGGCGGCACTGCAATTAAGCCCGGTGAAATCAGCCTTGCACACAATGGTGTTCTGTTTATGGACGAATTTCCTGAATTTGACCGCCGTGCAAAGGAAAGCCTGCGTCAACCTATTGAAGATGGAATTGTAAATATTGCACGCACCATTGGTTCTGTTACATATCCGTCAAATATTATGATGATTTGTGCAATGAATCCCTGCCCCTGTGGATTTTTCGGTCATCCCACAAAGGAATGTAAGTGCACACCTGCAGCGAAGAAAAGGTATCTTGATAAAATTTCAGGCCCTATTCTTGACAGAATTGATATTCACATAGAGGTTGCGCCGGTTGAGTATGATCAACTTTCGGATAAATCAAAGGGCGAAAGCTCTGCAGTAATCAAGGCACGAGTTGACAAGGCTCGTGCAGTCCAGCGTGAACGATTTAAGGGTACAAATGTAACCTGCAATGCCAAAATGACACCGCAGATGACCAAGGATTTTTGTGTGCTCAGTGATGAAGCAAATGAACTTTTGAAAATCAGCTTTGAAAGACTGGGAATGTCGGCAAGGGCATATGACAAAATTCTGAGGATTGCACGAACAATAGCAGATTTGGATAGCAGTGAAAACATAGAAATGAATCATATTGCGGAGGCTTTGCAGTATCGAAGCCTTGACAGAAAATATTGGAGTATGGAGGAATAATAATGGATATTAAAAAGACTATAGCTAATCTTGAAAAGAATAATATGAAGCCGTATTTTGTTGAAACAAAGGAGGAGGTTGTTCCTCTTATTAAAACACTGATTGCTGATGGTGAAAGCGTGTCACATGGTGGCTCTGAAACCCTTAAAGAAATCGGCGTCATTGAGATGATTAAAACAGGTAACTATGACTATATTGACAGATCAGGATTAGAAGGCGAGGAGCTCAGGCAGTCCTATATCCGTGCCTTTGGATGTGATACCTACTTGACCTCTGTTAATGCGGTTACTGAAAATGGCGAGCTTTATAATGTTGACGGCAATTCAAACCGTGTTGCGTGTATTGTTTATGGACCAAGGCAGGTTATTGCTGTTGTTGGAATAAACAAGATTGTAGCTGATATTAATGAGGCTGTTCAACGAGTTAAAACAACTGCAGCACCGCCGAATACCAGAAGGCTCAGCTGCCAGACCCCTTGTGCAGTTACAGGCAAGTGCATAAGCCTTAACAAGGAAAATCCGCTGATCTGTGACGGCTGTCAAAGTCCGCAGAGAATTTGCTGTAACTATGTTGTTTCTGCCAAGCAGCGCCATAAGGACAGAATCAAGGTCATTATCGTTAATGAGAATTTGGGGTATTAATTTAAGAAGAACATACTTTATATGAAATTTTGATATCATGATTAATATTTTGCTTGAGGGTTATGAAATAAGTGAACCTTATTTATATAATGAATTAAAAAACTATATAAAGCCTGATTATTCAGTAGCAATTATTGCATTTTCTTTTATGGACAGCACAACTAAGTGTTTATCGGATTGGAATAAATTGTATGGCAAGAAAAGAGGAAAGTATTACAATGGAATTGTAAGAGGGCTTACTGCTTATGGAATTTCAAAAAGCAATATATCATTTGTTAATTATTTTTCTGACACAAAAGAAATTGCAGAACAAAAAATTCAAAGTGCTGATATCGTGTATTTTACTGGCGGATTACCTGACAGAATGATGGATAGAATTAATGAATTTAACTTATATGATACTTTGTTAAATCACAACGGAATTATTATGGGTTACAGTGCAGGAGCAGTTATTCAGCTTGCAGAATATCATTTATCACCTGATGAGAAATACAAAGAGTTTTCATATTATAAAGGTATTCCGTATTTAAATAATTTTTATTTGGAAGTCCATTATGAGAATACAGAAACACAAAATGCCGTCATACAAAAAGTAATAAATGAACGTGGCAAGACTGTGTATGCTACATCACTTGGAAAAGGTGCACTAATTGTGCATAATGGAAAAATAAAATTGCTTGGAGATGTTCTTTGTTTTAATAACTGAATACAAGATGAAAGCTTTTACATTTTAATAATGAATAAAAAATAACAGCCACTCAATTTTGAGTGGCTGTTGCTTTTGTTAAACTATTTTTTTGCCTTTTTTGTATACTGCTAAAATCATAGGGTCTTTTTCTGTTAAAATGTTTTTATTTAGCACTATAAAATCTGCCTGTTCACCCTCAGCCAGAACCTTGCAATGTGCATGGCTTATATCATAATAAACCATATCGTTAATCAGCGGAACAACATAACCGCCCTTTAAATCAACAACCTTTGCATCGTCATAGCAAATAGGGGTGTTGTAGCCGACGTAAACAATTTTCTTTCCGCTGACAACCATCATTGAATAAATGGTGTTGCCTTCGTTAAGAGAAATAAAGTTACCGTTAGTATATACAGTAGACATAATTTACCTCAATTTAATAATATCAGCAAGCTCCTCAAGAGCAGTGATGTCAGTGTCCTTAACGGTAGTTCTAATAGTAACTACCTTATCAACAATATCAATGTTTTTCATTTTCTCAAACTCAGCCTTCATAGCCCTTGCAGCACAAGGTGCCCATGAGCCGTTTTCCACTAATGCTACGCGTCTGTTCTGGAAAGCCTTGCTCTGTAAATGGTGAATGAAGTCACTCATTGGTGCAAACACACCTGCATCATAGCTTGCCGCCATACATAAAAGAGTGCTGTGGCGGAATGCATCCTCAACACATTCTGCAATATCATCTCTTGAGAGATCTGCAATTGCAACTCTTGGACAGCCCTTAGCTTCAAGAATTTCTTTCATTTTAAGAGCAGCCTCAGCAGTATTGCCGTGGATTGAAGCATAAGCAATGAATACGCCCTCGTTCTCAGGCTGATAGGTTGACCAGAGATCATAAAGTCGTAATACTTCAGGGATTGTGTCTGTGAGAATAGGACCATGGAGCGGACAAATTGTTTGAATATCAAGGTCAGCAGCCTTCTTTAAAACAGCCTGTACCTTGTCACCGTATTTTCCGCAAATGTTAAAGTAATATCTTCTTGCCTCACAGGACCATCCTTCGTCAGCATCAATTGCACCGAATTTACCAAAAGCGTCTGCTGAGAAAAGAACCTTTTCACTGTTTTCATATGAAAGCATAACCTCAGGCCAGTGCACCATTGGTGCCATAACAAAGGTTAATGTGTGACTGCCGAGTTCAAGGGTGTCACCCTCATTCTTAGCGATAACCTTGTCCATATTTACATCAGCAAACTGTGGAAGCATTCTTTTTGCTGCAGTTGAGCATATAATTTCAATATCAGGGTACATATCAATAACAGCCTGAATATTGCCTGAATGGTCAGGCTCAAGGTGTTGGATTACAAGATAATCAGGTGTTTTGCCCTCAAGTGCGTTGCTGAGGTTATCAATCCACTGTGATTTAACAATTTTATCTGCAGTGTCCATAATAGCGATTTTTTCGTCAAGAATAACATATGAGTTATATGCCATACCATTTGGTACAATATACTGACCCTCGAATAAATCAAGGTCATATACACTTGCACCTATATATTTTATACTGTCTGAAATTTTAATTTCCATTACAAATATATCCTCCTTAAATTTCCAAGAACATATTAACATATTTATATTAAGTATGCAATAAAAATAATAATTGTTTACAGACTTCGATAAATAGTCTGCAATACATATGAATAATAAATAGTATAATAGTTTATTATTGTCAAATAATAATGTTGGTGATAAAGTGAAAATTACATTTAACGATAACAAACAGGTGGTTCAAGCGCTCAGGGATGGTTTAAAACGAAAAAACGGATATTGCCCATGCAAGGTTGAGCTTGTTGATGATAATATCTGTATGTGCAAAGAATTCAGAGAACAGATAGCAGACGAAAATTTTGAAGGCTTTTGCCATTGCAAACTTTATTTTAAGGAGAAATGATTATGCTTATTCATGCGAATGATAATAATTTTAAAACAAAGGTATTAGACAAAAATGATACCGTATTGGTTGATTTCTTTGCCGATTGGTGTTCGCCCTGTCAAATGCTCAGCCCGATCGTTGAGGATATCGCCAAAGATTATAATGTGTGCAAGGTTAATGTTGACAACTCGCCTGAGCTGGCAAGAATGTATAATATTCAGAGTATTCCGACACTTGTTGTAATGAAAAACGGACAGATGGTCAATCACCTTGTTGGTCTTGCTGATAAGAAGCAAATACTTGATATATTGAAATAAAATAAAACGACGCCGGAAGATGCATAAATTTTGTTCTGTTTTTTATCACGCGTGGTTCAGCCCATTATATGATATTCAAAAAAGAAAAGCACACTGTATAACACAGTGTGCTTTTCTTTGAAGGGGTAAAAATTTATGCAAACATAAGCATAATTGGTATATATTAAAAGGCTTGGTTTTTAAATTTCAAGCCTTATTTGCCCATTTGGTGAATAAGGGTTCAAACCTGCTTTTGGGATTTCAGCATTTTTCGGTGCAGAATTTTTAACCATTGCACCTTTGAGCATAAAGAATGCAACCTCACGGCTGATTTTTTCGTAATCAACGTTGAAGATTTTTGCTGATATGTGCTTGTTGAAGAAGTTAATCAGCGGACCCATACAAAATGCGGTGATTACTGTACCAAGACCTATATTTGTGATACCACTGATATCACCTTTAAGCAGAGCAGCCATTCCGCCGCTTACTGTTAAACCGATAAGAATTACAGCAATATCGGTTATCACTCTGACCCATTTATAGTCAAGCTTTGTTCCTCTGCTCAGCATAAAGCCAAGAGCATCGTAGGGACCTACACCGATATTGGCTGTGAAGAATAAAGAACATGCAAAGCACAGGGTTATGATTCCGGCAATAAGAAGGGGGATCCTTATTGCAAAAGAGCTGTTTGCTTCTGTAGCAGGCTTTAAGAGCTTTTCAAAAAACTCACAGGCATAGCCGCAGCCTACCATATTAAACACTGTGCCGATACCAACCAAACCCCTATGGGCAACTATGATAACAAATAGCAGTATAACCGCATTAATGATTAACTGATAAGTACCAAAGCTGATGCCGATTGTGCTTGCAATATTCATATTCATTGATGTGAAAGGGTCAACACCGAAACCGGAAACAGAGAACAATGAAATACCGAAACCCATTATGATAATACTTAAAAAGGAGAGAATAATTCGTTTTACCATATTGTGCTGAGCGAACATATCTTTTATGTAGCCGAACGCTTCGTTTTTTATCTCTTTCATCGACTCACCTCTGTCAAGTGATTTCTTTTATCTCCCTCTCTTTGACTACATTATATTCTTAAGTTTAAAAAAATCAAGTTTTTTGTGCAAGTTTCTACCTATGTAATACTTTGCACAAAAAAACAATTGAATTTTTGTGCAACAGTTACAAAATATTACTCCATTTGCTTACCAAGGAAAGCTGCTGCAACCTGTACAAGCTTAATGTCTGTTTCGGTAGGCAGCTTTTTCTCTTCATCCTCAATCAGTGCAACTGCACCGCTGACATCACCGCCGTAAATGATAGGGTATACCACATTTGCATTTCTGCCGAAGCCTTCAATAGCGTTCATACTCGGTACAGTGTCGGTAGCAATATGAATTGCCCTGTTCTCCATAAGCTCCTCAAGGCTTTTGGTAACACGTCTTTCAAGTATTTCCCTTTTGCTGACACCTGATGCGGCAATAACGTGGTCGTTATCCATAATGGCTACAGGCAGTCCGCCGTTTTTATGAAGCACCTCGGCATATTGATTTGCGAAGTTTGACAGTTCACCGATTGGTGAATATTTTTTAAAAATAACCTCACCTTCAGCGTCTGTAAAAATTTCCAGCGGGTCGCCCTCTTTTATTCTGAAAGAACGTCTGATTTCCTTTGGGATAACAATTCTTCCAAGGTCATCAATACGTCTTACAATTCCTGTTGCTTTCATAATATGCACTCCTCAAATATTGTTAAATTATCTGTAATATTTTGCACATCTTAACGGCTTATATGCACAAATTTGCTTGGCATATTTTAGAAAAATTTTGTTTTATTTTAAAATGAAAATCCCCAAAGCATTTAAACTTCGGGGGTTTGTTTCAGATATATTAAATTTACTCAGCCTTAAGTCTGTAAACCTTAACGCTATGCTTTGGAAGAGTAGGTGTTATTACTAATTCCTCCTTGCGTTCATCACTCCAAAGGTCGTGAACCTGATAGCTGCCTGCCTTTTTAAATTCTAAATAATCATCGTCAGCCAGCTTGCTGAGATCAAATTTTATGCTTTTGGTGCTGCTTGTTTTGTTGAACAGACACAGTGCCACATCACCGTTTGCAAGCGGTCTTGCCAGAACATCGACACCTGAGATTGCGTAAAGCCTTTTAGCAGCCTTGCCGAGTGGATCCTGGTCAATTGCAATGAGTCTTTTATTGGTAACAATTTTCAGTGTTGTGTTACCTTCAACAGCCTGATTGTTGCCATCCACAAATTTACGAATATCATTACCAAGCATAAGAGGGGAAGCCATCATACACCACAGTGAGAAGTGTGCTCGATTTTCATTCTCAGAGAGCCTTCCGTTGCCAACCTCAAGCATATCAGGGTCGTTCCAATGACCAACGCTTGTTGATGCATAGTGTTTAACAGAAAATCTATAAATAGCCATTATGCTGGTCCAGTTAGCAAAAATATCGTGGGTAGTACGCCACATATTACCTGCCTTGTTACCCCAATCCCAAGGGCGTGCTGTACCCCATTCACAGATGGAAAAAACGATTGGTTTTTCAGGTGTTTTGGTGTATTCAGACCAAAGCTTTGTGGCATTTTTTAAAGCGTATCCCATTCTTTTGTACTGAATATATGATGAATCCGCAACAGTGGCAACAGGGTTTTGCAGAGTGATTTTGTTTGTGCCGCCGATTAAATTGATGATAAGCTGAACACGTCCTGTGTCACTGAAGCCTTTGCCATATGGGAAGAATACCTCGTGTACTTTTCCATTCACATTTACCTGCACATAGCTTTCGTGCCTTGAAAATGTTTTGGCAAAAACAATCGTCATAACATATTCACCCTGAGGGAGATTATTAAATTCAAAGCTTGCAGAGCCTGCGCCGTGGTTGATAAAGCCGATTGCCTTGCCGCTGTTTACGGAACTCAGGTTAATCACGCGTCCTCTGCCTGTAAACTGAGCATCCTCAGGTTTAAGAACCAGCTTTGAGTTAAACTGCTCGTCACTGTTGATTTTATTAAGCTCAATTTTTTCAATGGCAGGGCAGTCACCGCTGATTGGTCTGCTGTGGCAGAAATCGTATTTGAAAAATTCACATCCCCAGGATGCGAGTGTTTTTGCATCTAAATCCTCTTTGCCAAGGGAAGCAGGCATATCCTCACAGGTATTGATGCCGTTTGAGGAGTATAAGCCAACCTTAAGACCAAGGGCATTAATATCACTTATCAATTGCGGAATACCTCTGCTGAAGGTTCCTAAATCGCCCTGCAGCTTTCCGTCACTGTCACGCATAGAGCTTTGCCAGCAGTCATCAAGATTTATGTATTTATAGCCTGCGTCGGCAAGACCACTGTCAACCATAGCCTGTGCGGTTTCCATAATTAAATTTTCATCAATATGGTTTCTGAAGGTATTCCAGCTTGACCAGCCCATAGGCGGTGTTTGTGCAACACCGTTGTCATAGTCAGGCTCTTCACTTATGTCCATCGTGATTTTTCTGGGCATAGTGATTTTTTTTATGGCACAAAGGGGACATTTGCCGTTTGCCTTCATTGTAAAGAACCACGATATAAAAAGCACAATAAGTATTGCTATAATTGCAATAAGAACAATCAGGAATGCCATATTAATCCAATCTCCTCAAAATATTTCAACTCAGCCTCAGCAACAGCCGCTGAATTTTTATCAATGTTTTCAACAGTTTCCTTTAAAAACTGTTTTTTGTGTTTAATGTTATAAAAAAATCTGTATATCCAGGCATAGGGGGTAAGCCAAGGTCTGTTCTCAATAAATTTAATATAAGGAATGTTTTTCAGTTTGCTGTAAGGCGGGAACGCAAGCCGCAGCTTTGTTCTGAAGGATGAAACCTCTTTGTTTTCCTCCATATCCTTGCGAACAATAATTGCCGCCTTGTTTTCCTGTAAATCCCCGAAAGCACCGCATTTCATTAAATAACGCTCGGTCTGTGCGGTGTTATTGCCGAAATATTTGCCCACACCAAACCAATTGAAGCACACAGTCAAAATCTCTTTTGCAAAGGTGCTCAGGTTAATTTTATCAAGCATCGAAAGCACATTATCTAAATTAATGCTTCTTTTTTTCATCACAACTGCCAAATCTAAAATCAGCTTAAGCCCTGCACCATAAAATTTAAAATGGTGAGCAATATGTGCAATAAGGTATGCGAAATGGTAATCATCATTAAGTTCACCTTTAAATCCGTCAAACACAGCGTGATTAAATGCGTCATCAAAGGCATTGTCACCAAATTCGCTTATGATTTTGGTGTGTACCTCTAAAATCATATTGTTTCTTTTAAATTCACGCACTGTGCCGTTTGGTGCATAGCAGTCAAAGCCGGCCTGCTCCAAAACTGCCCTTGCCTTATCTCGGTCAGCTTCTTTAATAAGAATGTCAATATCACCCATAGCACGGCTTTCAGGAACAGGGTATAATGCTCTGAGCACAGAGCCTTTAAAGGTTATATAGCGTATCTCGTTCTCTGTAAGGATAGTATTAATATCATTAAGAGCAGCAGACTGACACTCGTAAATATAAATAAGGTCAAAAAATTTGTCCATAAAAAGCTGTCGTACACTCTTAGGTATGGATAGCTCTTTATTTTTATTAAAAACGCAGTGACAAATACCTATTAAATTATGTGCCTTTGCCAGTGTATAAAAGCTTTTCCAGTCAAGCTCACTGTCAATTTCAGGGCAGCTGCTATTAAGGTAGCTTATACACAGTGAAATCAAAAATTTTTCTTCTTTATTCATTATCCAAAAACAGCATTGCCAATCAGCAGACTTAATACAGATATAATCAGCCCTGCAATGAAAACACCAATGCTGATTACACCAAAGCTTTTTTTCTTGTCAAGATGAAGCAGGGAGGCAAGCAATGCACCTGTCCAGCCGCCTGTTCCCGGAAGAGGGATTGCAACAAAAAGCAAAAGCCCCCATACACCGTATTTATCAATTTTATCTCGTTTTTTTAATGTTTTATCTTCTAACCAAAAGACGAGTTTGTTGATACCGGGTACTTTTTTCAGGATTTCAAATATCCAGTTAATCAAAAGAAGTATAAACGGAATAGGCAGAATGTTACCTAAAAAGCTGATTATAAATCCTACAAATGGATTCATTCCAAGCAAAACGATTGCGGTAAACATACCGAGTCTGCACTCTAAAACAGGGCACAGTGAAATCAGAAATACAACCAGCCAATCGGGTATACCATGGGCGGTTAAAAATTCCTGAATAGTTTGACAAAGCTCTTGCATGTAGTTCTCTCCTTAACAAATGATGAAATGGTTGTCGCATAAAAATTTATATGCTTTTTCCAGTATATCTCTGTCATTTTTAAACTTCAGATAAGGCATAGCCTTTTCATAAGTAAGCCAAACGTAATCCTCAATCTCCTCCTGCTGAATAGTTGTGGTTAAATCATCTGTCGTTCCCACAAAGATTGATACATTCTTTTCAATTTTATTTTTAATTTTATATTTTGAAACACTTTCAAAATTCTTATGAAGTCTGACGTTAATACCGGTTTCCTCAAGCACCTCACGCTTTGCGGCATCAACTTTTGTTTCACCCTTTTCAATATGCCCCTTAGGGAAGCCCCAGTTAGCCGAGCGTTTGTTTTTTATAAGAAGAAATCTGGTTTCCTCATTAATTTCACGGTATACTACTGCACCGCTGCTGCTCTCATAAAGGCAGACTAAATTGTGATTGGGGAAGTCTTTTTCAACATCCAAATATTTCATAATATCAAGGTTAATATATCTTGTGCTTTTAGGAGCTAAAATCCAAATTCTTTTTTCATTCTTAACCTTTGGCTCTAACAGAGCAATTACTCTACCGTCAAAATTTCTTACTGCATGATCAATTCCGATTATATAGGCATATTCCTTTTTAGGCATACCGAGAATCATAGTGTAATTAAGAGGGTAGGTTTTACCGGACTCGTCTTTATGACCAATAGGTTTAACAACCCTGGATCTGACACATTGTCCAAGCATTATATCACCACCAAACAAAAACATATATAGTTTTATTATATAAAATTTTTGATGATATTACAAGTATTATATATATAATATTTTATTACATATAATATATGCATAAACATAAATTATAGCAAAAGAAAACGGTGAAGAGTATTCCTAATACGTTAACGAAGTAAACCGCGAACATTTTTGTTCGCGGTTTTTATTGTAAGGTTATGTATGTTAAAATTCGATGCTTGATATGTTATAGTTTACTTTTTGTATTTGATAAATATATTGGAATTTATCTATGAAAGCTACCTGTAATAGTTCCTTTTTGTAATATGTGTCTTTCTATTGTTTTTAACAACTTTCTTTTTGTGGTGTTAGAAGATAAACTTAAAGTATCATTTAATGAATATATTGTAAATCTATAATTATGTTTTTGAAATTTTGGTGGCTTTGGTCCTTTATATTTATGAAATCCATAAGCAATACCTTGTATAACACATTCCATATCACCAACATTTTCTGGAATAACATTTTCAGCTTTTATGTTCCAAGCAATCCAGTGTGTAAAATTCTTTATTGGATGGCTCAAATCTTCCAAAATAATTACTAAACTTTTTGCATTTTTTGATAAATTACCGAATTTAAATTTTGGAGAAATATTGCCCCCATATCCGGTATATTCTATTGGAATTGGTTCTCCCTCTTTAAAAGTGGTTTCTATCTCTAAGTTATCATAGTTCATTTAATTACCTATCCTAATTATTCGATTGCAATTTTTCTTTAGATATCTCTGCAAACCGAAATTTATTTCATTTATTTTGAGTTTCGTATTTCAATAATTCTTCATTAATAATCCATTCTTTTTTATCACTCCAAAGATGAGGAACTACTTCTACAACAGCATCTGTATTCAGAAGACCATAAATATGCGGATATGCAACTCCACAATTTCTTAAATCTTCCCAGACTACTTTATTTTGTACTTTATTGGTATCAATGACCAGTAATACTAAATTATCAGTTTCGTGTTTAAAATTTGGAGCTACCCATTGATATGTTGTTGTTTCAGAGCAATGTATAAAACCAAATCTATTTAACGAATCTTCTCCGTAATACTTTTGACTTTTATAATAATTCCAGACCTTCTCTTTTAAGCAATGTATAATATACATATCTCATTCTCCCACAAAAAATTTTTATTTACAATCTCATCAAAATCCAATCTAGCCGTTATCATTCTTTGATTTAAAAATTTCATTAAGACACATCAGCTAAAATGTACCTTTTGTTATCGTATTTATTTTTTGCAGTTTAGGTAATTAAGTCTGCAGCCGCCATTACAGATTTTCATATATTCACAACTGCCACAGCCTTGTGATGAGCGAAAGTTTCTGAAAGCGTTCAGTTTTTCATTACTCATCCAGTTGTCAAAATCCAAAAGTTCGGCGTTGCCCATTGTTTCACCCCAGAAGGAGCAGGGCTTGTAATTGCCGTTAACGTCAATGGCAATATACATATTACCGCCCATACAGCCATTGGAGTCGACCTTATTCAAAAGCTTTTCAGGTATCAATTTTGAATATGCAATTTCCTGCATTGACGAACAGTCATATAAAAACATTAGTTTGCTTTTTCTTGAAAACTCTTTGATTTTGTCAAAAACGGCAGGCATTTGGTCATCCATATCCAAATCGCCAATACCGATATTTTTATTTGTTTTTTTATAACGCAGAAACAGTATTTTGTTAAATCCGGATTTGCCTGCTTTTTTTACAATTTCATCAAAATAAGGATAGGTTTTGGTTGTTATTAAAAGATTAAGACCCGCCTTTTTGCCTGTGTATTTTTTATATATCCTTGCTGCATTAAAAGCAATTTCAATATCCTCAGGCTTATGTACACTGAAATGCACATTGCCGAACACCTTGCACTGCTTGGCAAAATCCTTTGTCATTGTCAGTCCGTTTGTTGTCATATTCGGCAAAATGTTTTTGCTGCGTGTATATTTTGCAAGCTCAATAATGTGCGGATAAAGCGTTGGTTCTCCTCCGCCAAAGGATACCGAGAGTACATTAAGCCTTGCAAGATTATCTATTATCCGTTTAGCCTTATTCAAATCAATGTCAGTATTACCGTCAGCTCTAACCGTGTTATAACAGCCCTGGCAGTACATATTGCACCTTGTTGTAACGGCGAAGTGTGCATCAAGTGGTGATGACATTATTCCGTCAATATAGTGTACATTTTCTTTATTCCTTATTCCGATTGCATCAGCCATAGCGTTGTTGATGTAGCCTACAAAACCGGGTCTTTCAAAATAAACAATTGCACCGAATTTTTCACGTCTTGTTTTAATAACCATATTTACTATCCGCAATTTCTGTTAATATAGGGTCAATGAAGCCTCCGCAAAATAACATAATTCCAATTAGAGTCATCGCTGTTAAAAAGACAGATAGGGCAATCATTGGCGCAATGCCTTTATTGCTCTCTATTATCTGTCGATGACAAAAACGCACTATGAAATACAGGCATATTGCAGGAACTATACCTATAATAAGTATTTCTATCCAGTATTCACTAAATGTGCCGTAGTTACTTGTATAAGCCATAATCACGCCGACTATTGAAATGATTATGCATAGGGGAATGCTTATTATATTATACCTTTTAACAGCTCTGTCGGAGTCAATTTCATTGCTGTCTTCAAGTTGGGGCAATTTAATTAATGAAGCTAACCAGATTATTATCATTGCCGGCAGCATTGCCATAGCCTGATAAATGATTGAAAATACAAGATAACCTGATCCTCCTGAAAAGTTTGCCATATTAAATGGTCTTACTTTTAATATTTTGCGTTTTTCTTTATTTCTTTTCATACAATTGCCTCCTTAGTTTAATTATAAGTTAAGACATAGGGCATGTCAAATAAACGATTTCTAAACTAAGTAAAAGTAAATATAACAAAAAACCACAACAGCTTTCGCCGTTGTGGTTTTTGTTATTGTGATACGTTAATTAAGCTTAACTTAATTATTAGCTACCAAGAGTCTGGAGCAGGTCAACAAGTGAAGCGATAACGGTATCTGTATCATCCTGAAGCATACCAAGTACCTGGTCAACTACTCCGGAAATTGTGTCATTAGCACCACCAAGCAGACCGCCGATTAAGCTGCTGATCTGGTTGTAGTTATCACCGCTGTTGATTGTATCAATTAAGTATCTCAGAACAGCAATCAATACTTCTGATGAATCACCCTGAACAAATACTCTTGCACCATAGGTAGCAGCCTGTGAAGCACTTACAACTGTTGTGCCGTGGCTTGCAAGCTGTAACCAGTCAACTGCGTTGAGCTTAATTCCAAGAGGTGTGCCCTTAATCTTAATTAAACCAAGAACGTTGTTGATTAATGGGATAAGCTTATCGCCTGCAAGAACCTGTGATAATGTCTTGTTAAGGTCATAAACATCAATAGTGAAGTTTGTGATGCCAACCTTACCGAGAATGCTGTCAAGGTTAACGTTGAGTGCCTTGAACAGAGTATCAAGAAGGTCGTTCAAATCAACGATAGGTCTGATTGCATCTGCAAGAGCCGAGATAGGAGTGAGCATATTGTCAATCATCTGGCTAAGACCATTGTTGCCGATGAACAGTGCAAGGTTTGGAATCATTGATGTTACTGTCTGGAGAGGAGCATTGAGAACGTCCTCAACAACATCCCAGATAGGATTGATGATGTCAAGAAGGATAGCATCGTATTCCTTATTGATATCCTGTCTGTACTGATACTGTGTCTTAACGTTGTAGCAGCTGAATGCCTCAAGAAGAGGAACGATTGATGATGAGTAACCGTTTGAGCCAGGGATACGAACTAAGTCGAATAAACCAAGCTGTGCGTCATTCAGAAGAACATCAAGTACACCGTAAATTGGACGAAGTACAGCAACGAGTGCGTGGAAGAAGCTATCTCTGTCAGTTACGCCCCACTTGAGTGAGTCAGCGTTAACGTTCTTCCAAGAGCCTGCATTAGCGATTACTGCTGCAGGACCGGCATATGTCTTACCATAGCTCTTATCTGTGAGAAGCTTAGCAACATTTGCTGTTGAGAAATCAATATCGGTCTGAGCAAGAAGTGCTGTCAAGCCGAGGTTGTCATTAATCTTAACGCCGTCGATTGCACCGTAAAGACCGGTAGCAAGCTTGCTAACAAGACTGTCTGTGAACAGATTCTTTGTTACTAATTCGTTAAGGTTAAGGAACTGTGAAATCATGCCGTCAAGCATTGGAGGAAGGTTCTTTAAGAAGCTTACGTCCATACTTTCAGGATATGTGAATGAATACTGACCTGTCTTATACTTTGTGTAATCCCAGAATGCATTTGAAGGTTCGCCTGCAAGGAAGTAGAAGATTGCAGCAACAAGCTGATCCTCAGATGCTGTGCTTAATGTGTTAAGTACACTTGAAACTACAGCTGTAAGTACATCGCTCTTCTTAATAGCATCAATGCCGAGAAGGAGAGTCTTAAGAGCAGGAACATTAGTTGTTAATGTCTTAGCAATATATCTAAGAACTGTGATTAATACTTTACCCTGGTCAACATTACCAACCATCTTACCGGTTAAGTAGTTGCCGTTTGCATCTGTTGCAGCACTTGAGTAAGTCATCTTATCGCCAAGGCTGATTAATGCGTTCCAGTTAATGTCATAAAGCTTCAGGCTTCTGACTGTTGGGTTGTCGTTCTTTGCAAGAATTACTCTTACAATAGGTATAATTAAATCTTCTATATTTAACTTAGAAAGATCTGTAAGATCAAGATCAATCTTAGTCTTAGCACCAAGCAGTGTGCCAACGACTGTACCAAGATCAACACCTAAGAGATCTTTGATAATGCCATTGATATTAAGTGTTTCAGCAACACTTGCGATTAAGCCTGTAATAGGAGCAAGAAGATTGTTGATTAACTGTGATAAGCCGTGAGCATCAAGATACATTGCAATATTTGGAAGTAATGCTGATAATGTATCGAATGGCTTATCAACAAGCTTGTTAATAAGTGAATTGCTTGTGTCGCCTGCAATCGGATTTAAAATGTCTAACAGCAGGTTATCCTTAGCAGCATTAATGTCATTCTTATACTGGTTATAAGTCTTAACATTTGAAAGCTTGAATGCCTCCATAAGAGGAATGATTGCACTGTTGTAACCGTTTGTACCCTCAATCTTGAGGTCCTTAAGTTCCTTAAGTGATCTTAAATCAAGCTTAATTGTTGATGTTGTGCTTCTTGCACGCTTGCCATCTCTGATGTTCAGAGTAAGCACGCCGTTCTTTAATCCACCTGTTAATCTGAGTGACATTGTGTCGGTAAGCTTAAGCTCAGTGTTAATGTTGAGCTCAAGTGTATTTACTAAATCACTTACAACGTTGTTGAGTTCAAGTGTACCCTCGCTGAGGAATACCTGAAGAACACCGTTAAGTGGACGAAGTACTGCAACAAGAGCGTTTACAAAGCCCTGCTGAGCCTTTGCTGAGTCATCTGTGAAGCCCCAGTTAACATTCTTAACATCCTTCCAGCTTGACTGAGCAGCAATTGCATTAGCAGCTGATGTGAAGGTTGCGCCGTAGCTTGTGTCGGTAAGAATCTTAGCAACATCCTTAGTTGATGTTACGATACCAAGAGGAGCGAGAGCAGTTTTGATTGTTGGATCAAGACCGTCGAGTGCACCGTAAAGTGTAACTGCAAGCTTGGTAATGAATTCGTTTTTGAATAAGTTCTTGCTGAGGATACCCTTAAGGTCATCAGCACCAAGGTTTACACCGAATGAACCAAGAAGTGGGAAGATATTCTTAACAAGGTTATCAAGAGTATCAACACCCTGGTCAGCCATTGCCTTTGTAATACCTGCTGGGTATTTGAAGTTTTCTGTCATCTCCAGTAAGTACTGAGCAAATGTCCAGTAAACAAGAGTTGGGTTGTCTGTGATTTCAAGAATCTGATTTAACAGCTTAAGAATTGATTTTGCATTAAGATCACCAGACTTAAGAGCCGTGATAATCAGTGTTGCAGTTTCATTGTCCTCGCCAATAAGTCCAAGAATAACATCTAATGTATTACTGTCAAGAAGTACCTCAAGAATATATTCAAGGATATAAACTAAAGCAGCTTCAGGTGATGAAGAATAAAGCTTTGACCAGCTGATTTGCTTTAATTCGATTCCTGTGTTCTTAAGGAGTGTGTTGACAAGAGGAATAATGTTTTCGCCTGTAAGAGCAAATCCGAGAATTGCCTCAAGTGTGTTTGGATTAGCAAATGTGTCAATCATATTTGCTAATGAAACAAGAGTTGAATTAAGAGAAGGTGATGTTCCGTTAGGAAGCTTCTTAGTCTTAAGACCTAAAATGTTACCTAAGCCTCTAATTTCCTTAGTAACAGGAGTGATTGCTCCCTTAAGTACAGAAGCGATTGTTCCGCACTTCGTATTGTTATCATCAAGGAATCCTGCAACGCCCTGAATTGTTTGAATTAAAGTAGTTACAGGAGCATTTAAGAATTTGTTTAAGTACGCTGAAACAGGAGTAAGAATAGCAATTAAGGTCTTATCATAATAACCTGTCTTTTCCTTGTCCTTCTTTAATGCTTCGATTGTTTCAAGCTTGATGTCGTTCTTGTTACAGAACATACCAAGAATTGGTGTAAGAATTGTATCATACCAACCGGTTTCAACAAGAAGTACACCGAGGATTGAAGTTACAAGTCTGAGTGAAGCAGAAAGTCCGTCGTAGAATGCTTCTTTTCTTTCTTCAGCATTACCCTTGATACCCCAATCAATGCTTAAGTTCTTATAGTTATGACGTGAAGAAGCCTCTGACATAATTGTCCAAGTATCATACTTAGCAAGCTTCTTCTGTGCATCTTTGTAATCACCAAGTCTGATGCCTACAGCATCCGGTGAAATAATACCATCAATAGCTTCAACAAGCAGGTTGTACTTCAGTGCACTGTTATTATCATAAGTATCATAGAAGTTTACAAGCAGATTGTCGGCAAGCTTTTCAATTAATGCATAAGTTTCAACAACAAGTCCGGTAAGTGCGTTGTTTGTGTATACCTTCTTAGGATCAACTTTACCATCTTTAGCAGTAAGGTTTTCACTTTCACCTGTAATGAAATACAGATACTGGTTAACTAAAAGAGTAATATCTGTAGCAATTCCATTGCCAAGGTTAATATCCATACCTAAGAATCTGTCTAACAGTGATACAACACCAGCGATTAAATTCTCAGTTGAGTCTAATGAGAATCCGTTCAGGCTGCTATCAGAAAGGAGAGAAGAAAGCATTTTGTCAAGATTACTGATTAGATCTTTTGCGTTGCTTAAATCGCTGCTTGAATAGTTAGCAGATGTGGCCTTGGCAGCAGGAGCTGCTTGAATAGTTAATGGTAATGAAATACCATTTTTTTCTTCTTCCTTGTTGTCACTAGCGGCAACAAGACCGCTTACGCTCTGGTTGCTTGTTCCACTGAAATGAGCAATCAGATTTTGAATTACTTCAACAAGTCTTGTGATATTTGAAATTAAGAAATAAGCGTTGTCTTTTGAAAGACCGGTCATCTTATTATTTGCATCAGCGTTAACATCTGTGAAGGTGAATGAGTACTTATCATCACGAGTAAGCTGGAATACACTGTTCGCAATGTCAGTGATAATGCTTTCTTCACCAAAGCCGCCAAGTGATCTAAGAAGACCTGCAATAATTGTAAGATTATTTGAAATCTTATTATCTGTTGCAATTACATTGTCAATTAAATCAACAATTGAATTCATCCAGTTTTCAACAAGGATTTCTGCAAATGTATCAAGAATTCCAACTGAATCCGGATCAGCTGCATAAGACTTAAATCTTTCAGAAAGTGAGTTAACTGTAGAAGTAAGTGTTGCTCCATCTACGGTAATTTCTTTTGTAGAAATTCTGCCGTCATAGCAGTATACCCATTCGTTCTTTGAAATGCCGTATTTCTCTGCAGCAAGATTTTCCATAATATCGAACAGACGAGGAATTGCTACCATAATGTTGTTTAAACCTGAGAAAGCAACTCTGCCGTCGTTATGATATCTTGTTTCATTTCTGAGAGCAGGAGTATTAACAAACTCTTTAACTGCTACATTGAACAGGGTAGCAATTTCTGTTACAAGCTCTCCAACCATTGGGTTATCTTTGCCTAAGTCAGCAATGCAGGCACCGCCGAGCATTTTATCAACAAAATAAATGTTTGTAAGCTTTGGAACGCTTGCTTCATATGTCATAAAGCATGTGAATACTGCATCTTCGTTTGCTGCAAACAGTTCGTCAGCATTCTTATATGTATTACCTTTATATGAATAACCGTTCTCAACAACCTTAATAACATTGCCATTTACATCTTTTGCAGTGTAGTTGCTAAAGTCAATAGATGAGAAATTGGCTTTGGTATATTGAACAGGTTCGCAAAGAATTTGACCATTTTCCTCAACTACTTCGCCGTTTTCATCCATTACAACATTGCGAAGTTCTACTGTATTTCCATCATAGTAAGAAATGCCCTTAACCTTCTTAGCTTTCTGATTTGCTTTTGAAGCAAGAAGCCAATCGGTTAACTGAGGAAGGAGGGTGTTAAGATCCCAGCCAACCTGTGCTATACCGATGTGAGAACCATTTTCCTGTGACATATTTCTCAAGAAGAATGCACCACCGGTGAAAGCACCGATAATTTCCATATCAAGAATACCGTAAATGGTGTTATAACCCTGGTCGCCTTCCTCGTTGAATATAAGAGGAAGAATCATTTCATCAAGGAAAACTGATACAAGAGGTAAAAGTCCAACGATTGTATCGATTGGGTCTTTACAAAGCTTTGCCCAAATGCCGTCGATAACTGCAACTACGTCAACATCTGAATCAACAAGACCTGCGATTAAATCGTTGATAATACCGCCTACTGTTGGATCATCAAAGATACCCATTACAGTGTCATTAAGGATATAGTTAACAATTTCTGTACCCATATCGTTAACTAAGTTATAGTCACCATTGAGGATAGCTTTCTGTTCAGCGGTAAGCTCAACCTTAGCTACTTCCTTTTCAGGAAGGTGTGAATCAATAAATGCTTTATAATTGATGTTAAGGTTTAAGTCCTTTGAAGTATCTTTATCAAATGATGTGATTCCGAGTAAGTCAGCAACTGTCTGAGTGTATGCATATGTAAGTGCATCCTCTAAATATGTGTTAAGTGTGTCATAATCATTAGCAGCTTCTGCATAGTTAAGTGCAGCAAGACCTGAATCATATCTTAAAACCTGATCTTTGAGGTTTTGGCTGGTAATGGTATTAGGGTTGCTGTAACTGCCATCCTTCATTGCAATTGTGTTGAAATTAGTTTTTGAGAAACCGGTATAAAAAGCATCCTTCAGATTGTTTTTATACGCAACACCATTAACATCATTCTGTGTGAAAGCAGTGCTAAGCACTAAACCAAAGTATTCTTCAATATATGAGTTCTGAAGACTGTCAGGTAAACTGTAACTAATCATAGAGTCAAGAATATCTACAGTGTTGATGGTGCCGTTAACAAATAAGTCAGCTGATTTGTTATTATCGTTACAGGTTACAATAATAGAAGCTATGTTCTTTATTACGCTGTCTTCAAAAACCTTTGTGCTGTCTAAGTAATCCTCAGGCATTCTTGACTCAACCATTTTTGTTAAGTCAGCCATGCTGTTAACCTGATCACTGTATTTGATAGCAAGACCATTTATAATGTCCTGTTCATAATCGACAGTAAGGATTTTCTCTAACATTGCTGTATCTACCATTAAATACAATGTGTTTTCGAAATATGCTGATGTTATCGGATCAACATTTCCTTCATCATCGATTGCAAACATGTCAGCAACTACCTTTGCTGTTACCTCATCAGGATTCTCAAAACCGAGTGCCGCAGCAAAATAGTATGAGATAATCTTATCAGCATAGTTATCAACGGTAAGAGCATCAGGAATTACAACATTTTCAGCAAGATCCTCACCGCCAAACATACCAAGTAAATCCTGATTGCTGTCATACTTGATTTCTTTTCCGGTAGATGTAATCAAATTCATGTAATTCTGAACATATTTGGTGTCTTTGCCCATACCATCGCAGTAGTATGTTAATTCTGCGAAATCAGTGATTTTGTAATTAACACCATAAATTTCAAGCTCTGCATTCTTTTCTGCGTACAGTGCTTCTAAAGCTGCACGCTCTTCTGCAGTAGTGTTTTGGTTCATAAAATCTTCTGAATAGAAGGTTTTAAGTGCATAGAGGTTAGAGGATGAATATCCTGCCTCTTCAAATGGATTTTCAAAGACATCGTGAAGTCTTTTTACTAATTCTTCAGTATTGTCAACAAGCTGAATGTTAGCGATTGGTGTGAGAATGTCATACCACTTTGTCAATGTCTGTCGTGTTGACTCACTGAGATCACGATTGGCTCTGTTATCATCACACAGTGCATAGAGTGTGTAGAAGTCGAGAGCTCCATCACGTTTCAGATAGTCATAGTAGCTTGCATCCTTTGGATGACCGCCACCTACTCGCTTGGCATAATCTGACTGGCTTTCTTTAGCAAGTGCGCCAATCAAAGTTGGCTGCAATGCCTGCAGAACGTCAGTAAGTGTGGCTTTGTCCACGATTTCTGCCTTTTCCTTGTCGGTAAGCTTGTCATAAGTCTTACCATAGTCCGGGGCGTACTTTTGGAATACGCCATCGCCGACGAGTCCGATGTTATTGATTAACAATTCGGGCAGCAATTCGTCAGCCAAATCGTTTAAAGTGTCGAATGCTTCGTTAGCACCGCACTTGGTCGACCAGATGCTGTTGTTCTTCTTTTCAGCAGCAAAAGCTGTGAAGCCAACAGAGCAAGTGGTAACAACCATTACTACAGCTAAGAAAAAGCTGAGTATTTTTTTGCTCGTTTTCATAACTCTTCTCTCCTTTACATAGTATTCAACGAACTTGTTATTTGAAATCATACACTGTATATTGTGGTTTGCCGAAAAATGTTGTTCACAATTTAGTAACAAATTGTGCGTTTTTGGACATAACTATACACGCGTGTAAAATCAAATACAATATATTTATACCAAATTATAAAGCGCAAGTCAACACTTTTTTAAAATTTTTGAACAAATTGTTAACAAAGTTTATATTTCGACATTTTATAAGTTTTTTTGGTCTACTATTTTTTCATCATTTTCACCATAAAAACGTCGTAAAAAATGCGATAATTTTTTGCCAAAAATGTGAATTGTTTCTTCAAATTCTGTAATGCGCAACTACTTTACAGAAACCCAAGGCGCTGTAAAGCAAATCAACTTGTCAGACAAAAAATCTGCAAAGATATCGCAACAAATGTTAACAATATTATAACAATTTGTAAAATTATTATTAATTTTTTGAATGGTTGACCAAAAAAAGGGCTGCGTTTTTGGACAAAATAACGAATTTGCACTTTAATTATGCATATTATTGACTTTCTCAACCATTTATGTGATAATTAACGTGTGATGAAGGCGTCTTAGCGACCTCAGGCTCGTTACAAATGTTTTGATTAATTAATAATCGCAGTCTAATTCGGATTGTCCGGTGGTCAGAGATTGTTAATGTTTGTGAAAGTCTGTGTGTAAAAATGGATGCCGCATTCAGAAAACTATTAGGAGGTAATTATTTAATGCAAAATAAAGTCAAAAAGTTTTCTCACAAACTGCTTGCTTTGTTTATGGCGATTGTTATGCTTTTGACATGCTTCTCCGGTGCTCTTACTGCATTTGCCGCAAACTCAAATCAAACAAAATATGTTGACGGCGATGTAGAGTACAACACATTAGCATGGAATGTATTGTCAGATGAGCAATTGGCTACCGCAATCCTTGATTACGCAGACAGCATGCTGCCTATGTTAAAGGAGATGGAAGGTACCATTCATAATATGCTTGATGGTATGAGCGTTTCTGTTCTTAAAATCAGCCATAGTATGGATAAAAGACAGATTACTGTTAAGGCTCTTGGTATTACTCTTGCTACAGTCACACTTAAACTTGGCAGCGTCGATGAATTGCTTGAAACAATCAACAGTGTTCAGGGCGTACTTAGCGGCGGCTTGATGAATACAGCTCAGAACTTAGGTATTGATCTTGGTGCTGTTTTTGATCTTGACCTTTCTGCTGTTGGTGGCAAGCAAACAAACGGAAGTAAAGAATTTCCAAATATGAGAAGAAGCAATACTTCTTCTTGTGACATCGTTAGAGGCGTTCTTGGAATGATCTACGATAACAACGATACCCTTTTTGGTAGAATTCTCAGAGGTGAGTTCTCACTGGGTGTAGTTGACGGTGCGTTCAATGTATATGACCTTTTAGGTAATATGGTTGGACTTACTGCTGATGAGGTTAAAGCAAACCCTGTTTATAATGTTGCACAGTCAATGCTCTTTAACTATACCGAGTGGTTTACAGCTGAAGAGATTGCTGCATATAAGAATGGTACTAAAGAATTCAAGTATGATGAAGTTCTTCTTGACAAGATGACAGTAGAGCTTCTCGACAGAATCAGTGCTCAGATTACTTATGATGAAAGACAGCATGATTCATCTTCATCACGTTATGAAGAAATCAAAGCTGTTATGGATTCAACCGGTAAGACTTATGCACAGGCTGCTGTACAGCTCGGCTATGACCCTAACCTTATTTATACAGATGAATTTGAAACCAGCGATGGTCTTTATCAAAACATACTATTATTCGCTTACGGTGCTCCTGACGAAAAGGGTCTTCCAACTAAGGATACTCAGTTGTTAAGACTTGAATCAAGTGACAGCCTTTTCAATTTTGGTTATAAGGCACTTGATTTCGCTTGGAAAACAGCTCTTAAAGACACAATCAAACTGCTTCATGTTAACAATAACGTAGATCGTGGTCACGGTTCAAACTTTGATAACGAGTACTTCTATTGGATGAATGAGCAGGGCGGTTGGAATAAGACTGATATCGCAAGCAACTACACAATGGATAAGGTTAATGCATGGGCTGCTGATACATATGAAGCATATGGTGCTGCTGATGCTGCTGAATTCCTTGGTTGGGTTAAGCACAATTACGAGTTTGACCGTACTATAGCTGAGGATGCAAAGGGCAACTGGCAGGATATCGATGCTACTACCTTATTCAATAAGTTAAGATATAGTCCACTTGCTGACTATGCATTTGATATGCAGACAGGTCCTATCAACCTTTACTTTATGCAGACAGGTACTCCTGCTCTTGATGCATTCTTTGGCACTGAGTACGCAGGCTACAGCTCAATGGTAGCTGGCTTCAATGACTGTCTTGTAGCTGCTGTTGCAGATTTATTCCCAAATCGTGATAACATTTATGTTAACGAGAAGGGTGATACAGACAGACCTGAAATGCAGAAAACATACAACATTCCTACAATTAATGCATCATCAGTTGCAGCAATTGCTAAAACTCTTGTTGATAACGCATTGTTAATGGTTCAGTATGTTGCAGATACAACAGATCAGAACATCTTAGGCGGCTTCACAGGTGGTACTCTTTCTGAGTCTAACCTTGAAGAAGCAATGATTCCGCTTCTTATTGCTTGTGTTGGTCAGGTTCAGCTTAACAGCGATGGCAAGCTTAACCAGATTATTCATACAGAAGATTGGGATGCTTGTAAGGATGCTGAGGGTGTTGCTTACTTAGCTCTTACAGAATACTTATCATATGTAATGCCTAATAAGGATTACAGTGCACTTATTTCATATGATGCTAATGGTAAAATCGTAGCTACATTAGAAGGCACAATCCTTCCAATGGCTCGTGATGCTATCATCTATGTTATTGAGCCATACGTTCCTGTAACAACAAAGGACGGTAAGGCTTACAAGGTTGAGGAAGGCACAACTGTTGATGCTACAACAGATGTATTCGACCTCTTCAACTCAGTTGTATGCTACTATGCAGACAACTACAGCTTCAAACTTGCAAACAGACAGGGTGAAAAGGCACTTGCTGCCGGTCCTCTCTTCGGTCTTTGCGATACTAATGCAAACAGCACCATTAAGAGATCAAATGATCTTTGGACTAACCTTGACATAATTGCTAACAAGCTTCTTCCACTCCTTGGTCAGTTACAGGGTAACGGCAAAGGCAATTTCGATTCAGAAGCGCTCATTATGGGTGACATCGTTAACGGAATTCTTGAAATTGGTGAAAAGCACAGCGGTACAAATATGTATGGTGTATCTAACTTCATTTACAGATTACTTACATTTATCTCTGCTGATCCAATTCAGAAGGATCGTTTGATTGATACCGTATATGATTTCCTTGCTGATACTATTAATGCTCTCTTTGGTCCTCGTTATGATGGCCAGCAGTGGGTACCAGTTCCAGCAAGAAGTTCATCAACTCCATTTGATGATTTAGTTCAGAAGACTACACTTGCTGGTACAGGCAAAAATAATGTTGGTGCAGTTCAGAAGTTAATCAACAACTTCATTGAGTTCGCCGGCTATGGTTATAATCACGTTAACACTTATAAGGATTCTATCCTTCCTGGTTTAACATTTGCAGTTTCAGCAGTTAACAGCTTCTTCGGATTCCTTCCATTTATTGATGACCACAACCTTCTGTTAGCAACAGCAGATATGGCTGATAGCGTAATTCAGGGTTGTACAAATGGTGGTAACTACACTTCAACTGCAACAATTACAAATAATGCAACCGGTATTAATAGTGCTTATATTAACGGCAGAACCGGTAATGTTGATCAGATGTCACGTTACTACCTCAAGGTTAAGAGCGTTAGCATCAGTGGTTCAGATACTAACAACTCACGTATTACAACAAACGTATCATCATCTCTTATTGCTCCGGGTGAGTCAGTAAGTGTTGGTACATCTTCAAGATTTGCTGCTGACAGCAATAACGCATCTTCTTATACAGTTACATTCATTTATGATATTTGCTTAGCTAATGGTACTGTTATCCACAGTGACTTAAAAACTTCAACATATCAGTACTTAACTGCTGCAAGATCATGGCGTGAAACTGTATATAATGTATGGCATGATGCTGATAGCGACAGACCTTATACAGGTTGGTATATGAATCCGGCTTATGAGAATGATAGTGTTAACAAGACTAATACTTCTGAAGGCTATACTTCTCATACAACTGACTGGTTTGCTTCACCTAATACAAGCCAGAACAGACTTTCAGTTGGTTATCCTGGTGAAATCGTACTTTCTTCAAGTAATGCTGCATTAGTTAATGACCTTGGTGTAAGAATCAGAAACATCAGATGGGGTCTTAGCGGTACAGCTCGTTCAGTAGATGGTATTTACTACTATGATACTGATCCTATCAAGGATGATCTTACAGGTTCAACCTTCACACCTGGTTCAACAAATGCAGTTCCTGTATTTGATAAGGCAACAGGTGCAATCCTTAATCTTGAGAAATATGATATTTCACTTGATTCAGGTAAGACATGGCCATACACTGGCTTAACTTCTGATGAAGTTGATGCTAAGCTTGCTGAAGTTCAGAAGGCTGGTACAGATATCACATATGCAACAACAAGAACACATGTTGTTTATACATTTGAACAGCTTAAGGCTTCAAGTGCTCTTGCTGCTTACCATCAGAATGAGATTGGTCAGTTCGAGAATATCTATCTGAAGAGTGGTTCAGGCGAATTTGCTTATGATACTCTTCTTGGTAAGATTTCAGTTCGTGGTCCTATCGATGGTTTCTACTTCAATCCTACTAAGTATACAATTCCTGCAAATACATCACTCTACTTCCATTTCTTAAATTATGATGGAGTAACAGAGGTTCCATACACAGATACAACAGCAAATGTTTGCTTCTACAATGGAACAAAGTCACAAACTGCTCAGCTTCACTTTATCATTTGCGATGATAGTAACGCTGCTTCAGTTAATGACAAGATTGAGCGTGTTGAGGACACAATTGCTAACTATAGAGAAGCAGACTTCAATAATGGTAATGCTACATATGCATTCATTCAGGATTCTATTATTAAGAGCCTTGCTTCTACAGCTCTTCCAATTACACCGGATACAGCTGCTAAACTTTCAGACGTTACAGAGTTTACTTTTGTAACTGCTGATTCAACATCTGCTACAGGTGATGATGCTTATACACCACTGACAACAGCAGATTATAACAAGTTATCAAATGAAGTTAAGGCTATGCTTTACTTCGACAATGGTAAGTATTATTTCAATGCTGACCATACACAGCCAGTTTACTCAAGAACTCGCTTAACATCAGGCAACGGAGCTGATTCAATGGGTATTCCTGTTCAGCCTGTTACTGACGATAAGGGTGTTGTAACATATAAGGTTACTAACACACCTAAGATGGCAACAAGCTGGGTTAAGACTGGTATTTACGCAGAGTATCCTTGTCACCTCAGCACTGGTGTTCAGGCTACTGACGATGGCAAGCCTGTTTACGAGCAGATTCAGTGGTCATACTACAATGCTGCTGGTAGAAAGGTAACATCAACAAGCAACTGGGTTATCAAGGTTCCGGATATGTCTAACCAGTTGGTAACTCCTACTGCTTCACAGGATACACGTGGTATCTATACACAGTGTAGTGATTTACTTGATTACACAATTAATGAAGTAATTCATAAGGATCTTAAGGAAGGCATTGCTGCACAGCTCCTTGAAAAAGTTTCAGAGGTAAGACAGGGTCTTAACGAAAAGAACTTTGATATTGTTACTTATAATTCAATGGTTTCAATGGTTAAGGACATTGAGAGCAAATATCAGGTAGAAGTATCTTATGTTAACTATGCTGGTGAGGTTGTTGAAGAAACACTTTCTTACACAGACTACGCTAAGCTTGCTAACAGTGATACTGAGATTGTCAGCGTAGAGGTTGTATCTACTCTGTCATCAACACAGGTATCTGAATACTTGAGATTATTCGATATCTATATGGATAACGTTGTTGAGCGTGGTTACTTAGGTGACCAGCTTGAGGCTGAAATCCTTTGTGCTTCAGGTAACACCTGGAACAGAATGTCCGCTACTCCTGCTGTATACGACGAAGACGGCAACCTTGTTTCTGCTGCTTCTGTAGCAAAGAAGTCTGGTGCTGCTGATCCAAGATTCGGTGCTTGGGATGCTAACGGCAAACTCGTTAACGATGGTACATGGTCAGAGGCAAGCTGGAACGTATATGTTGAAAAGCTTGCTGCTGCAGTAAATGTTGCTACTATCGGTAACGATAGCTCATATGCTAAGAATAACGCTATTTATGATCCTTCATACGACTATGCAGCTTGTGTAACAAGTGCTTATACAGCTGATACTCGTCTTCAGATTGCAGAGCTTGCACTCACTCCACTTGAGTCAGTTCAGGTTACTGTTGCTGATGTTCCTGGTGCAATTGTTACAATTAACGGTGCAGTTGTTACAGGCGCAGCTTCATACGAGGTTGGTACATCAATCGACATCGAAGTTACTGCTGCTGATGGTTACACTTACCAGCATATGCTTGTAAATGATCAGAAGGAATTCAGAAATCCATACACAGTTCAGCTTAAGTCAGGTATGGATGATCTCACAATCGTTCCGGTTGTTGAGGCTGATAAGCCAGCTGGCTTTAATGTAAGTGCTTCAATTGTTGTTGCTAAGAACGCTAAGGGCGCTACAGACAATAAGGGTGTTAACGGTGATTACACTGTAACAATCAAGGATGGCGATGATGTTATCGCAACAGAAACATTTGCATTAACTTATAAAGACAACACATTCACATTAGAGGATATTCCTTCAGGCACTTACACTATGGAGATTTCATCTAAGTATGCATTTACACGCAGCGATATTACACTTGTAGTTGCTGACGCTGATGTTGTTGGTGGTGCAATCCCAGTAATTGCTTGTAACTTCATGGTAGATGCCGTTATTACAGTAGCCGATGCAGGTATGGTTTATTCAAACAAGCTTGGTACTGTTTGTGACTTGAATGGTGACGGTAAGGTTACAGTAGCCGATGCAGGTATTGTTTACTCTTGCGCAGGTGCTAAGGACTTACCGGCTGTTACAATTCAGTAATTAGTCTACTATTAAATTTTTCCGTTGCGGCGGGGGTAACCCTGCCGCTTCGGTAACATTAATTCGACAATTCATGAATTTTTATAATTCGTTTATTATAAAACACCTATAATTGAATTTTTATTTTGAAAGCTAACCGGAATCTATCGACATGAACAGTTTGAAAAGACGTTTGTCTATGTCAGTCATTGATGAAGGTATTATGTATTGATGAAAAGTAATTTCGAAGATGTTAGTTCTACGGAGGTATATATGCTTAAGTGCGAAAAAAAGCATTCTTTAACAATGTTTGCTGTTGCGGCTTCTGCTGCAGTAGTTATGTTGATAGCAATGCTTACATTTTTAGCTCCCGATATGACCGTTTTTGCGGCTGAATTGGGAGATGAATCTCCGGAGATTTATTGTACTTATTTCAAAGATGATGTAGAAGTTGACGGCAACAAATTAACTGCCGGAACTTATGATGTTAGTTTCAACATAAAGGGTGTAGAAAATTTTTCAACACTTCAATTTACAGCTACCTATGATTCATCCGTTTCTATTGACAGCAATTCGCTTTCATTAATGAGTGATGAACTTGCAGATGTTACATCAATGGGTACTGTAGTTGATAATGCAAGCGGAAATCTCGTTTTTGGTTTTGTTTCGGATAATGCAAATTATTCAAGCATAAATTCTGACGGCCAGGTGGTTGCTACTATGTCTATCACTTTTACATCAGATTGCGATGCAGCTGATGTAATTATTCCGTCAACCAATCCGCACCATACATTCGTTCAGGTTAACTATAATGATGGTCATGCCGACGAATACGCCTTGGTATCAAACGAGGATGCCGGCAATTATAACGGGGTGTTATACCCTATGACTTGTGACATCACTCCGTCTAATGGTCACAGCGTAAGCGGTTCTTTAGTTATAATGAAGAATTCAAAAGGTTCTACAGATAACAAAGTGCCTTATGGTGTTTATACCATAAATGTTTACGATACTCCTGATTTTACAGAGGAAACGGAGCCAATTAAAACAATTAACACAGTATATACTGAAAAAACAGATAATACTGAAGCTTCAAATCTATTTACAATTGATGCGTTGCCGACGGGTACGTATTATGCTTCAATATCATCTACCTACGCATTACCTCGTGAGGATATAGTTATCACTATGGGTAATGAGGATATAACTGGGCTAACTATTCCTATTATCGCTTGTAACTTTATGGTAGATGCTGTAATTACTGTAGCTGATGCCGGTCCGGTTTACCAAAACAAGTTGGGTTCTGTATGCGACTTGAATGGCGATGGTCGAGTGACAGTTGCAGATGCCGGTATAGTTTATTCTTGTTCCGGTGCAAAATATAATGGATTTGAAATAAAATAATATGGAGGTAATGTTAAGTGAACAAAACTTTTAAAAGAGTTCTTGCTTCAATGCTTGCAATTCTTATGATTATTTGTTCAATGCCATTTACTGTTTTCGCTGCAGAGAACAACAGAAAATGGTGGATAGATGATGGTGTTGACCCATCAACAATCACTTCAGAGCCATATTTCGATGGCTATAACAGTGAAGTGCTTTCAGATGAACATCCAGAGGGTCCAAGCGATGCATCATTCGGTGATATCGACGATCTTGATGGTATTGTATTCTATAACGAAGATTTACGTGACCATTACAAACCTGTATTTGGTTTTACAGTATCAGATATTGGTACTAAGGGTAATATCGATGATATTAAAGCTAAGTACAGAAACTATTATACTTATGATACTTCATGCACTTATGAAGCTACAAAGGATCAGATTCTTGACCCTAATGCTACTTTAAAGGTTGGTCAGAGAATCGCTCTCACCAGTGAGTTCGGCGGCGTAGATATTCTTAATTGCGGACAGATTCGTGTGCGCTATGACGCTGAATGCTTAAGACCTGGTTATTATAACGGTGAAATTACCGGTACTCGTGATAAGTGGGGATATGTAACTGAGGCTACAAACTCACTTGCTGGTGCAACTGGTTCACAGTTCTATAATACCATGACTAAAACAAACATCTCATTCCCAAGCTTGATAAACTGGGATGGTGTGCTGAGTATTGCTTTTGCTAATGGTTTATTCACCAACGGTGCTGCTGAAATTATGACTTACATCGGTACTGCTGAAGAAAGACCATGGCAGGGACAGTTTGGTGTTGTTGCAGGTACAGCTTACTTTGAGGTTCAGAAAGAGTGTAAGATTACTGATGTATTTACTCCTGAATCAGACGATGGTGGTTGTATTTTAGAGCCTATCTATCGTATGAATCCTGTAGTAGGTGAAGAGAATTACATAGTAACAATCGATGATACACCTTATACATTCGCTAATGCTGCTGTAGTTTGGGCAAATCCAAACGGTAGCGGTGAAGAAGAGCATCAGCACGCATTCACAAACTATGTATCAAACAACGATGCTACATGTTTAGCAGATGGTACAAAGACAGCTACTTGTGAATGTGGTGAAGCTACAGACACAATCACTGATGAAGGTTCAAAGTTAGAGCACAGCTACACAGGTGCTTTAACAGCACTTGAGAACAACCAGCATGCTATTGCTTGCGTTAACGGTTGTACAACAACTAAGACTGTTGACTGTAATTTCGTAGTAGTAGATCATAAGGATGCTACTGTAACTGAGGAAGGCTATGACAAGTACGAGTGTGCTTGCGGCAACGGTTACACAGATACTCTTGCTAAGCTTACTTGCGAGCACGTATTCACAAACTACGTATCAAACAACGATGCTACATGTACTGCTGACGGTACAAAGACAGCTACTTGTGACGTTTGCGGCGACGCAACTGACACAATCGCTGATGCTGGTACAATGAAGGCTCATACCTTCACAACTTATGTATACAATAACGATGCAACATGTGCAGCTGACGGTACAGAGACAGCTACTTGTGACGAGTGTGGCGTAGCTACAGACGTTAGAACAGCTGCTGGTACAAAGACAGATGCTCATACATTCACAACTTATGTATACAACAACGATGCAACATGTGCTGCTGACGGTACAGAGACAGCTACTTGTGATGTTTGTGGCGTAGCTACAGATGTTAGAACAGCTGCTGGTACAAAGACAGATGCTCATACATTCACAACCTACGCACCAAACAACGATGCTACTTGCACCGCTGATGGTACAAAGACAGCTACTTGTGACGTTTGCGGTGACGCAACTGACACAATCGCTGACGCTGGTTCAATGAAGGCTCATACCTTCACAAACTATGTATACAACAACGATGCTACTGTAGATGCTGACGGTACAGAGACAGCTACTTGTGACGAGTGTGGCGTAGCTACAGACACAAGAACAGCTGCTGGTACAAAGCTTGCTGGCTACAATGTAACTGTTGAGGGTACAGATTTAGGTGTTGTAACAATTAACGGTGTTGATGTAACTGACGGTGCAACTGTTAAGGTTCCTGCTCAGTCAACTGTAACACTTGTTGCTACAGCTAACGACGACGTTAAATTCTTAGGTTGGGTTGCTAACGGCTTAACAACTGTTTCAACTGATGCTACATTCACAACTACAGCTCTTGCTGATGTAACTTATACTCCTGTATTTGAGAAAGATAGTGATACTGCATTCACAGTTATTTTCGCTGATGGATATGGTAACATTGTAAGCTCACAGGTAGTAACTGATGCAGCTCAGGTTACAATTCCTGATGCTCCTGCTCGTTCAGGTTATGCATTTGTTGGTTGGACAATGACAGCTGAAGAAATCGCTGCTCTTACAGCTTCTGCAACAGTGATTGCTATGTATGAGCTTGATGAGAGCGCTAACTACACAGTAACTGCAACAGGCGCAACAATTACTGTTGACGGTGTTGAGACAGCAGACGTTGCTACAGACGTAGCTTACGATACTCTTGTTACTGTAACTAAGGAAGGCGCTAAGGCTTGGAGCGTTAACGGCGTAACAGTTGCTTATGGCGACACTTACAGCTTCTATGTAGGTAAGGATATCGAAGTTGTTGCTATTATGGACGGCGTTGAGGCTGTTCCAATGGTAGGTAACGTTGGTTATAATGAGATTACTGAAGGCGGTAAGATTAAGGTTCAGTTTATCGCTACACGTACAATGACTGATGACTGCACATACATTGATTCAGGTTTCGTTTACGGTAAGGGTAACCTTGGTGACATCACTCTTGATGATGTTGATGGTAAGGCTGTAAAGGCTGCTTATACTAAGACAGCTTCTGAGCAGTTCTCAGTATCTTACGGTCTCTCAGCTCAGAGTGGTTCAATGACTGCTCGTGCATTCATTGCTTATGCTAAGGCTGACGGTGAAGTTGTTGTAACTTACGCTGCTCCAATGGTATATACTTACGCTTAAGTAGATTGGAGGATTCGTAATGAAAGAGTTATATACAAAGCCAATGGCTGAAATCGAAGAGTTTAAGACTGTTGACGTAATCACTACTTCAGGTCTTGAAGACATGAACGCTGGTTGGGACTAATCCTAATTTCTTAAACTCGGAGGGGTGGCGCAAGCCACCCCTTTTTTCTGTGTTAAATTAAAAATCTTAAACAAAAACCGAGGAGCAGTTGCTCCTCGGTTTTCTGATTTTATTCAGTTGTTTATTCTAAAACATCATTATAAATATAATCAATAAGCTTGTCTTTATTGCTTTCAACATTAATGCTGATTACACTGTTGCCGCTGATTGTTGCGTATTCCCATGTTCCCTCAAATGGAACCTTAGTTTGCTTAACATCACTGGCAAGACAGAGGGATGCACGCATAACGAAGCTTCTGAGCTCGCCTTTTGTTAAATCTGTTTCAATATATGGTGCACTCTTATATGCCATATTCAACAGCGTAAATGGGTTAGAATGTTTGGCATCGCTGAGTATTGCACTCATTACTGTGCGTTGTCTTTCAGTTCTTACAAAATCGGTGTCTATCTTTCTGATTCGGCAGTAGGCAAGTGCCTGCTCACCTGTCAGCTTGTATTTACCTGATTCAAGAACAACATCGCCATATCTGTAAGGATGATTTGTTACTTCATTAGCCTCAGCCTCGGTAACATCAACCTCAACACCGCCAAGGCTGTCAACGAGAACCTTAAACATCTCAAAATCAACTACAGCATATCCGTCAATATCAACACCAAAGTTATACTCAATAGCATCAACCACTCCTTGGTATCCGCCTGATGAACAAGCAGCGTTAAGTCTTTGATTATAGCCAAGACTTGGTATATAAACCCAGGTGTCACGCAGGAAGGATGTGAGTTTAATGCAGTGGTGTTTCATATCAATTGAAACGAGCATCATTGTGTCTGATCGAGTTTCGTTGGCATTTTCACCTGCACGGGCATCCACACCTAACAGCAAAATATTTTTAACCATTGCACTGCTTTCCAGCTCAGAAGCAGAAACATAGGTGTTTTCCTTTTTATCATTATAGGTTATTCTGCCCATAATACCGGAGAGCGTTCCCACAACAATAAGAATTAATGCCAGGATGACTGCAAAAATAATAGTGGTTATGCGTTTCTTTTTTGATTTGATAAGATGAAAACGCTTTTTAGGCTTATTATCATCACCGTCATTTTGCGGTGCACGCCTTCTTGGAGGTGCAGGCGGTGCAAAGTCACCGGCGGTTTCACTCTGAAATCTGCGTACCGGCGGCGGTGGAGTGTAGCTGTTTTGCTGCACAGGGGGAACGTTGTCACAGGGATTTATTCCTCTTCTTATCTGGTTGTCCCTGACAACATTTTGCTCACGGCTGTTGAAATTCAAATCAACAGGGGAGTAGCTGTAATAGTTTTCTTCTTTAGGAACTGTTCTGTCCCTTTTATCATTATTTGGTCTGAAATCCTCATCGTCAAAACGAGGCATAATATCACCTTCTTTATAAATAGAATTTTACTATATATCTATTACTTTTTCAACTAAGATTTTTTAAAAGTTATTTACGAATTTATAAAAAATGTTGCAATTAATGTTAATTTATTCTAAAATATAAAGTACGAGCCGACGAGGCAATCGCGTATTGTTTTGCAATATGAGGAAAGTCCGAGCAGCACAGAGCAGGATAACGGCTAACGGCCGCCGAGGGTGACCTTAGGGAAAGTGCAACAGAAATAAACCGCCTGATTTTCAGGTAAGGATGGAAAGGCGAGGTAAGAGCTCACCGAGGGGATGGTAACATCCCTTGCCATGTAAACCCTATCCGCTGCAACATCGACTAAAGGGTTGTTTGCTCGACACATAACTTTGAAGGATGGCTTGAGCGCAGCAGCAATGCTGCGTCGAGATAGATGATTGCCCACGACAGAACTCGGCTTATTGTCGGCTCGCTCTAATTATTAATTGAACAATCGAGGTAATATTTATGTTGGTTAATATGCGTGACCTGTTGGCAGATGCCCAGGCAGGTGATTATGCAGTTGGCTCATTTTCAGTTGCGAATATGGAGATGGTGCTGGGTGTTCTGCAGGCTGCTAAGGAGCTTAATGCACCTGTTATTTTGCAGATTGCAGAGGTCAGATTAAAGCAAAGTCCGTTGGAGCTGATAGGTCCGTTGATGGTTGCTGCGGCTGAAAATGCTGATACTCCCGTAGCTGTTCACTTTGACCACGGCAAAACGCTTGAAAAGATTTCACAGGCACTTGACCTTGGTTTCACCTCAGTTATGTTTGATGGTTCACACCTGCCACTTGATGAAAATATTGAAATGACCAAAAAGGTTATGGCAATAGCCGAGGAATATGATGCTTCTGTTGAGGCTGAAATTGGCTGTGTTGGCGGCAGTGAGGACGGCTCTGAGGATATTGCCATAAACTGCACAAAGCCAGAGGATGCCGTTCGTTTTGAGGAAGAAACAGGCGTTGATGCTTTGGCAATTGCAATCGGCAATGCTCATGGTAATTATAAGAGCACTCCAAAGCTCAGATTTGACATTCTTGAAGAGGTTGAGAAAAACACGGACCTGCCATTAGTTTTACACGGCGGAACAGGTATTACTCCTGATGATTTTGTTAAGTGCTCTCATACAGGTATAAAAAAGATAAATATTGCAACTGCAACCTTTGATATGGTTGAAAACACTGTTTCTAAGTGCTATAATAATGACAGTATAAAAGGTTACTACGATTTGCAGGCTGCCGAGGTGCAGGGTGCTTATGAAAATGCGAAAAAGCACATTTTAATTTTTGGCAGTGACAATAAAGCGTAACTAAATTGAAGAGGTAAAAATTATGAACTACATTACATTTGATATGTCAAAACCATTGGATTTTATTCCAATCGGCAGAATCGCTATTGACTTTAATCCGACTGATATGTATATGCCGCTGAGCGAGTCATCAAACTTTAACAAGTATGTTGGCGGCTCACCTGCAAATATTGCAGTTGGTCTTGCTCGTCTTGGCTGCAAGGTTGGTTTCTGTGGCTGCGTAAGCAATGACCAGTTCGGCGATTTTGTTGTTAATTATTTTGATAAAGAGGGTATTGATACCAGCCAGATTACAAGGGCAAAGAATGGTGAGTGCCTTGGCTTAACCTTTACTGAAATTCTTTCAAAGGATGAGTCATCAATCCTTATGTATCGTGACAATGTTGCTGATTTCTGTATGGCGCCTGAGGATATTAAGGAGGAGTATATTGCATCAGCAAAGGCTATTGTTATCAGTGGTACTGCTCTTGCAAAATCACCTTCACGTGAGGCTTGCCTTAAGGCTATGATGCTTGCTAAAAAGAATAATGTCAGAATCATTTTTGATATTGACTACCGTGAATACACCTGGACTTCAAAGGATGAAATCGCAGTTTACTACAGCCTTGTTGCACAGAATGCCGATATTATTATGGGTTCACGTGAGGAATTTGATTTGACAGAGGGTATTGTTGGCGTTAAGGACAGTGACCCTGAGTCTGCTAAATATTGGCAGTCATTTGGTGCAACAATTTGTGTAATTAAGCACGGTAAAGAGGGCTCAACTGCATATACTAATGATGGCAAGTTCTATTCAATCAAGCCATTCCCTGCTGTTAAGCTTAAGGGCTTTGGCGGTGGCGACGGCTACGGCTCATCATTCCTTTACAGCCTTCTTCAGGGCAAGGAAATTATTGAGTGTCTTGAGTTCGGTTCAGCTTCTGCTTCAATTCTTATTTCAGCTCACTCTTGTTCAGATGCTATGCCTTCTGCAAAGCAGGTTGAGGATTTCATCAAAAAGAGCAAAGAAGAATATGGTGAAATGGTTGCAAGAGTTTAAATGAATTTAATAAATATTTAACCTTGATTTAATAGACAATAGGCTATTTAAATATTGACTTTTTTACCATTTTGTGGTATAATGTTTGCTGTTCGAGGGAGTAGTTCCACACATCATTTACATAGTGTGAGCTAAATCAACAGCTTGCCGTTTATCGGCTGGTTTAGTTTTTAAGAATGAGACTCGTACATAGTGTAATACTATGTACGGGTTTTTATTTATTTAATTTTTCAAAAGGGGTCTTAGTATGAAGGAGTATTTGAAGGACACAAGTGCTGTTTTTGATGAAATCAAGTCCGGCGAAAGCGGATTGACTACTGCTGAAGCAAATTCAAGGCTTGAGAAAAACGGTAAAAACAAGCTGGCAGAGGGTAAAAAGGAATCCATTATTCATAAGTTTTTAAGTCAGCTTGCTGACCCGATGATCATTATACTTATCGTTGCTGCTGTTATTTCTGCCATTACAGGTGCTGTCAGCGGTGAGGGATTTACAGATGTTTTCATCATTATGTTTGTTGTTCTGCTCAATGCAGTACTTGGTGTTGTTCAGGAGCAAAAGGCAGAAAAAGCGATTGAAGCATTGCAGGAAATTGCTGCTGCAACCTCAAAGGTTTACCGTGACGGCAAGCTGATTGATATTAAAAGTGAGGAGCTTGTTGTGGGTGACGTTGTTGAGCTTGAAGCAGGTGACAGCGTTCCCGCCGATTGCCGAATTATCAGCTGTGCTTCAATGAAGATTGAAGAGGCTGCACTTACAGGTGAGTCTGTTCCTGTTAATAAGCAGGTAGAAGCCATTGATCCGCTGGGCAGTGATGATGTTCCTCTCGGTGACAGAAAGAATATGTGCTATATGGGCTCAAATGTAGTTTATGGCCATGGCAGAGCCGTAGTTACTGCAACAGGTATGGATACCGAAATGGGCAAGATTGCAGATGCCCTTGAGCAGGCTGAGGATGGTGATACACCTTTACAGATAAAGCTCAACCAGCTTTCAAAGATTCTGTCTATTCTTGTTTTGGGCATTTGTGTATTTATTTTTGTTTTTGATATAGTTCGTTCATTTATAGCAGGTGATGCAGTTAACTTCAATACAGTTCTGGATACATTTATGGTTGCTGTTTCACTTGCTGTTGCAGCTATTCCTGAGGGGCTTGCCGCTGTTGTAACCATTGTGCTTTCAATCGGTGTTACAAAAATGAGTAAGCGAAATGCGGTTATCAGAAAAATGACAGCCGTTGAAACCCTTGGCTGTACACAGATTATCTGTTCTGATAAAACAGGTACACTTACCCAGAACAAGATGACTGTTGTTGAATATAAGGGTGCTGATGAAAAACTCCTTGCATCTGCTATGGCGCTTTGCTGTGATGCTCAGCTTCAGGATGACGGTACTGTAAAGGGTGAGCCTACTGAGGCTGCACTTGTTGCTTATGCTGATAAGTTAGAGCTTCCTAAGTCAAAGCTTGAGTCTTCATTCCCAAGAGTGATGGAAGCACCATTTGATTCAATGCGAAAAATGATGTCAACCGTTCATAAGAGCGAAAATGGTTATATTCAGTATACTAAGGGTGCCCCTGATGTTGTTCTGGCACGCTGCACAGCATATTACGAGGATGGCAAGCAGCTTCCTATGACGGATGAAAAACGTGCAGAAATCCTTGCAGATAATAAAGAAATGGCAGACAAGGCACTTCGTGTGCTTTGCGGTGCTATGCGTGTTTATAAGGAAAAGCCTGAAAGTGAAGATGCAGATGCGCTTGAACAAAATCTTTGTTATGTCGGCTTAACAGGTATGATTGACCCTGTAAGACCTGAGGTTATGGACGCTATTAAGGAGTGCCGTCAGGCAGGTATCAGACCGATTATGATTACAGGTGACCATAAGGATACGGCAGTAGCTATTGCCAGAGAGCTTGGAATCATTGATGATGCAAGCGGTGCAATCACAGGTGCTGAGCTTAACAAAATCAGTGACGAAGACCTTGACCGAGAAATTGAAAAGTATTCTGTATATGCTCGTGTACAGCCTGAGCATAAGGTAAGAATTGTTAAGGCTTGGAAAGCTAAAGGCAAAATCACCGCTATGACAGGTGATGGTGTTAACGATGCTCCGTCAATCAAAAATGCCGACATTGGTGTTGGTATGGGTATTACAGGTACTGATGTAACTAAAAATGTTGCTGATATGGTGCTTGCTGATGATAACTTTGCAACAATTGTTTCAGCCGTTGAAGAGGGCAGAAGAATTTATGATAACATTCGTAATTCCATTCAGTTTCTGCTTTCATCAAACCTCAGTGAGGTCGTTACAATCTTCATTGCAACCTTAATGGGCTTTACAATTTTTGAGCCTGTTCATTTGCTTTGGATTAACCTGATTACCGACTGTCTGCCTGCTCTTGCTCTTGGTCTTGAAAAGGGCGAAAGGGACATTATGAAACGCCAGCCGAGAAATTCCAAGGAAGGAATTTTTGCAGGTGGTATGGGCTTTGACTGTGTTTATCAGGGTTTAATGGTAACAGCGCTTACACTCCTCGCTTATTTCTTCGGTACAAATCAGCTTGGTGTTGCGCTTGCACACGGCTCAGAGGAGCTTATCCACCAGAATGGTATGACAATGGCGTTCTTGACTCTTGCAATGTCAGAAATCTTCCATTCTTTCAATATGCGTTCACGCCGTCAGACCATTGCAAAAATGGGCAGTGTCAACTGGTATTTGGTGGGTGCAATGGTTCTCAGCCTTGTGCTTTCAACAGTTGTTATTTATATCCCATTCCTTGCAGAAGCATTTGATTTTGCACACATCAGCTTGATTGAATATGCAATATCTCTTGCGTTGGCAGTGCTTGTTATTCCGATTGTTGAAATCGTTAAAGCAATTCAAAGAAAGCTTAATAAGTAATTATAAAATATTAAACCCACTGAGTGACGTGTGTTGCTCAGTGGGTTTTGTTTATTTTTTGGAATTTATCGGTCAAACGGTTTGTTGAACGAACCAATCTCTATCAGATTTCCTTCCGGATCAGCAATATAACAGGTTCTTTGTCCCCAAGGCTCTGTTGTAGGCTCTAATATAGATGTTGCTCCTTTGGAGATTGCTTTGTGATATTCAGTATCTACTTCCTCAAATGTATCTACATATAATGCAATTTCAAAATGACCATTTACGCTTTTAAGATATTCGTATTTTCTATTCGTCATTTTTTCAAAATCTGCTCTTCCATAAAGTAAAAACAATGTACCGTCCTTTACCAAATATACATTGGATGTGCTTTCATCTTCTTTAATTTCAAAACCAAGTACATCTCTATAAAATCGAATCATTTTACCCATATCATTAACCAACAATCCAAAGCCGTCTAATCTCATAAGATACCTCCTCTAAATTCCAATTTATCCGTTAACGAAATTATATCACAAAATAAGCCAAAGAACAATATTGTCCTTTGGCTTAAAGTCTTTGTTATGACATGTTTTAATATTATCAGAAATTAAAATTATTAAAGCCCCAGTGATCAATTTCACTGTATTTAACGTATGTTCTGTCAGCAGATACACCTAACAGCTTTTCGCTGACATCGCAAATTCGTTTTGTTAAATCGTCGTATGCATCATCACTTGCTTTGCCGAAGATAGCGATTTCAAACATAGCACATGGCTCGTCGCTGCCTTTAAAATACATATCCTTTTCACCCTCAAGCTCAACCATAAGCCAAGCCTCGCTTTTACCTGGGATAGCTGTGATTGCCTCGCCAAGGGCGGATTTTAAAGCGGTTTTGTCTGATATAGTCTGGTTTGTTTTAACTTCAATAAATGGCATAATTACACTCCTAAATATTTATTAATAAATTTATCAAGCTTTTTGTGGTAGCCTGCTTCATTGATACGGATTGAATCTGCGTGCCCTGCGCCGCTGACAATGAAAAGCTCTTTTGGTGCTGAACAAAGCTCATAAAGCTCAATGCCCATATTTGTGGGAACAAGTCCGTCATTATCACCGTGAACAAAAAGCATCGGTGCTCTTGCCTGCAGTACCGAGCTCCTGACCTCTGTATCGTTAAGGTCATAGCCTGCAATTACCTTGTTTGCAGTATTAAATATTTTTACTAAAGGCTGTGGATTTTTAATCCCAACACTCTTAACAGTTACCTCAAATTCTTCAATGGCACTGGTGTAGGGGCAGTCTGCAACAGCAAGCTTAACCTGTGGGGGCACCTTGCTTATCATTTTACAAACCGTAGCACCGCCCATGGACACACCGTGAAGAATTATTTTTATATCGTTGCCGAAACGATTGATTAAATAATCAATCCAGAGCAGGCAGTCCTTATGCTCAAAGTAGTCAAAGCCAGTGAAGCTGCCCTTACTCTCACCACAGGATACATGATCCATTGCAAGAAAGTTATAACCCTTTTCAACATAATACTGTAAAAAGTTTGCAGGGTCACCGTTATGGTCGGTGTGATGACCATGGGCAAACACTACAAATACCTTGCTTTCTGTTGCAGGGTAGGTGAGATAGCCGACTAAATCCTTGTTACGGTGCGATTTTATGGTTATTCTTTTGTTATTCTGAGATTGAATCCATTCATGCTTTGAACGGTTAAATTCAAGAAATTCATTTGGTCCTTTGTTTTCATCTTTAGTGGCAAGGTAGCCGATAAGGGATTTGAACTTGCTTTCTCTTGCCATAACATCCATATAGCCGTGGAGTGCAGTACCTGCAATAATTCCTGCTCCGACTGCACCTAAAGCGAACAGCTTTTTATTCATAATCAGTCACCTATTTTGATTCCTCTTGCTTTACGCTGTTCAGCAAGCTCGGTTTGGATTCTTTCCTTTTCCTTGCCACTGATTTTATAGAAGAACATTGGTATTGCACAAAGCAGCATGCTGATACCGGGAACAATTGAAACAAGTGAGAACATGGCAAAACGCTGGGTCATTGCTAAATCAGTTGCAGCCATAATAACGTCTGAGCTGAGCATTTTTTCAGGCTCAAGACCGATGAACATATACATCACAACAATGCCTGATGTTGCAAATGCGTTGCCGAGCTTGTTAACGAAGCCCTGACAGGCAGAGCCTAAAGCATTGTCCCTGAAGCCTGTTTTCAGCTCCATATAGTCAAGGCAGTCGCAAATCATAGCGTAGCTGATAACATTGAGCACACCTAAAGGAATGCAGGAGATTAAAATGAACGGAATACAAATATATAAGTTCATTGTAAACCAGCCGATTAGTGTGGTGCAAATGCTTGCCACAAAGCCTGCCATACAGGTAACAATAACAATTTTTTTGTAGTCAAAGCGCTTCATAAGTGCAGGCATAACAAGCATTGCACCAAACATACCAACGATTGCACAAACCTGGAAAATTGTTTTGACGGATGATACGCTGGCTTCAATTGCAGCAATTCTTTCTGCATCGGTCATACCCTCCAGCGGTGCACCGATATAAAAGGCATATCGAGCAACGTGAACAGCTGCTGCCTGCACCATATATCTTCCGCTTGAAAGCACACCCATTAAAATAACCAGCATAAGCGGTTTGCATTTGAAAATACGTGAAAGCCTTGACGGCTCGCCCTTTACAGGCTTAACGTCAGGAATAACAACTCTCTCTTTAACGTTGAAATAAGTTCTTGAATAAAGCAATAAGCCGATTACGACGGTGAATATTGCCATAATAAGATACTTGGTTTTGTTGTATTCAAGTCCGTCAGAAGCACCGAGAATATTCGGCAAAACCAAACCGATAACAAGGAATAAAACTTCGGGCACAGCAGAGCCTATACCATTTAATATTCGTGAGAAGGAAATTGTTGAGCTTCGTTCCTCGGCATCCGGAGTCATAACATTCGGAAGACTCCAGAAGGGAACATCCGCCATAGTGTAGCTCATACCCCAAAGAACATAAACAATAGCTGCATATAACATCATTGCCCCTTTACTGATATCAGGGCTGAAATACATCAGTATGGTTAAAACACCTATGGGAATGGATGCGTAAAGTATGTACGGCTTCATTTTGCCGCGTTTGGTAGTGCGTCTGTCAACAATCATACCCATAAGCGGATCGTTGATCGCATCCCACACTCTTGCCAAAAGCATAAGCAGCAGCACAAACATAGGTGCAAGCTGAAGAACGTTCAAATAATAGTCGCTGATGTAGCTTGACATCATTGCATAAATCATACCCTGACCCATTGCACCGATGCTGAATGCCCATCTCTCTTTCTTAGGAACATAATTAGTCTGGCTCATATTTTTCCCCTCTGTAAGATTACTCAATTTTGCCGAAACTTGGATAGTACTTAAATTTAACTTTACCTAAAATTTTACTCTTATGAACATATTTGTTTTCCCAGAATCTTGCATCCCAACTGGTATTTCTGTTGTCGCCCATCATAAAATAGCTGTCAGCAGGTACCTCAAATGGTCCGAAATCACCTTCAGGTGTACAGTTAGTAACAAAGCTGTCATCCAGTTGAATTATTTCGCCGTCCGGCTTTGTAACATATACAATACCATTAACAATCTGAACGGTTTCACCCGGCAGACCTATAACACGCTTAACATAAATCTGTTTTTCATCATCCGGATAATTGAAAATGATAACATCATATCTTTGAGGGTCGTCATTAATATAAGCAAGCCTGCTGGCAATAATTCTGTCACCCTCGTGAATTGTGTTAAGCATTGAGCCCGTAGGAACTACTGCATTTGCAAAAACAACAGATTTTAAAATGATTGCAATAATTACCGCAACAACAATGGGAATTAAAAATTCTATTGCCTCACGTAATTTGCTTTTGGGCTTTTTTTCTTCGTTAATATCATTTTCGTCAGGCTTATTTGGATTATAGGTTTTATATGTGCTTTCCTTACCTTCCTCCGCCTGTTCTAATCGTTCAACCTCTTTTGTAGGGCTTTCAACATCATTGATTTTCACATCGGTGTCAAACATAGTTGCACCGCAGCTGGCACATTCGTACCAGTCATTTTTTTTGATTAAGGCATCACTGCCGCATTTTTTGCATTTCATATTAGTAGCTCCTCCTTTTAACAGCTTTAGTTAGTACTCTTTTCAGTGCAACAATTTCCTCGTAGGAGGTTGCTTTGTTGATAGCGCTGAATTCCAATGCATCGCTTACAAGCTCAGTATCAATTTCACCTTTGGCAGCTGTGTCATAAGCTGAGCCGTCAAGGGTTTTATCAATATAAAGCTTAACCATTTTATTCTTTTCTCTTACAACGGTTATCTTGTGTTCACTGCCTGTTATCTTATTCTTTGAGCTAAGCGTAGCAGTATCGCATTTGATTTTTATATATCCGTCCTCAACAGCAATTCTGATATCACTGTTTTCACAGATTGAGCAGTTTTCTTCATTGCTGTTATATTTAAATGAAACCGTGAAATCATTGGTTGCTTCAAGGTAGTCGTATCTTCTGTCACTTTTACCGAACTGAAGCACTTTGATTTCAAATGGTTTGAGTGTTAAATCAATTTTGTCACCATATGAATAGCTGTCAAAGTTTTCACTTGCACCCTCGTTATAAACATTGAAACGGTTGACGTTTTTCAAATTTTCAGGGCAGCCCATAAGTTTGTTCAGTGTCAGTGTCAGCGGTGCCTTTTCGTCGGTTGGATTTCTGAGTGCAATAATTCCGTCGCCTTTATCATTCCAGCTGAAATAACCATATACATTATTTTCTTCAGGATTACCGCCAAGCATCATTGCATTTCTTAAAATGTCAAAGTTGCTTTTTTGCCACTGTATTACCTTTGAAAGAATACGCCACTTGGTTTTATTCATCATAGTGTAGCTGAGGTGCAGCTCATTGAGCGCCTGACCTCGGCAGGCATTGAAGAATAAATATTTTTCAAATTCCTCGTCAGAATAATTAACCTTTGCCTCAGTACCATAAATCGGCTCGTGGTTATAGATATATCTTTGAGGTATCTGCCAGGCTCTTGTGCACAGAGAGTTGTAATATCTGCCGTCACGGTATGTCAGCTCTCGGTCAAGCTGTGACTGGTGCTCAAGATTATCGGCAAAGCCTATATCCTGACTGTTTTGCAGCCAGATGCTGTTAATGTATTGCAGCCACCATGGTGATGGGTGCACGTAACAGGTCATATTAATCCAAAGATCTTTACCCTGTTGCGTGCGTGCTTTTCTTACATTTTTGAAAATATCAACCCAGCCCTGCCACATTTCAGAATAAAAGTACATATCGTTTTCACCGCCAACCATATGGTTGTGCTTTGGATTTGTACAGGGTCTTAAGCAGAAACCGTCAAGCTTCCAGTAGCTGATGTCAAATTCCTTTGTGGTGTTAACAATAAATTCTTCAACATTTTTCTGATATGTTTTATCGGCTACACAAATATCACGTGATTGCGTATTACAAGAGCCGAATCCTTTTTTCTCAATGTTTTTCGCAAACTTATATTGATAATTATATCCGCCTCTCGGACCGAGCCATAATCCGAAGGTTGAGCCAAGCTTTTTGGTCATAGCGGTTACATCTCTCAGCTTGTTAGGGAATTTTCTGTTAAAGCTCCAGAATGGTGCACGGTAATCGTTCCAGCCATCATCCACAACATATGCATCAATGGGCGGAACACCATTTGATGAAAGCTTGCTTTCAATTTCATAAAATGACTTTTCAATATTTTCAGCATCAATATTCAGCATATGGTCATACCAGCTGTTATATTGAAGTCTGAATTTGTTAGGCACGGCAATATCGTCAATGTAGTCGAAAAATGCCTTTTGCACATCAACCATTGTATTGTCACGTGCACCGCCTACAACGGTAACAGGGCAGTTGAATACGCCCTCGACATTTTTACCTAAATAATATTTAACCTGTCCTATTCCGTAAAGAATGGTGTTAAGTGTTGCAGGGAATTCGCAGCCGAAGAAAAGGCTGTCAATGTAGAAAGGCTGACCCAGTGATGAAACAAAGCCGTCAAGCTCATTGCCTTCAATGTCAGTGGGAACACAGAAATGTGTTTTTGAGTTTGTTATTCCTATGTGCTCAAGCAGAATATAATCAATCACATTGGTGTCACTCTGAACAAAGCTGATTTGCTTTCTGAGGGTGTTGCCGTCCTCACCTGCCCAAAAGCTCATAGTTACTGTAACACCACAGCATTCTGCAAATGTGAAGGAAAGCTTGCCACCCTCCTGCTTCTGGTCTGTAACCTTTAAGCCCTTTGATGTGAATTCGCTGCCGTCAGTAAAGTGAAATAAAAATTCAACACTGTTGCCGTCGGGTATGAAATCCCTTTTTGAAAGGGTGTTTCTGATTTGTGATGCATAAAGATTATCTTCATACACCTTGAATTCACGCTGTAAAATTTTACTTTCAAGTCTGAACATATGATAACCCCTTGTTTATAATTCTGCTTTGATTTGCTCAAGTGCAGCTGCCAGCTGGTCAGGACAGGATGTGCCTCTGCCTCTGCAGTCAATGCCTCTGAGCGTAGCAATAACATCATCAATGCTTCTGCCTTTGGCAAGGGCTGCAATGCCCTGAAGGTTGCCGTGGCAGCCGCCTAAAAAGCTGATGCTGTTAATGATTTCATCATCATTAATCTCTATTGTAATCTGCTGTGAACAAACACCCTGTGGTGTGTATGTATATGTCATCGGTATTCTCCTTAATTATAGTATATTTATTTATATTATACATATATTTTTTATTTAATGCAACTGTTTAAAATAATGTAAAAAAATATTATTTTTCTTATTTTAACATATTGAATTAGAAAAGTTGATGTGCTATTATTGGAATGATGGATTGGATTATGTCCAATTTAATATAAGTTTGAGAGGTAAATTTTATGGAAAAGCTTAAGGTTGGCATTATTGGTGCCGGTCGTATCGGTCAGGTACATGCAAAATCAATTACATACCATATTCCACAGGCTGAAATCGTTGCTATTTCCGACATTTTTGTTGAGGGCGCAAAGAAGGTAAGCGAGGAGCTTGGTATTCCAAATTATTATGAGGATTATCACGAGATTTTAAACAACCCTGAAATCACAGCAGTTCTTATCTGTTCCTCAACAGATACTCATGCAGACATTGCTATTGAGGCTGCTAAGGCAGGCAAGCACATTTTCTGCGAAAAGCCTGTTGATTTAACTATTGAAAAAATCAAGGCTGTTATCAAGGCTGTTGATGAAGCAGGCGTTAAGCTTCAGATCGGCTTCAACCGTCGTTATGATCACAACTTTGCAACAATTAAAGACCTTGCTAACAAGGGCAAAATCGGTGAACTTCAGACAATCAAAATCACATCACGTGACCCGGAGCCACCTCCAATTTCATATGTTAAGGTATCAGGCGGTATCTTCCTTGATATGACCGTTCATGATTTTGATATGGCTCGTTTTATCGGCGGTGAGGTTGAAGAGGTTTATGCAAATGCTGCAGTCACCGTTGATCCGGCTATCGGTGAGGCAGGTGATGTTGACACTGCACTTGTTGCTCTTAAGTTCAAGAGCGGTGCTATCGGTGTTATTGATAACTGCCGCAAGGCTGCTTATGGCTATGATCAAAGACTTGAGGTATTCGGTAAGAAGGGTCAGGCAAGTGCTGCCAATGATACACCTACTCACGTTGAGTTTATGGATGAAAACGGTGCAACAACTGACAAGCCGCTTTATTTCTTCCTTGAGAGATATATGCAGTCCTTCACAGATGAAATGACAGAGTTCATTGACTGTGTAATTAACGATAAGGCTACAAAGACAACTGTTTATGACGGTCTTGAGGCTCTTCGCCTTGGTCTTGCTGCTAAGAAGTCTGTTGCTGAAAACAGACCTGTTAAATTATCTGAAATTGAGGCTTAATTTATGAATCGTATAAGACTTACAATGTCACAGGCACTGGTTAAGTTCCTTGACAATCAATATATTGAATGTGACGGTGTTGAAACAAAATTTGTTGAAGGCATTTTTGGTATTTTCGGTCACGGCTGTGTTGTAGGTGTTGGTCAGGCGTTAGAGCAGGGCGGTCATAATCTTAAATTTTACCAGGGTAAAAATGAGCAGAATATGGCTCTTGCTGCTGTGGCTTATGCTAAGCAGATGGACAGAAAGGCTATCATCCCTTGCGTTTCTTCTATCGGCCCCGGTGCAACCAATATGGTAACTGCCTGCGGTTGTGCTACTGCCAACAGAATTCCTCTTCTTGTACTGCCCGGTGACACATTTGCCTGCCGTCAGCCTGATCCTGTTTTGCAGCAGGCTGAGTTCTTTGACAATTACGGCAGAACGGTTACCGATGCATTCAAGGGTGTTTGTCACTATTTTGACAGAATTTCAAGACCTGAGCAGCTTATGACTGCTTGCATTAACGCAATGCGTGTTTTAACCGACCCTGCAGATACAGGTGCGGTTTGCCTTGCTATGCCGCAGGATGTTGAGGGCGAGGCTTATGATTACCCTGAGCATTTCCTTGCTAAAAGAGTATGGCATATGGACAGACGTCCTATTTCAAAATCACAGCTTGACAGAGCTACTGCACTGGTTAAAGAGGCTAAAAAGCCGATTATCGTTTGCGGCGGTGGTGTAAGATACAGTGGTTCTGAAAAAGCACTTGTTGAATTTGCTGAGAAATATAATATCCCTATTGCGGAAACACAGGCCGGTAAGGGTATTATTGACTGGAAGCATCCGCTCAATCTCGGTGGTATCGGTGTAACAGGCGGCAAGGCTGCCAATGTTATCGCAAGAGATGCTGATTTGGTTATCGGTGTTGGTACTCGTTTTTCTGATTTCACCACATCTTCAAAGTGGCTCTTTAATGAGAATAGAAAGGTTTTAGGCATTAATGTCTGCCCGTTTGATGCATTCAAGATGGATGCAGAGGCAATTATTGCTGATGCTAAAGAGGCTGTTACTGCTCTTGTTGAGTCCTGCGACGGATATAAATCAGCTTATACTGATGAAATCTCAGCAGCAAAGACTGAATGGGATGCTATTGTTGATGAATATTATTCAACCGAGCTTGAGGGCGGACTTAACCAGACTCTTGCACTTGGTATAATCAACGAGTTTATGGAGGATGACGCCATTGCTCTTGGTTCAGCAGGCTCACTCCCGGGCGATATGCAAAGACTGTTCAGACCAAAGGACAGAGGTACATACCATATGGAATACGGTTATTCTAATATGGGTTATGAGGTTAACGGTGCTTTAGGTGCAAAAATGGCTAAACCTGAGTCACAGGTTTACACCTTCTGCGGTGACGGCTCATTCCTTATGGGTCACAGCGAGCTTTACACTGCTTTGCAGGAGGGCTTAAAGATTAACGTTTGCCTGTTTGACAATATGGGCTGGGGTTGTATTGAAAATCTTCAGAACAATCAGGGTACGGATACATTTGGTACTGTTTTCAGAGCAAGAAATCCTGTAACAGGTATGCTCGATGGTGCTGAAATTGATCCTGATTTTGCAAAGATTGCCGAGGGATATGGCTGTAAGGCTTATACCTGCCGTACCTCTGACGAGCTTCGTGCTGCACTTGCAGATGCACAAAAGCAGACAGTTTCATGCCTGTTTGATATTAAGGTGCTGCCAAAGACTATGACACCGGGCTTTGAGTCATGGTGGAGAGTTGGTGTTGCAGAGGTTTCTGAAAGCGAAACAGTTGCAGCAGCATATAAGGATATGCAGGCACATATTAAGGATACTTTTGATTATTAATAATTGTGTCTTTATTAAAAATTTTGAAAGGTAAATAAGAAATGCTTGATTCAAACAAAGTTAAATTAGCTATTGCACCAATCGGCTGGACTAATGACGATATGCCTGACCTTGGTGCAGAAAATACATTTGAGCAGTGCGTAAGCGAAATGGCTCTTGCAGGCTTTAAGGGCTCAGAAATCGGCAACAAATACCCTGCTGACCCTGATGTTTT